>NZ_JBSVQM010000013.1:0-120451 GCF_054863625.1 Clostridium sp. Marseille-QA1073 | reverse complement strand
CTGGGGAACTTAATCAATGGAAAATTGAGAATGGACAATTGACAATTGCGGTGGAAATTAATTTTGTAAATTAATTTCGTTAAAAATAAATCAATTGAAAGCTTCTCATGTAAAGGAGAAGTATCAATAATTCTCCATTGTCAATCGTCAATTTTCAATTGTTGAAAGGTGCAGTATAGTTCGGAAGAAAATTAATGATTTTACACTAGTATTATGGAGATAAGCAATATAATATAAAATATAGTTTAATATTGCAGATACAGTGACATGTCATACTGCACCCCAGGGGTGAAAGGTTAATGATGAGAAATTTCCATAATTGTCTATAGTCCATTGTCAATTTTTAATTGTTTGAGTAATATTTTGTAAATTATGTTAAAATAGATATAATTATAAGTTTAAGGGGGAGCTATTATGGAAGCGTCATGGGGATTTAATCTTTTAATGGGACTTAATGTTTTTAAGGAGGCTTTAAAAGGAATTGGACTTGTTTTTCTTATAATTCTATCGTTTAAAATTATTAAAGTTCTAAATATTTATATTAATAAAAATAAAGAAGGTAAAGGTGAAAAAAATGAATAATATTGCTTATATTAATGGAGGTATAGAACTTTTAGATTCAATAAAACCGCTATGGGAGAAATTAAATAATCATCATAGGGGAAATTCTAATAATTTTTCGCATAATTACGAAAAATTTACTTTTGAACTTAGAAAAGAGAAATTTTATAATAAAGATTTAAAGGTAAATATAGATTTAGTTAAAGATTTAGATAGAAGAACATATATAGGCTATTGTATAAGTACAATAAATTTAGACTTAGTTGGTGAAGTTGATTCTCTTTACCTAGAAAGAGAATACAGAGGCCAGGGAATAGGTGAAGAATTAATGGAAAGAGCATTAATTTATCTTAATGAGAATGATTCAAAGAAAAAAATAATAGGGGTAGCTGAGGGGAATGAAGAAGTATTAAACTTTTATAAAAAATTTAAATTTTATAAAAGAACTATAATTCTTGAAGAAATCATATAGAAAAATCAAAAAGACTTACTAGAAATTTTTCTAGTAAGTCTTTTTGTTAATTGCAATTAAGGAATATTCTTAAATTTTTTATTAATAAGAATATGTTATGTCTTTGTTATATTTGGAGTTTTCTTATCGTATTCATTAATTAGTTTGCCTAATTACTAGTTTTTTATTCATATTATTGAAAAATTTTAAAAATAAATTTGTAAAATAAGATAACTAACAAAAGATAGATAAATTTTTTAATGAAATATAATATAAACTTTTCTTTATTATGTATTGTTAATTGAAAAGTTGTGTATTATAAGTTAAAGTTGATATAATATATTAAGAAATATTAGATATCTTCAAAAAATAACTAGTCAGTATATTAGTCTATTTTCAGTCATATTGCATCAGAATAATTAATTCATAGATAAACTATGGGCGAAATATGGCTACTTGTCTATCATAAAATAGACGTCGCATCTTTGACTTATTATTTTATTTTAGATGTCTTATTAAACTTAAGAAATAGGGTGATATAATGAATAAAGAGAATAGAGGAAAAGTTTTAGATATATTAAGTAAAGTTTATGGAGGGTCAAAATGTGGACTTGATTTTACTACGCCTTTTGAACTTTTAATATCAACTATTCTATCAGCACAATGTACTGATGAAAGAGTTAATATAGTTACTAAAGAATTATATAAAGAATATAATACTCCAAAAGCTATGGTTACTTTAACAGAAGAAGAACTAGGGGAAAAAATAAGAAGTTGTGGTTTTTATAAAAATAAGAGCAAAAACATTTTAGGATGCTGTAGAATGCTTTTAGAAAAGCATGGAGGAGAAGTACCTAGAACTATGGAGGAACTTATAGAGCTTCCAGGTGTGGGAAGGAAAACTGCTAATGTAGTATTATCCAATGCATTTGGAGTTCCTGCAATAGCTGTTGATACCCATGTATTTAGACTTTCAAATAGAATTGGAATTGCAAAAGGAAAGAATGTAGATGAGGTAGAGCAAAAACTCATGAAAAATATCCCTAAGGAAATGTGGAGTGATGCTCATCATTACTTAATATGGCATGGAAGAAAAATCTGCAATGCTCGTAAGCCAAAATGTGAAGAATGTCCAATAGTTCAACATTGTGAATATTTTAATGGAAAAGATTAATCAATGCACAATGCACAATTCACAATTAAGGAGGAAATTAGTTTTGATTCAACTAATTTCATTAATAGATTTTTGTAGCGGCGAACAGTGTTCGCCACTTTTTTTATATATATCAAAATCTAATACTAATATAAAAAATATTATGATGAACACTGTTCGCCGCTACGATTAGGTAATTAATATGGAATTTAATTTTTACTAGCAATACAATTGCTAGTTTTTTTGTTTTCACCCCTGGGGAACAGCGCGAAGCCCTTTAGGGTTTCCCTGAGGTGCAGTATAAATTGGAGCCAAAATTAGTGAGCCTACACCAATATTGTGGAGATAAGCAATATCATTAAACTATCATTCAATATGCAGATACAGCACCTTATCCTACTGCACCCCAGGAGTCTTATATAAAAAGCAGTTACAGATTTAGATTTTGTGACTACTTTTTATTTTGTTAAAAACCTATGATTTTATTACAGACCCCAGGGGTGAAAGGCTAATGCTGAGAAATATCTATAATTGTGAATTAAGTTAAGTTTGTCACTTTTTTTGTATATATTATAATTTAATATCAATATAAAAACATTAAAGGAATTAAGTTCATAAAATGGAATATGTTATATAGAGGCTTTATAAAATTTTGTAAATAATTAAAAGGGGGAAAGATATGTTACCTTTAAATGCAATATTTTGGGGATTTATCTTATTGTTTAATATTCCAATTAAAAGTCTGGATAAAGTAAATCTTAGTACCAGTCTTATTGGATATGTATTAATAACTTATGGTTGCTATAAGTTAAAGGATAAAAACAAGCACTTTAAAAATGCGCTAATTTCTTATAGTACTATATTGGGATTAAGTATTATAACATTGTTTATTTCATCTAAGGTATCAATTCCAGAAATGATAGAATCTAAAGAAGAAATTATTCACATGTTAAAGAGTGCTGGCCCATACATGCTAATTGAAATTATGTTAAGTATTATAATCTTATTTGGGGTGTATTCTATATGTATTGGAATTTCTAAAATGTATGAGGAGAAAGATAAGAATTTCTGGGCTTTAAAAATCAAAAAAGTATGGAAAGGTTTTAGAGATTCTATTATCGTATCTTTAATATTATCTAGTATAATATTAATATGGTCTCTAGTTGTGGCACTTTCTTCAGCATCTGGATTTAACTTTACTTTGTATAGATTATATATTTTTATTACTATACTTATATTAATAGCATTAATAGTTGTACTCATAAATTATATAAGAATAATAATAGAAATCAGATATGCTCATGGGATATTGGAGAAAGATATGGAAGTTGTAGATCAATTTGGAGAAAAGTATTAATTTATAAAATTATTTAATATTATAAAAAATCGTGACTAAAAGTCACGATTTTTTTATAGTATTATATCCAATAAATTTTTTTCAATTAAGCTATTATATTTTCCATTTCTATATTCACTATAGATTGCTTTTCTTTCTTCTTGTGATAATCCTACCATCTTTTCTTGAAGCTCCTTTGGAGTTTCTACATACGCACCTTTAGGATTCATATCTTCGTCAAAAGTTATAATAGTTGGAATGGACTTACTTCCTACTGCTTCTTCTAAGAAATCTTCAAAGCCTGTTCTTGGCATGTAATGAATTTTTAAGTTAGAATTTTCTTCACTTAATTTTTGTATAAATGGAATTGTAACTATACAATCTGGACAAAAGCCTTCAGTAAACACAGTAGCATGAATAATTTTATCTAATTTTTTAATCTCTTCCTTAGCATTTTTTGATAAGTCAGTATTATTATAAGCTTTATCTTGAATATCTCCATACTTTTCTTGCGATTTCTTTAAATAGGAATCAAAGCTTAAACCTTTTGATAAATCAATCATTTTTTAAACCTCCCTTTATGTGATAACAATATTATTATATCAAGAAAACTTGAAAATTTATACATAACAAGATTAATAATTGAGAATTGATAATGGACGATTGACAATTAATATGGAAATTATTTTAAAGCAAAATAATTTCTTTAAATAGATTTTTCAATAAAAGTGACTACGTCACTTTAAAAAGAAATAAATTTAGAATTTCTCCTATGAAAGAGAAGTATCAATAATTCTCCACTGTCAATTGTCAAATTTTCATTGTATAATCTTTCTTAATTGAGGTGAATTTAAGAAGGTGATATAATAAAATAAATATTGCAAATATTTATGAAAAAGGTAGGGATAATAATGTCAAAACTTGTAGAAAGATTTTTAAACTATGTAAAATATGATACTAAAAGTGACGAAAATTCGAATACATTGCCTAGTACAGAAGGACAATTGGTTTTGGGAAAAAGCCTTGTAGAAGAATTACAAGCGATAGGTATGACTGATGTAGCTATGGATGATAAAGGTTTTGTTACAGCAACACTACCATCAAATATAGATAAAAAAGTACCAACAATAGGTTTCTTAGCTCATATGGATACAGCGCCAGATTATTCTGGTACAAATGTTAATCCACAAATAGTTAAAAATTATGATGGTGGAGATATAAAATTAAATGAGAATACAATTTTATCAACAAAAGATTTTCCAGAAATTAAAAATTATATAGGAAAAACACTAATTACAACAGATGGTACTACTTTATTAGGTGGAGACGACAAGGCAGGTATAGCTGAAATAATGACAGCTATGGAATATCTAATAAATCATCCAGAAATAAAACATGGAACTATAAAAGTTGCTTTCACTCCAGATGAAGAAGTAGGAACAGGATGCAATAATTTTAATGTTGAAAAATTTAATGCGGACTTTGCCTATACATTAGATGGAGGAGAAATTGGAGAAGTTCAATATGAAACTTTTAATGCTGCTGGTGTTGAAGTTAAATTCCATGGTAGAAATGTTCATCCAGGTTCAGCAAAAGGTAAAATGATACATGCTAGCTTAATAGCTATGGAATATATAAATAAACTTCCTGAAAATGAAAGACCTGAAACTACAGAAGGATATGAGGGTTTTTATATGCTTGACGAAATTCATGGGGAAGTAGAAGAAGCGAAAGCATCTTTCCTAATAAGAGACTTTTATATGGATAAATTCCAAGCTAGAAAGAACTATATGAAAGAAATAGCTTCAGAACTAAATAAAAAATATGGTGAAGGAATTGTTGAAATAGATATAAGTGATACTTATTATAATATGAGAGAAAAAATTGAAGCTGAAATGCATATAGTTGAAACTGTAATAGAAGCTATGAAGCAATTAAATGTAGAACCACTTGTAATACCTGTAAGAGGAGGTACAGATGGATCAAAGCTTTCTTACATGGGATTACCAACTCCAAATATATTTACTGGTGGACATAACTTCCACGGCAAATTTGAATACATTGTAATTGAATCAATGGAAAAAGCTGTTGAAGTAATACTAAAAATTATAGAGATTTATGCAAATAAATAAAACAGTTTAGTCAATTCAGAATTGACAATGGATAATTGAAAATTAAGGAGAAATTTAATTTTAACCAAATTAATTTCTTTAAATATATTTTTTGTAGCGGCGAACATTGTTCGCCATTTTTCTTTTGTACATAAAATTCTTCATTCTTCATCATTAATTTTTAATTAATAGGTTGTGAATTAAGCTCATAATGATAAGAAATCTATCTCAAAAATTATTAAAAAAGATTAACTATATTTAATTTTATTAAAAATAAAATTTTTATAATGACACAGAATTGACATTATACAGACACAAAAAAAACATATAACTATACTAACATTTAGTTATAACATTAACGGAAGGAGATTATATATCATGAATGAGTTTAACGATTCTAACAATACAACTGGTAAAGAGGTAGAAAAAACCTACATATATGATGCGAAGTTTACAGTAGACAACCCTAAAAGACAAAAAAAGAGTAAAAAAGCTGGAAGTCTTATAGCAATAGCACTTATTTGTTCATTACTTGGAGGGGCTGTAGGAGGTACAGCTACTTATACTGTAATAAATAATATTAATAATAATAGTTCAGTTTCTAATAAAGAGACAGTTACTAATACTTCTACTACAGTAGACAATACATCACCCATGAGTATACCAGAAATTGCTAAAAAAGCTTCGCCAGCAGTTGTAGGAGTTGCTACAAAATCTATAAATCAAAATTCTCTTAGATGGCAATCTGAATTACAAGAAGGAATTGGATCAGGATTCATATTTAATGAGGAAGGATATGTATTAACTAATTATCATGTTATTGAAGGTGCTTCTGAAGTTAAAGTAATATTCTATGATGGCAAAGAAGTCACAGCTAAAGTCGTAAATTACCAAGAAGATGCAGACTTAGCTGTTGTTAAAATAACAGAAGAAGTTGAATTGCCAGGAGTATTAGAGATTGGTAATTCAGATGAATTAGAAGTTGGAGAACAGGTTGTAGCTATAGGAAATCCGTTAGGAAAAGAATTTTCTGGTTCTGTAACAACAGGTATTATAAGTGCTTTAAATAGAGAAATACAATTTGATGGTGGTAAAACATTAAAATTAATACAAACTGATACTGCTATTAATCCAGGAAATAGTGGAGGTCCATTGCTAAATTCTAAGGGACAAGTAATTGGTATAAATACTGCTAAAATAGGCCAAGAGGGAGTTGAAGGTTTAGGATTTTCAATACCAATAAATGAAGCATCTAATAAACTTGATAACTTATTAAAACCAATATTAAAGTTAGGTATCACTGCTTTAAATCTTAATGAAGAAACAGCAAAAGCTAATAATTTACCTGTTGGAATTTATATAGAAAATGTACAAAGTTTAAGTGTAGCTCAAAAAGGTGGACTTCAACCAGGAGATGTAATAGTTAAATTTGACGGTAAAAAGGTAAGTACAGTTGAAGAGCTAAATAAGATTAAAGAATCTCACAATGAAGGGGACGTAGTATCCGTAGAACTTATGAGAAACGGAAAAACAATGAAAGTTAATTTAACATTAGAATAGATTAGACATATAAAATAATTAGTCAAAGATGCTAAAAACCAATTAATTTACGCAATTAGTTAACCTTAGATAATTAATATCTATCCCCCTTTTTTAATATTAAAATATTAAAAAACCGAAACACAAGCAATACCCACAACAAGATAGCCTCCTTGTTGTGGGTATTGTTTTTTGCTTAATCGGTACACAACTTAGAATAATTTACAATCTAAAATTCACTATTTTTTCACCTCTAGGGAACTTAATTAATGGAGAATTGAGAATGGAAAATTGATAATTATAGTTGAAATTAATTTTGTAAATTAATTTCTTTACATAGATTTTTAATAAAACAATTTAAGATTTTTCCATAAAGGAGAAGTATCAATAAGTACCCATTGTCAATAGTCAATTCTCAATTGTATAAGGGTTCCACTGAGGTACAGTATAGTTTGGAGCAATACACGATAAATTTAACTAATTTTATGGAGGATTTATGATAATTAAAAATTAAGTATAAAGAATGAAGAATTATGGTTAAAATTATTTTTGAACCAAATAATTTTTTTAACACATTATTGTAGCGGCGAACATTGTTCGCCACTTTAAGTAGAACTTTTTATTAGCAATATAGCTGTCATCTTTTACAAAAAGTTACTATGTAATTTCAAAAATTCAATTTTCAATTTCTCAATTTTTGCTGAGAAATGTCTATGATTGTCCATTGACAATTTTCCATTATCCATTGTAGAAGGGGGAGGTTTACACAAATTCTTATTCTTCGTTATTAATTAATAGAGTATTATCTTTAATTAACATAGAGATAATACTAATAAAATAATGTTTTGAATAACATTTTCACATACAATATAGGGGGAAAGATTTTATAAAATTTTAAAGTTTTTTATAATGACATTGAAATGTCATTGTAAAGACACAAAATTGACATATAACTATACTAATATTTAGTTACAGGGTTGAGATAAGGAGGTTAAATACTATGAGTGAGTTTAATAATTCTAATGACTCAAATAATGAAGTGGAAAAAACCTATATATATGATACTAGTTTTACAGTAGAGAAACCTGTAAAACAAAAAAAGAATAGAAAATTTGGTGCTTATATAGCTATAGCTCTTATTTGCTCACTCTTAGGTGGAGCAGTAGGAGGTACTATAACTTACAGCATAATAAATAATAGCAATAATAAAAATATATCTTCTAAACCACAAACAAATAATGATACCTCTGCACCATTGACTAATACAGCTTCAATGAACATACCGGAGATTGCTAAGAAAGTTTCTCCAGCAGTTGTAGGGGTTGCTACTAAAACTGTAAGTTCGAACTTCTTTGGATGGCAATTTGAACCTCAAGAAGGAATTGGTTCGGGATTTATATTTAACGAAAATGGAACTGTTTTAACTAACTATCACGTTATTAAAGGGGCTTCAGAAGTTAAAGTAATATTCCATAATGGTAAAGAAGTTTCTGCTAAAGTTGTAAATTATCAAGAAGATGCAGATTTGGCAGTTCTTAAAATAACAGAAAAAGTAGAAATGCCAGGAGTATTAGAGTTTGGTGATTCAGATGCACTAGAAGTTGGAGAGCAGGTTGTAGCTATAGGAAATCCATTAGGAAAGGAATTCTCTGGTTCAGTAACAACAGGTATTATAAGTGCCTTAAACAGAGAAATGAAGTTTGAAGATGGTAAAACATTAAAGCTAATACAAACTGATACTGCTATCAACCCAGGTAATAGTGGTGGACCACTAATTAATTCTAAAGGTCAAGTAATTGGAATAAATACTGCTAAAATAGGTAAGCAGGGAGTAGAAGGTTTAGGATTCTCAATTCCAATAAATGAAGTACTTGATAAACTTGATAATTTAACAAAACCAGTACTAAAGTTAGGAATTTCCTGTATAAATCTTAATGAAGAATTAGCAAAGGCTAATAAGTTACCTGTTGGAATTTATATAGAAAAGGTAGAAAGCCTAAGTGTAGCTCAAAAAGGTGGGCTTCAACCAGGAGATGTAATAGTCAAATTTGCTAATAAAAAGGTAAGTACAGTTCAAGAAATAAATAAAATTAAAGACTCTTACAAAGAAGGGGATGTAGTACCTGTAGAATTTGTAAGAGATGGAAAGACAATGACAGCTAACTTAAAATTAGAATAGATTAGGCATCTAAAATAATTAGTAAAGATGCCAAAAACCAATTAATTTACGCAATTAGTTAACCTTAGATAATTAATTGACGCTAGTTGATAAATTATCTTTAGGTAATTAATATCTATCCCCTTTTTAATATTAAAATATTAAAAAACCGAAACACAAGCAATGTCCACAACAAGATAGCCTCCTTGTTGTGGGTATTGTTTTTTTTGCTTAATCAACGCGCAACTTAGAATAATTCACAATCTAAGGAGGAATTTAGTATTAGCTGAACTAATTTCTTTAATAGATTCTGTAGCGGCGAACATTGTTCGCCATTTTTTTCACCTCTGGGGAACAGTAGTGAAGCCCTTTAGGGTTCCCTTGAGGTGCAGTATGGTTGGAACAATACGTGATAATTTTACTAGTACTATGGAGAATCTATAAGAATGAAGAGTTAAGTATGAAGAATGAAAAATTAGATAACAATACAATTGATATTTTATTAGAAAAAGTTACTGTGTAACTTTAGGATAAATCAATTAAAAACTTCTCCTATAAGCAAGAAGTATCCATAAATTTTTCATTCTTCATTATTAATTTTTAAGATGTGAATTGTGAATTGAATTAAATAAAGTAAAGTTTTCATATAAAAAAATAGGGGTCAGCTTTCACCTTCCCCTTTTGGATTGTTAAGAATTTTTAAATATATATTTATTTAAGCTCCTTAATAAGACCTTTTCTATAAGCCATAAGGAGTTTTTCTAAATCATTAATTTGAGTTATTAACTCTTTTCCTATGTCTGTATCTCTTATTTTTTGCCTTGATTTTGTAGTTTCAAGTATTATAGAGGAAGATAATATATCTTTTCCTTCTTCTATTGCTTTTTGTGTAGATTCAAATGGTTCATGTGATACAAGCTGTAATCCATAGGAGTTATAAATTAGTGTATATCCTGCAAGTCCCGTTTCAGGCTGATATGCCTTTGAAAAGCCTCCATCTATAACTAGCAATTTACCATTAGCTTTTATAGGACTTTCTCCCTTAACAGCTTTAACAGGAACGTGTCCATTTATAATATGAGAACTAGTTGGATCTAATCCAAACTCTTCTAATATCTTATTACAAATTTCTTCTTTATCTCTAAATCCAAAATAAGGATCCTTACATTCTTTATGAGTTGTTTTATCATTAATAAAATATCTTTCAAATGTTGCCATTTTATTTTTCCCAAATAGAGGAGAATCTTCTCCACACCATAAATACCATAAATAATCTATGGCATATAGGTCTGTTTCTGAATTGCCTTTATTAAAATAACCTTCTCTTGCAATTCTATCAGCTATATCTAAATAAGCTTTACCACTATATTGTCTTCCAGCAACTTTACTTTTTCTAAATTTACCATTTTCATCTAGTGGAATGCAAGCATGATATAAAAGATTTGAGTTATAAGTTAAATATAGACTTCCTTTAGAAAATAAATATCTAGTGTGTCTTTGAAGCTTTTCACTACTTAAAAATGAAGATTTTAATCTAGAAACTAATTCTTTTTCCTCATCATTAAGTTTATATGGATTTTTAGGATCGATGGTAGGAAAGTTTATATCGTTAAGCTCATATTCTTTATCATCTACCATTACCGTACCTTTTTCAAAATTAATTTTATCTAAAAGTAATCTATTTTTCATATTAAAGCTTGGTCTTCTTTGGATTATTTCTCCTTCAAGCTTAAATTGAATTATGGAAATTGCTTTATGCATTTGAGACATAAGCTTTAAATCTTTTTCTTTATAATTCCCAGCAGTATCTTTTGGTTTAAAAGATTTACAAGGGTCATCTTTATAAGTGTTCATAGCAAAGGTAGCTAGTGGCAATAAATTAATGCCATAACCTTCTTCTAATGTCTCTAAATTAGCATATCTTGTAGAAATACGGATAACATTGGCAATGCAACTTTCACAGCCAGCAGCAGCTCCCATCCATAATATGTCATGATTGCCCCATTGAATGTCTATATTATCATATTTCATTAAACTTTCCATTATGATATGAGCTCCAGGGCCTCGATCATAAATATCTCCAACTATGTGAAGTCTATCAACTATAAGTTTCTGGATAACATGAGAAATAGCAATAATAAATTCCTTTGCTCTTCCAATTCTTATAATTGTATCTAATATACCATTAAAATAATCTTGTTTATTTGGTCTGATTTGCTGTTCATGTAATAGTTCTTCAATAATATATGCAAAATCAGGTGGTAAAGCTTTTCTGACTTTAGATCTAGTATATTTAGAAGAAACCAATTTACATATCTCTATAAGATGATATAGATTTATTCTATACCAATCATCAAGTTCCTTTTCTTCTTGCATTACAAGCTCAAGCTTTTGTTCAGGGTAATATATTAATGTACATAACTCCTTTTTTTCGCTCTCTCTTAGAGTATTTCCAAAAATATCATTAACTTTTCTTTTAATTACTCCTGAAGCATTTTTTAAAACATGATTAAAAGCTTCATATTCACCATGAATATCTGTAAGAAAGTGCTCCGTTCCTTTTGGTAAGTTCAATATAGCTTGAAGATTTATAATTTCCGTACAAGCATCTGAAATTGTAGGGAACTTGTGAGATAAAAGTTTAAGATATCTTAAATCATCCTCAATTATATCAACACTTATTTCATTTAATGGCAACATTTTAAATCTCCTTTTCTATTGCTTAACTTAATTAATTAACCAGCGAGAGAAAACAACTTAATCAATGCATAATGCACAATTCACAATGCAAAATTAAGGTAGAAATTAATTCTTTACGAATTAATTTCTTAAATAAACTTTTTACTAGCAATTTTATTGCTAGTTTTTTATAAGAAGTTACTGCGTAACTTCAAAAAATTAATTCTAAATTTCTCAGCTATTGCTGAGAAATATCCAAAATTGCGAATTTTGCATTGTGAACTGTGAATTATATAAGACTGTTCTCCAACGGTTCTATCTCCATTAAATAATGTGTTACACTATATACACAATAATATAGCACTTATTTTATATATTATATTATATAACAAAGATTGGATTAGTGCTAACACAAAAATATTAGATTTTTATACATTATTTACAAAAATCTTTAATAGGTATAATATAATATAAATATATTGTGATATTTTAGAATAATGGTTAAATTTTATATCGCTAGAGCTAATAATTTTATAAATTGTTAGATGTTTTTGTAATAAGATGATGATTATTTTAAAATATAAACATTATATATGAGTTTACTGGAGATAATAATTTAATAAATATTAATTAAGGTATTGATAAATAGCTATTCAATATGATATGTATTTTCTTTTAATTTGATTTAGTGTAATTTGCTTATATATCATTATTAGTGTAAATTATTCTGTATTCAACAGAAAATATTCTTATTATATTTAACTAGTTATTTTATTACAAATACCTAAGGAGGAGAGATGTATTATGAATAAAATGCTTGAGATAAAAAAGTGGGCTGTTTTAGGTGCAACAGATGATCAAAGTAAATTTGGATACAAAATATTAAAAAGGTTAGGAGAAAAAGGTTATACAGTATATGGTATAAACCCTAAATATGATGAAATTGAAGGAATAAAAATAGCTTCTTCTGTAGAACAATTACCAGAAAAGGTGGAAGGTATAAGTGTAATTGTAAATCCTAAAATTGCATTAAATTCTCTAGAAACTATAAAAGAACATGGAATAAACAACCTTTGGTTCCAACCAGGTTCCTATAATGATGAAGTAATAAATAAAGCAAAGGAATTAGGATTCAACATAGAAAATAATCAATGTTTATTTGTTGAACTTGGAAAACTGTAAAACAATGCAGAATTTATAATTCACAACTTAATCAATGGAAAATGGGCAATTGACGATTGACAATTAAGGATGAAATTATTTTTAAATAAAATAATTTCTTTTAAATAGATTTTTTGATTAGCAATGTTATTGCTAATCTTTCATAAAAAGTTACTCTGTAGCTTCAAAAAACAATTAATTTTGAATTTCTCAGCTTTTGCTGAGAAATATCCACAATTGTCCATTGTCAATCGTCCATTGTCAATTGTTAAAGGAGGTTTTTAAAATGGGAAAAACTTTAAGAACAGTATTAATAGTAGTTGTTGTATTTGTTATTATGTTATTTCCAGTAGTGGGAACATATAATAAACTTGTTTCATTAGATCAGCAGGTAAAAACTGCTGAAGCAAATATCGATGCTCAGCTTCAAAGAAGATCAGATTTAATACCAAATTTGGTATCTACCGTTCAGGGTTATGCATCACAAGAAAAAGAAATTTTTACATCAATTGCAGAATCTAGAGCAAAATTATCTGGTGCTCAAACAGTAGAAGAAAGAGCGAATGCAGATGCAGAGCTTTCAAGTGCATTATCAAGACTTTTAGTAGTTGTAGAAAGGTATCCAGAATTAAAATCAAATCAAAACTTTAAGGATTTAACTATTGCCTTAGAAGGAACAGAAAATAGAATAGCAATTGGAAGAGAAGATTATAATAGAATTGTATCTGAGTATAATAGTAAAAGAAGAAAATTTCCAACTAATATTGTAGCTTCTATGTTTGGATTTGATGAAAAACCATTCTATAAAGCAGCTGAAGGTGCTAAAGAAGTTCCAAAAGTTGAGTTTAAGTAAGTGATAATCTATGAGAAGGCTAATTAAAAATAATAAGTTAAAAACTTTAATTTTAAGCTTTTTTTTATTAATTACTTTTATACTTCCTAAAGCTGCGTCGGCAATAGATTTTCCTAAAGTTACAGAATATGAATATATAAATGACTATGTAGGAATAACTGATAAAAGCACTAAAGCACAGTTTATAGCAATAGGAGGGGAAGTTGAAAGGAAAACTTCTGCAGAAATGACCACTGTAATAATAAAATCTTTAGAGGATTATCCTATTGAAGATTATGCTAATAAGCTTTTTAGAGCTTGGGGAGTAGGTAAGAAAGATAAAGACAATGGGCTTTTAATACTTGTAGCAGTAGAAGATAGAAAATGGAGAGTTGAAGTAGGGAGAGGTCTTGAAGGAGCTATACCAGACATATACTCAAATCAAGTGATGGAAGAGGTTGCAAAACCTAGATTTCAAAATGGAGAATATAGTTTAGGGCTCTTAGAAGCATATAGTACATTTGCTGATGCTATTGCCAAAGAATATAATGTAACCTTAGAAAAAAATTTGAAAGTTTCTCGTCCTCAAGAAAGTGGAAACTCTATTTTAGGAAATATAGGTATAGGTTTTATAATATTCTTAATAATAATAGATGTTATATTTAATAGAGGAAGAATATGTAGAATGTTATTCTTTAGTGGGATTGGACGAAGAGGCGGAAGAGGTGGCTCTGGTGGTTTCGGAGGTGGATCCTCAGGAGGTGGTGGCGGCTTCGGTGGAGGCTCATCCGGTGGAGGAGGTTCATCTGGAAGCTGGTAGTTAGACAATTGAGAATTGAAAATGGACAATTGACAATTAAAGATGAAATTAGTTTTAATCAAACTAATTTCTTTAATAAATTTCTAAACTAGCAATTACATTGCTAGTTTTTTTTATAAAAAGTTACTGTGTAACTTAAAAAACAATCAATTTTAAATTTCTCAGCAATTGCTGAGAAATATCCTCCATTCTCCATTGTCAATTGTCAATTCTCAATTATTTAAACTCCACTATTACCTCATAATTAAGTTCTTCAAAGAAATTTTTTAAGAATTCTTCAGTGGTGGCATTTGCTTCATTTAAAAAACCACTTTTAATTAGTTCTTCTTCTCTTTCTTTTTTAGATTTTAAAATTTCTTCGAATACATCATTGCTTTGAATTGGATTAAATATAGAAGTTCTTTCATCCAGTATTGATATATCGTCCTCGTTTATAATATGGTCCAATATAATCGAATTAGGTAAGGTGATAATTAGTTTATTACCTTTTAGCGTTATCTCTGATTTATCTAAAATTACCCCAGCCTTTATATAACCATCATATTTCAAAATAAGAGATTTTTCAGTAAAAGGAATTACTAAATCATTAAATTTAAAACTATCTTTTAGTGATATTATATGAGAATAATTATATTTAACAGTAATAAGTTCTTTAACATCTATTAATTGATGGTATATCATTTCTTTTTTTACTTCTCTATTATTTTTTATAGATAAATTAATAGAAAAAATTATAACTAAAATCAAAAGAAAAATAGCAACTAATGATATTAATTTAGTTTTTAAAGAAATATTTTTTAATCTAATAAAATCACCACCTTTTAGTTATTTATATGTATAATTAATTTGGTAAATAACTATTGAATTATTAATAAATTATTTTTAGTAATCGTAAGTTTTGAACTGGGCACTGTGAATTTAATTCACCTCAAGGAACAATCTAATTAATGGAGAATGGACAATTGATAATTGAAAATTTAGGTTGAAATTAGTTTTGATAAAACTAATTTCTTTAATTGATTTTTTTCTAGCAATACAATTGCTAGCTTTTTTCACTCTGGGGAACAGTAGTGAAGCCCTTTAGGGTTCCCATGAGGTGCAGTATAGCTTTGAACAGTGTCTAATAAATTTAACTAATACTATGGAGAAACTACAATTACTAGTTTTTTATAAAAAGTTACTGTGTAACTTCAAAAAAGAAATCAGTTTAAAACTTCTCTTTATAGAAGAGAAGTATCCACGATTGTCCATTGTCAATCGTCAATTTTCAATTGCATAACTTTGTTAATTAAAAAAGGATACCTGAAGTATTCAGATATCCTTTTGGTTAAGTAACATTAATTATTTTTATAAAAAGTCTCTAAGTATTTTTTTTATTTTTAGTTTCAGGTTCAACAATAGCTCCTTTTTCTTCTAACTTACAAGTTATAACCTGAACTACATATATAACTCCAAAATAAATAGCACCAGCTATAAAGATTTCATGTATTGCTTCATTTCTTCTATAAGAATCAATAAGAAGGAGAAATCCTATAAATACTATAGTATTAATAAGAGTTACTGAAAGACTTTTTGTATATTTGTTTTTTGCCATAATGTGCCCCCTGATTGCTTAAATACCTATTATTAGGTTATGTTATTTAAATATATATTATATATTAAGCCCAATATTAATTCAAATTCAAGTTATTTTAATGTTAAATAGGTCATGAAAATGTTAAATTTTATGAAGTAAATTATGTGCAAACATATGTTTTGTGTTATAATTTTAGAATTAGGAAAACAATTATTTATAATTTAGTAATGTTAATTGATCGAAAAGGAGTATTTATGAGTAAGAATTATGCAAAAGTTATAGTAAAAGGTTCACCCATTTCTAAATCTAATTTTAAGCTTTTTAATATAAATGGTAGAGCTATACTTCCTTATAGATCAGGAAAATATCATGATAGATATGCACTTTATGAGGAAGAAATAGCTTATGAATGTAGAATACAAAATCCTAATATAGTACTTAGCGAATCATTAATCGCAATTTTAAAAGTTTATTATAAATCTCGAAAGCGTCATCCTGATACAAATAATATAACTAAAAGTATTTTTGATGGTGTAGAGAAAAGTGGACTTATTATAAATGATGCTCAAGTTAGAAGAATTATAATAGAAGAATTTTATGACGAAAAAAATCCTCGTTTTGAGCTTGAATTATTTGGAGAAAGTATCTATAAAATGAATTATTCCATAGAGAAATTAGATAATCCTCAAGAACCTATAGAATATTCGCCGCCTTCAAATAAAAAAAATCAGATAGGTAACAATAATTTAAAAGAAAAGAAAGAAAATAATAATACTCTACTTTGTGAAATTTGTGGGAAGGGCATTTCAAGAGAAAATGCTATATCTGCAAACAAAGGCAAAACTCTTTTATGTAAAGCATGCTTTAAAAAGTTGTTCTAGAAAAATTGATTACAAACATAATGAAAGTGTATAATAGTAAGGATTAATAACTTTTTTAATCAAACAAAGTAAAAAAGTAGGTGACATTATGAAGAAGGATTTTAAAATACTTGCCATAGAGTCAAGTTGTGATGAAACTTCTGCAGCGGTAGTGGTTAATGGAAGAGAGGTATTATCTAATATAATATCTTCTCAGATAGATATACATCAAAAATTTGGAGGAGTAGTTCCAGAGGTAGCTTCAAGAAAACATATAGAAGCCATAAGTGCAGTGGTTCAAGAAGCATTAGATGAAGCTAATTTAACTTTTCAAGATATAAGTGCAATAGGAGTAACTTATGGACCAGGATTAGTTGGGGCATTATTAGTTGGACTTCAATATGCTAAATCTTTAGCTTATTCCTTAAACATACCGTTAATTGGAGTAAATCATATAGAAGGACATATAAGCGCAAATTTTATAGAATATAAAGAGTTAGAACCGCCTTTTGTAACTCTTGTAGTATCAGGTGGACATACTTTTGTAGTACATATGAAAGACTATGGAGATTTTGAAGTAATGGGAGAAACTAGAGATGATGCAGCAGGGGAAGCCTTTGATAAAGTTGCTCGTGCTTTAGGACTTGGATATCCTGGAGGACCTAAAATTGATAAAATTGCCAAGGAAGGAAATGAAAATGCAATAAAGTTTCCTAGAGCAAACTTCCATGAAGAAAGCTTAGACTTTTCTTTTAGTGGAATAAAATCGTCAGTTTTAAACTATTTAAACAAAATGAAAATGAAAAATGAAGAAATAAACGTAGCTGATACTGCTGCATCTTTTCAAAAGGCAGTAGTAGATGTACTTGTAGATAATGCTATAAAAGCTTGCAAAATAAAAAAAGTAGACAAAATTGCTATAGCTGGAGGGGTTGCAGCTAACTCTGCTTTAAGAGAAGCCATGATAAAAGCTGGAGAGCAAAATGATATAAAAGTATTGTTCCCTCCAATGGTGTTATGTACCGACAACGCAGCTATGATAGGAAGCGCAGCATATTTTGAATACTTAAATGGAAGAACCTCAGACTTAACCTTAAATGCCATACCAAATTTAAAACTTGGAGAAAGATAGTTAGGCAATTAAGAATTGTCAATTCTCAATTCTCAATTGTTGAAGGGTGCAGTACAGTTCGGAATAATACCCAAAATTTAAGCTAATATTAGTGGAGATAAGCAATATAATTTAGATATTAATTAATATAAATATTGCAGTATATTACACTGCACCTCAGGGATGGAGGATAATTTTGTAGCGGCGAACATTGTTCGCCATTTTTTATGCATATCATAATGTAATAGTTATGGCAAACACTATTCATCGCTACAGTTAATCAATTTTAAATTTCTCAGTTTTCACTGAGAAATATCCACAATTGTCCATAATTGTGAACTATGCATTGTGAATTGATTTATACGTTGTCTATTTTCTCAATATATGGTAGTATTTTATACAATAAAAGGGGGGACGCACTATGAATCTTTGCGATTTTAATGAGGTAGATTATAAAAACTCTGTAGCTATAATAAAATCTATAGCTGCAAAAGAAAAATGTTGTTGTGATATTAGTAAGTTTTGCTTATTTTTAAGAGAAATAGCAGCATTTATATCTAATCTTTGTGATTTGGAAGAAAAATTAAATGATGAGTATTTCAAATCTAAAAGCTTTGAAGAATTACTTGAAGAAAATCATAAACTTTACGAGCCTATAAGAGGTGAAAATTACAAGACAAGCTATTGTAATCCAAGCTATGCTGTTGAGGTTTTTGGGGAAGAATTAGGTAAAATAGCCTCAATGTTAGCTAATAAATACAGAGAATATATAAAATATGCTTTTTTGCATAAAAAAGCTAGAATTAATGCTTACAACAAATTATTTTTAGATTTATATAATTATGTTATAAATCATGAAGTCAATGCAGAACAAATAAAAAATCTTATTTTTGAATTTGAAAAATCAGTTGTAGAATTTGAAGCTAAAGAAAGATTATCAGATTTATTTATAAACACAAGTTCTTATGTAAAAACTATAGTTGAAAATGAAGATTTATCAGATTTAAGATATCTATTTAAATATGGTGAATATATAAGTGACAATGAAATAAAAACTGCTAAATTTTTAAATGATTATGACAAGATAGATACAATAGCAAATACAGTATGTGAAGCTTATATTAGTGGATTTAAAAGGGATAATAAAGATTACACTAAAAAATCTACAGCTTTACTTATAGTTTATGTAGGACAAGAACAAATAACTAGAGCTCTTATTAAAAAGCTTAAAGTATATGGACTGGATTCAATTTTACCAAAGGCAACTACTACAGATGCTAATAAGCAATTAACTTACGACCATAGGTTTGATATTGGATTATTCTTTAATAAAGAATATGCTGATTTAAAAATAGAAGCTTCTAAGAAAAAACTAGAAGAATTTAAAGAAGATCTTGCAAAATATTCAGGAATATTAGTTTTTGAAAGTTTTGGAGAAATACCTTTCGCGCCAGAAAGTAAAAAAGAAGCTTTAAAATTGAGTGAAGAACAATCAGAGTTATTCCAAGAATGTAATAATAATATCAGAAGAGAACAAGATAAGTATCTTCCGGAGTCAGAGACAAGTTTTACAATTATAGCTTTCCCAACTCCTGAAATAGGAGAAAAATTTGAGGAAATCTTTGAAGATACATTAGAAATAAACATGTTAGAGAGTAAGAAGTATGAAGTAATTCAACAAAAAATTATAGATGTATTAGATAAGGGTGAATTTGTTCATGTAAAAGGAAAAGGTACAAATAAAACAGATATAATGGTTAAAATGCATGAGCTTAAAAATCCAGAAAAAGAAACTAACTTTGAAAATTGTGTTGCTGATGTTAATATTCCAGTAGGAGAGGTATTTACGTCTCCAGTATTAAAAGATACTAACGGAATACTTCATGTTGAAGAAGTTTATTTAGATGATTTAAAATACAATAATCTTGAACTAAAATTTAAGGATGGATTTATTGAGGAATACAATTGTACTAATTTTGAAGAGGAAGAAGAAAATAAAAAATATATTCAAGAAAATTTATTATTCCCAAATAAAACTCTTCCATTAGGGGAATTTGCTATAGGCACTAATACACTTGCCTATGTTATAGCACAAAAGTATGGAATAGTTAATTTACTTCCAATACTAATAGTTGAAAAAATGGGACCTCACTTTGCAGTAGGTGATACTTGTTTCTCATATTGCGAGGATTTACCTGTTTATAATCCGGACAATAAAGAAATTATTGCCCGTGATAATGAAAAATCTATATTAAGAAAAACAAATCCAAAGGAAGCATATACAGGTTGTCATACAGATATAACCCTTCCGTATGATGGACTAGAGTTTATCTCGGTAATAACAAAAGATGGAGAGAAAATAGATATAATTAGAGATGGAAGATTTGTAGTTGAAGGAACAGAAGAATTAAATAAAGTTTTTAAATAGAGAAACAACTTAATCAATGGAAAATTGACAATTGACAATTGAAGTAGAAATTAGTTTTGATCAAACTAATTTCTTTAATAGATTTTTGTAATGGCGAACATTGTTCGCTATTTTTTATAAATATCATAATGTAATAGTTATGGCGAACACTATTCGCCGCTACAGTTAGGTAATTAACAAGAAAATTAATTTTCACTAGCGATATAATTGCTAGTTTTTTCACCTCTGGGGAACAGTAGTGAAACCCTTTAGGGTTCCCCTGAGGTGCAGTATAGTTCAGAACAATACCCAAAATTTAAGCTAACATTAGTTAAGAGAATCAATATAATACAAATACTAACTAATATAAATATTGTGTTATATTATACTGCACATCAGTGATAGAAGATAATTTTGTAGCGGCGAACATTGTTCGCCATTTTTTATATATATTACAATATAATGGTTATGGCGAATACTGTTCGCTACTGTGGTTTAGGTAATTAACATAAAAATTAATTTTTACTAGCAATATAATTATTAATTCTTTATAAAAAAGTTACTGTGTAACTTCAAAAAAATAATCAATTTTAAATTTCTCAGTTTCTACTGAGAAATATCTGCAATTCTCCATTTTCAATCGTCAATTCTCAATTGCATAAGTCACTTTAACGCGTTAATGTAATAAAGTAAAAATAATGAATTTATGTATCAAAAAGATATAATGTACTAATTTGTGAAAAAAGTTAGTATTTTTGGAAGGATTTTTTGAGTTTATAAAGAATATAGAGTAATGTGTAGTTTAATATTTCTTTGTAATGCATTATTTTATTATTTTATCAATTAAGATAATGTCATAGACAATTGATAATGATATGCAAATGATATTAAAAACATAATAATTTGAAAAAATAATTATGTAAAGTAAAATCATAATATCAAATTTAAAAGTTCTCAATTATTTTTGAGAATTATATGCAGTTGACAATTAAGAAAGATAATTTTGTACAATTAAGAATTCATAATGGGGTAAAGACAATTCTTTAAAGTTTAGTTAATTTATATATTGTAAATTGTATTTTGGAAATTAATTTTTAATATATTAATTTCTTATTATAAAAGTAATTTTTAAGTAATTTATAGAAATTATACACAATTGATGATTGAGAGAAATAACTTTGTACAATTAAAAACTTGTAATAAGGTACTTGAAAAAATAAGCAGCCACTATATTAGCTTATTTTACATCATATTATGTTGTCAGATATTACTATGAGTATAAACTGATAATTTGTTCGATATAAAATAAACTAATATCTTTGACTTGTTGTTTTCTTTCAGATACCTGTAAAAGGTAATTTTAGAGATAGAATTATTTTAAATTGTAAATTGTATTTGGGGGTGGCTATATGTTAAATAATTTAGATATTGAAAAAGCTATGATTATTAAATTAGAAGATGAACTACCTAATATGCCAAAATTTCAAGACGATATTAGAAGAGCTCCGGATAGAGGCTTTACATTAACAAAAGCTCAAGCAGAACTTGCGCTTAAAAATGCACTAAGATACATACCAGAAAAGTATCATGCAGAGCTAGCTCCAGAGTTTATGGAAGAATTATTAACAAGAGGAAGAATTTATGGTTACCGTTTCAGACCAGAGGGAAGAATTTATGGTAAATCTATAGATGAATATAAAGGAAATTGTATGGAAGGTAAAGCCTTCCAAGTAATGATAGATAATAACCTAGATTTTGATGTAGCATTATATCCTTATGAGCTTGTTACTTATGGGGAGACAGGACAAGTATGTCAAAACTGGATGCAATATAGACTTATAATGAAATACTTAGAAAATATTACTGATGAACAAACTTTAGTTGTTGAATCAGGACATCCATTAGGACTATTTAGAAGTTCTAAGAAGGCTCCAAGAGTTATAACTACTAATGGGCTTATGATAGGTATGTTTGATAATCCAGAAGATTTTCATACAGCTACCCAATTAGGGGTTGCCAACTATGGTCAAATGACTGCAGGAGGATGGATGTATATAGGACCTCAAGGTATAGTACATGGAACCTTCAATACTATATTAAATGCAGGAAGGTCAAAACTTGGAGTTCCTCAAGATGGAGATTTAAGAGGAAAAATATTTGTAACATCAGGACTTGGAGGAATGAGTGGTGCACAGCCTAAGGCTATAGAAATAGCTAATGGTGTTGGAATAGTTGCAGAAGTTGATTATTCAAGAATAAAAACAAGATTAGACCAAGGCTGGGTATCAATGGCTTCAGATAATCTTGATGAAATATTTAAAGTAGCTTTAGAAAAAGTTAAAAACGAAGAAGCAATTTCAATTGCTTATCATGGAAATGTTGTTGATTTACTACAATATATTGTAGATAAAAATATTAAAATAGATTTATTATCAGATCAAACCTCATGCCATGCTCCTTATGAAGGTGGATATGCACCTATGGGCATAAGTTTTGAGGAAAGAACTAGACTTTTAAAAGAAGATAGAAAGAAATTTAAAGAATTAGTAGATAAAACCCTGCTTAAACATTATGAACTGATTAAGATATTGGATTCTAGAGGAGTATATTTCTTTGATTATGGTAACGCCTTTATGAAAGCAGTATATGATGCAGGAGCAAAAGATATTGCTAAAAATGGTGTAGATGAGAAAGATGGTTTTATATTCCCATCTTATGTAGAAGATATAATGGGACCTATGTTATTTGATTATGGCTATGGACCATTTAGATGGGTTTGTTTAAGTAGAAATCATGAAGATTTAATAAAAACTGATAAAGCAGCTATGGAATGTATTGATCCAAATAGAAGAGGACAAGATAGAGATAACTACATCTGGATTAAAGATGCAGAGAAAAATAAGCTAGTAGTTGGAACAGAAGCTAGAATACTATATCAAGATGCACAAGGAAGAATAGATATAGCATTAAAGTTCAACGACATGGTAAGAAAAGGTGAAGTTGGACCAATAATGTTAGGTCGTGACCATCACGATGTAAGTGGAACAGACTCTCCATTTAGAGAAACTTCTAATATAAAAGATGGAAGTAATATTATGGCTGATATGGCTGTTCAATGCTTTGCAGGAAATGCGGCAAGGGGCATGAGTCTTATAGCACTTCACAATGGTGGAGGAGTAGGAACAAGCAAATCGATAAATGGTGGATTTGGTCTTGTGCTTGATGGTAGTGAAAGAGTAGACGATATAATTAAATCTTCTATGGCATGGGATGTTATGGGAGGAGTTGCTAGAAGAGCTTGGGCAAGAAACCCTCACTCAATAGAAACTTCTATAGAATACAATCAAAAACATTCATCAACAGATCATATTACATTACCATATATAACTGATGAAAACCTAATTTCATCAGTGGTAGAAAAAGCTTTAAATAAATAAGCATTTAATTTTAAATAGGGAATAGAATATAAAGATGAAACTATTTTTAATTTTTAATTGATAACACTTGAACTTAAATATAAATTAAAGGGATACCTAAAGTAATTTAGGTGTTCTTTTTTTATATGCATAAAAAAGTTAGTCAATTAAATTCCACCTTTGGGGAACAGTTTAATCAATGGAGAATTGAGAATGGACAATGCATAATTATGGTTGAAATTAATTTGATAAATTAATTTCTTTAAATAGATTTTTTAATAAAAGTGACTGCGTCACTTTTAAAAGAAATGAATTCAAAACTTCTCTTGCAAAAGAGAAGTATAAATAATTGTCCATTGTCAATAGTCAATTTTCAATTCTCAATTGTTTAAGGGTTCAGCATAGTTTGAAGCAACATTAATAAACTTAGCTAATACTATAGAAAAAATTATAGTTGCTAGTTCTTTATAGGGAGTTACTATGTAACTTAAAAAAGAATCGATTTTAAATTTCTCAGTTTTTGCTGAGAAATGTCCATAATTGTCAATTGTCAACTTTCAATTCTCAATTGTATAACTTTTATTATTAAAATTACCTTAAATAAAACCTTTCTGTATTGATACACGTATATATTAAGGAGTATAATTATTCTCGTGATGTAGGAAAAGTATGAGTAAGGGAGTAGAGGAAATGCTAGTTAAGAAAGGAAGTAAAAGTAAGAAGTTTGTTAATTTATTATTGCTTTTTGTCGTGTTAGCTTCCTGCTTATTATATGGTTGTGATAAGAAAGATGATAACAAGGTTAAATTGACAGAAAAAGCACATCTAAAAGCTGTTTTTGAAAGAAACAACAATATATACATTTATGATGAAAAGAAAGAAGAAATAAAAGTAGTAGGAGATCCAAGTAAAAGAAAAGAATTACTTGTTCTAAGTCCTAATCATAAAAACATAGCCTATAAATTTCAACAAGATCAAAATACGATAAATAATTCACAAATTGTGATTCAAAATATAAAAAAAGAAAAAATAGATGTTATAGATATAGAGGATGAAGATTTAAAAAACATAACAGAGATTAAATGGTTAGATGATGAACATATATTAGTTACAGCTCATATAAATCCATCTGTATTATCTTATGGAATATATGATATAAATTCTAAAAAGCAAGTGAATTCTGTTAAAGGCATTTTAATGGGAATATATAATGATGGTCAAGAACTATTATATAGTAAAACTAAAAGAAATGATCCTAGCCATAAATCTAATTTATATATAAATGATAAGTTAATATATGAGATGGAAAACAATGAAGAACAAATACAAGATGCTGTAATTTCAAAAGACTATAGTAAAATAGTATTTAAAACATTTTCCTTAAATTTAGAGACTGGTGAGGTAAAAGATTGTATATATAGTGCAAATTTTAACAAAGACTATAAAATCTCTAATATCGAAAGAACAGAATTACCTCCAACTGTATTTGGTAACTTAAAATTAGATGAAGAAAATAACCTATATATAATAAATCATGAAACTGCCTATAAAGTTCAAGGAACCTTCTTCACAGAAACAGAATACAAAGAAGAAGGATTAGAAAAGCCAACGGAAGAAAAGCTAACAAAATTCAAACAAATACTAGCTAAAACCTTCCCAAAAGAATTCATAACAGACTACCTGCAACTAGATGAACTGCAGATATATAATATACAATGGTTTTAGCAATGGAGAATTGACGATGGACAATTGACAATTAAGGAGGAAATTAATTCTTAACGAATTAATTTCTTTAACTGATTTTTTTACTAGCAATATAATTGCTAGTTTTTTTCATAAATTATCCATTATCAATTTTTAATTCTCAATTGTATAATGTATAGTATTTCCTATTTATGTTAATTATCTATATAAATTAAATTTAGGAGGTTTACTGTGAGAACTAATTTAATAGAGGAAAAATCCTTTAGATTTTCTATCTTAGTTATAAATTTGTATAGATATTTAAGTGAGGAGAAAAAAGAGTTTATTTTATCAAAGCAATTATTAAAATCAGGTACAAGTATAGGTGCAAATATAAAAGAAGCATTAGAAGCACAAAGTAAAAAAGACTTTTTATCAAAAATGAACTTATCTCTTAAAGAAGCAAGAGAATCAGAATATTGGCTGGAACTATTAATAGAAACAAAATATTTAGAAACAGAAGAAGCAAGGCATCTATTAACGGAATGTAATGAAATATGTAGAATCCTTAACTCTATAGTAAAAACAACAAAAGAAAATTTAGCCAATTAAGGACTTAGTCAATGGAAAATTGACTATGGACAATTGACAATTAAAGAGGAAATTAATTCTTAAAGAATTAATTTCTTTAACTAATTTTTAACTAGCAATGCAATTGCTAGTTTTTTTCATAAAAAGTTGCCGTGCAACTTTAAAAAGAATCAATTCTAAATTTCTCAGTCTTTACTGAGAAATATCCACAATTGTCCATTGTCAATTTTCAATTCTCAATTGTCAATTGTCTAACCTTGACTTCCTTCTAAAGCTAAAATATAATAATCACGGTGCTGTTTAATATAACGATTATGAAAACCTTTAAATGTGTTAAATACATGCTTTAGAGGGGTAAAGTGAAAGGGGCAAGTAAATGGAAAAGTTGATGTTATCACCACTAGAGATAACAGAGTATGTTGAAGAAATGGGGGTTAAAAAAGCTAAAAATAGGACATCTCAGACATTGCTTCTTGGAATGTTGGCAGGAGTATTTATAGCGTTAGGAGCATACGGATCAGCGGTGGCTTCACATAGCATAACTAATTTCGGATTACAAAAAGTTATGGCCGGTATAGTTTTCCCAGTAGGATTAGTATTTGTTTTGGTATGTGGAGCAGAGTTATTTACTGGAAACTGCTTATTATCAGTAGCAGTAGCACAAAAGAGAATATCAATTAGTGATATGATAAGAAACTTAAGCT
This sequence comes from Clostridium sp. Marseille-QA1073, assembly GCF_054863625.1. Classification (NCBI taxonomy): domain Bacteria; kingdom Bacillati; phylum Bacillota; class Clostridia; order Eubacteriales; family Clostridiaceae; genus Clostridium; species Clostridium sp. Marseille-QA1073. The sequence continues at coordinate 93,302 of NZ_JBSVQM010000013.1, read as the reverse complement.
TAGTTTATATAGGTAATTTTATAGGAGCAGCAATAATAGCAGGACTTGTGTATGGAGCAGGATTACTTGAGTTAAATGGAGGAGCCGTTGGGGGATATGCCATAAAGGTTGCAGCTACAAAAGCAAATCTTACATTATCTCAAGGATTCTTTAGTGGAATTTTATGCAACATAATAGTATGTCTTAGTGTATGGGGTACATATGCAGCAAAAGAAGTGCCAGGAAAAGTATTAATGGGGTTTATACCAATTTTCGTATTTGTTATAGCTGGATTTGAACACTGTGTAGCAAACATGTATTATTTTTCAATAGGCTTACTTGCAAAAGGTAATGCATTATTTGTTGAAGCATCTCATGTAACACCAGAAAAATTATCTAACTTAACAATAAAAGGAGCAGCACACAATTTATTACCAGTAACTCTAGGAAATATGTTAGGTGGAGCTATAATGGTAGGAATAACCTACTGGTTAATATATAAAAAGCTATCACATAAGAAGCATATTACTAATAAAAAGGACATAGCAGCGTAAGGCAATTGAGAATGGAAAATTGACAATTGACAACTTATTCAATGGAGAATTGACAAAGGACAATTGACAATTAAGGTGGAAATTATTTTTAATCAAAATAATTTCTTTAATAGATTTTTTATAACGGTGAACATTGTTCATCGTTTTTTCACCTCTGGGGAACTTAATCAATGGAGAATTGAGAATGGAAAATTGATAATTATGGTTGAAATTAATTTTGCAAATTAATTTCTTTAGAGAGATTCTTAATAAAACAATTTAAAACTTCTTCATAAAGGAGAAGTATCAATAATTGTCCATTGTCAATAGTCAATTCTCAATTGTTTAAGGGTGCAGTATGATTTGGAGCAAGACCTAATAAACTTAGCTAATCTTATGGAGAAACTATAATAATTAAGAATTAAGAATGAAGAATGAAGAATTAAGGTTGAAATTATTTTAATCAAAATAATTTCTTTAATAGATTTATTATAGCGGCGAACAGTGTTCGCCACTTTATTGTCCACTGTCCATTGTCAATTTTCAATTGCCTAACGTTTATAAAATAAGAATCTTTTGCAAAGGATATATGTAAATATAATTGTATAAGTTACAATTATAGTAAATACTAAAATAAGGAGGAAGTAAAATGAAGCGTTGTAAAAACTGTGACATACGATATGATGAAGATATAAGCTTCTGTAAAGTATGTGGTAAGGAACTAGAGGAAGATTCTTCTGTAGAGGAAAGTACAGAAAAGAATGAAGCTAACAATGAAAATGCTGAAGTTAATGGTGAAATTATTAATGAAGAAACTTTCCAAGAGGAAATAAAACTTGAGAGTTATACACCAGAAGAAAATTTTGAAGAAAAGTACAGTATTTTAAATTTGATAAAGGGAATGTTCATAAGGCCTTTTGAAACAATGAAGGGAATCACAGAAAAGCTTACCAGTGGTACTACTTGGATATTACTAGGAATTATATCAATAATAAATTCATTATTTTCAGCGGGTATGGTAAGAGTGGTAATTAATCGTCTAGTAGCCTCTTTAAATGCTACTGCTGGAGAAGGTATGTTATATGGAGGAATGCCTTATGGCTTCAGTACCTTTGCAAATGAGATACAAAATAGTAAAATTTTAAGTGCAGGTAGCATATTTTGCCTTTCGTTAGTTTCCATGATAATATTTGCTCTATTGATAACATTATGTATTTATATAATGTGTAAAATATTTAGAAGCAAAAACACTTATATGGATATATTTAAAATTGTAACTTCATCATTATTGTATTACACTGTAGGATATTTAATATTACTTCTACTAATATTAATTAATGCTAATTTTATATTTATGGTAGCAATACTAGCTACATTAATGGTAGCTTTCTTTGTATCAATAACTCTAGGATTAGTTAACAGCCTCAGAGTAAATAAAGACAGAATAATTTATATAGTATCCTTAGGATATATGTTAAATATAATAATAAACAATTATTTATTAGAATTTATAATGAATTTATTTCTACGAAATGTTTTTATGAATAGAATGCTTTAGCCAATGGAGAATTGACAAAGGACAATTGACAATTAAGGACGGAATTATTTTTAAGCAAAATAATTTCTTTAATGGATTTTAAACTAGCAATTTTATATTGCTAGTTTTTTTATGTGTGAAAAATTTTAAAACTTTTCTTCTTTATGAAGGAATTTAAGTTCTATAGTGGAATACTACTGTAAAATAATGGTAATATTTATTAATAGAAATTAAAATAATGCACAGTGCACAACTTAAAATAATGCACAATGCACAGGGCACAATTCACAATTAAGGAGGAAATTATTTTTAGGAAAAATAATTTCTTTAATAGATTTTTTGATTAGCAATGTGATTGCTAATCTTTCATAAAAAGTTAGTCTATAACTTCAAAAAGAATCAATTTAAAATTTCTCAGTAATAACTGAGAAATATCCACAATTGTGAATTATGCATTGTGAATTGTGAATTGAATAAAGTTGTCAATTGTAGAAGGGAGATGTTTTATATGAAAGGTAATAAATTTTTAACTTTTATAGTTATACTTATGTTTGTGGTAGGAGCAAAGGCGCTAAACGCATTTCCAAAGGAAGTTAAGATAGTATCACCACAGGGAGAAAAAAACATAGCATTGCTTACTAAAGGCGATGATGATGTAGAAAAACTTTTAGTAAATTATGATATATCTCTGCCTAAAATTTATGAAGGAAAAGAAATTACTTGGTACAATCCTCAGGGAGAAGAAACTACCTATATAGATACCACTTATCTTGGGGAATATAAATATATTGGTAAAGAAAAAGATTCCGATAAAAAAATAACTAAAATTTTTTCAGTAGAAGAGGATATAACTTCTATACAGGATATAAGAGTAACTTTAAAACCAGAAGAAAGTTATGTATTACCTAATAAAGTACAAGCTATTCTTGAAAATGGAGAAAATGTATATAGAGAAGTAGTTTGGTATGATGTCACTGGAAAAGGAACAACTATTGTGGAAACTCATAGAGAAGGAAAACAAATTTTCTTTGGAAGAGTAAAAGGATATAAAAATCCAATAATGGCTACTGCAGAAGTTCTAAAATTAGTTAATTAATAATATATATGGTAAAGGTTAGCATTTAATATAATGAATTTTTAATTAAAAATAAACTTTTTAGAAAATTTTAAAATAAAATTGATAAGAATTAAAACTTTTAATTCTTATAACCTAAATACTAACGGAAGCCTAATTATTCAAGAATTCATAGAAAGTTAATTGAAGGAATTACAAATTGTTTTGCAATTATTACACAAATGTAGAAAAAACACAAAATTTGTCGGTTAAATTATGGTAAATGAACCAAAATTTTTAGATAAGTTGTATGAAATTTAAAAAAATAAAAAACAATAAAAAAAGACAAAAAAAATAAAAAAATATAAAAAAAGTTGAAAGGAAAAAGAAGAAAAAAAGAGAATATCTTATCCGTAATAGTAAATAAATGCACAGCTATCTTTTTGTAGATAGTGACTATCCAATAATGGATAGAAAATATCCTAGCATGATAAAATGTCTAAATATAAAAATATTGCAGTATTTTTATATTAAAGGTAGTGCAAGTTTACGGATAAAATATTCCATAGAAAAATAAAAAGATGAAAATTTTAATAAAGATTAAATCTTTATTAAAAAATAATTACTTGGTAACTTTTATTATACTATAAACGTATACTCTATGGAAAGAAAAAAATCCATAAAACTTTGTTAATATCATGGGGGATTTTAATTTAGTTTAAAATTAACTTTGTTAAAAATTAACTTTGTTAATTATTAATATGTAAATTATACATGTAAAGCTCTAATGCAGCTGAGGCACCTCAGTATAATTATGGAACATACCCTTAATACATTAGAAGATATGGTAAGGATCGCAGACGAGATGAATTTAAATATCTTGTAGTGAATGTACTAAAGAAGGAAATGTTCTATAAAATGCTGAGAGAAGCGTAAGCTAGCATTAGACAGAATGAATTTACTAAAAAGAAAAGGGGAGTAAAAAGATGAAAAAAAGTTCAAGAGTTATTTCAACACTATTACTTGGTGCTACTCTTACAACAATGAGCGCTAATGTGTTCGCTGTTGAATCAAAAGAGACTATCGAGAAAAAATTATTAGCTGGAAACAACAGATACGAAACAGCTGTAAAAGTAAGTGAAAAATGGGAAAAAGCTGACAACGTAGTTTTAGTTAACGCTTTAGCTATGGCTGACGCATTAGCAGCTACACCGCTTGCAAAATTAAAAGATGCTCCAATTCTTTTAACAGATGCTAAAGAATTAACAAAAGCTACTAAAGAAAGAATTGAAAAATTAGGAGCTAAAAACGTATTCGTAGTAGGTGGAGAAGGCGTAGTTTCTAAAGAAGTTGTTGCTGAATTAGAAAAAGCTGGATTAAAAGTAGAAAGAATATCTGGTGTTGACAGATTTGAAACATCAGCAAAAGTAGCTAAAGAATTAGATGCTAAAAAAGTTGCTGTTGTTAACGGATTAGATGGAAGATTAGCAGACGCATTATCAGTTGCTGCACCAGCTGCTGAAAACAATATGGCTATCTTACTTACAAACGGTAAAGATTTAGGATCAGTTAAAGATGCTGCTAAAGACAAAGAAGCTGTAGTTGTTGGAGGAAGCGCTGTCGTTGCTGACTCAATCAAAAGCGATTTAAAAGCAGAAAGACTTGGCGGAGCTAACAGAAATGAAACTAACGCTGAAGTAATGAAAAAATTCTACAGCGATAAACAAGTTAAATCAGTATATGTTGCTAAAGATGGCGCAGCTCAAGAAAACCAATTAGTTGACGCATTAGCAGCAGGTCCAGTTGCTGGTAAAGAAGGAGCTCCAATAGTATTAGCTGGAAGCAAATTAGCAGATGGACAAAAGAAATTCTTAGAAGGACAAGGCGCAGTTGCTACAGTTTATGAAGTTGGTGGCGGAATCAACACTAGCACTGTTAAAGACTTAATGACAGCTCTAGGAGTTAAAGATGTAGTAGACAAAGCTGAAGTTGCTTCAGTAAAAGCTACTAACTTAAAAGAAGTTGTAGTTACATTTGGAATGAAAGTTGATTTAGATTCAGCTGAAGATGCAACTAACTACTCAATAAACAATGACATTAAAATAGAAGACGCAGTTCTACAAGAAGATGGAAGAACTGTAGTATTAAAAATAAAAGAAAGTGATAATGGAAAAGTATTATCAAACCAAAAGAAATATAAATTAACTGTAGATACAGTAATAGCTGGAGACAAAGAAATAGTTGCTAAAGATTTCGAATTCACTCCAATGGATAATGCATATCCAGAAGTTAAAGAAGTTAAATCTTTAGGAACTAAAGCAACTAAAATTGTATTTAGTGAACCAATTAAGAAAATCACTTCTAACAATGTTAAATTAGATGGAAAGACTTATTATGGTCAAATCGACAATAATGGTAGAGAAATAATATTAAAACAATACAGCTCAGACAAACTATCAGTAGGAGATCATAAAATAGAAATTGAAGGAGCAGAAGATTATGCTGATTTCAAATCAATATCTTCTGAACACAAGTTCACAGTTGTTGAAGATAAAACAGCTCCAACTGTAGAAAAAACTGAAGCAACATTAGAAAAAGTTATAGTAACTTTCAGTGAAGATGTTGATCCAGATTCAATAAGCGAATCAAGCTTATACTACAAAAAAGATGATAAGAAAATAAGAGCTAACAAATACAAAAAAGTAGACGGAAAAACTTATACATTCTATTTCGAAGGAGAAGAAAAAAGACTTCCTGGATATGAAATGACAATGTATGTAGAAGACGTTAAAGACTACAGTGATAATGAAATAAAAGAAAAAGAAATAAAAGTTAAACCAGAAGTTGACCAAACTAGACCAGTAGTTAGAAATGTAAGTGTTGATGAAGATGGTAAAGTTATAACTGTAAAATTCAGCAAAAACATTCTTAAGGATTCTTTAAAAGAAAAATATTTCGTTATAAAAGACAAAGATGGAAAAGTTAGAGGAATAGACAAAATTGAATTTGGTAGTGACAACAACATAGTAGAAATTACTCTAATAGAAAAACTTCCAGCAGGAAAGAACACTATCAAAATTGATGGAGTTCAAGATGCAACTTATTTAAAAAATACTATGTTACCTTATGAAAAGGAAATAGATACTAAAAATACAGATAAGCCTAAATGCACAGGTATTGCTACAAGCGAGAAAGATAGAACTATAATCTTAAGCTTTGATAAGAGAATGGATGCTGAAACATTACGTACAGAAAGCAATTACTCAATATTATTCGATGGTGCAACTCGTGGATTACCAAAGGATACAGAAATTGAAGTAATTGAAAATGGTAAAGCTGTAAGAATAATTTTACCAGAAAAAATTAACGGAAAAACAGTTGAATTTGGTGTCAACTTAAAGAAAATTGAATTCTATGGATTAAAAGATATTGATGGTATGCAACTTGAAGGATTCAAATCAGAACAAGAAATTAAAACTGATAAAGAATCAGGAGCAAAATTAGCTGTTTATGATACAAAAATATCTAAAACTGCTAACGGTGATGCTAAAGACAGAAACACTATAAAAGTTAGATTTAACCAATCTATTGGTGGAGTTTCTACTAGTGACTTTGAGCTTAAAGACAAAGATGGAAAGAATATCTCTATTAAGAAAGTTAGCTTTGAAGGAGCAGTTGTAACAATAACTACTGATGATAAGTTACCAACATCTACTAAAGACTTCACATTATCAGTTAAAGAAAACAACTCAATAAAAACAGCTGCTGGATTAAAAGGCGCTGCTAAAGAAACAGCTGAATTACATGATGGTATATCACCAGAAGTAGTAGCTGATACAAAAGAATATAAAGTTAATGGAAATATAATAGAAGTACCATTCACTGAAGAATTAAAAGACAATGCAAGCTTAATAGGATTATATGCTGAAGACTTCAAAGTTACTAAAATAGGTAGCAAAGAATCAGTATTAACTGCAGGTGAAGATTATGTTACTTCATTAAAAGATGATAAGAAGACTATCCAAATAGAAATAAAAGTAGACGGAACTGCTAAATACAAAGTTGAATTAGCTGGAGACGGAAAAGAAGCTAAATACATCCAAGATATAGCAGGAAATACTTCAACATTAGAAGATACACATTATGCTGAAAAAGAAGTAACTGGTAAAACAGATGCACAAAAAGATGCAGAAGAAAAATTAGCAGAAGCAGTAAAAGCATTCAATACTGAGAAAGAAAGAGTAGAAGGCTTAAATTTAGATGAAACTAAATATACAACAGATAGTTGGACAGCATTAGCAAATGCGTTAAAATTTGATGTAACAGGAAAAACATTAGAAGAAGTTAATGCAGCAAAAACAGCTATAATTAATGCTGAAAAAGGGCTTGTAACAAAAGCAGTAAATAATAACCCAACTGTAAAAACACCTATAACAGCACAAGCAGGTGCAGTTGGAACTGAATTAACAGTAGATTTAAGCGATTTATTTGAAGATGCTGATGGTGATGCACTAACATTAACAGCAGATAAAGGAACTGTTGCAGGAAGCAATTTCAAATATACTCCTCAAGCAGGCGATGCAGGTAAAAAAGTAACAATAACTATTACTGCTGATGATGGAAAAGGTGGAACAGTAACAAGCACATTTGATATAAATGTTGCATAAAAATAAGTAATAGAAAAATATTAAAGCAAGGACTAATCATATTTATATGATTAGTCCTTATTTATATATAATAGAGCAATATTAACAATTATATATGGATAAAAGTTATTTTATATTTTTAAAAGAACTTAAAAATTAAACAACTGTTTTTCATTTCTAAAAGAAATATAAGAAGTTAAAAAATTAGTCAATGATAAACTTACGTAAATTGGAAATTAAATATGAAGGATAAATAATTATGATGGGAATTAGTTTTGGTCAAACTAATTTTTTATTACCAATATAATTGCTAGTTTTTTTCACCACTGGGGAACAATAGTGAAGCTATTTAGGATTCCACTGAGGCGTAGTATAATTTGGAACAATACTCAAGAAGCTTAACTAAGTACTATGGATATATGCAATATAATTAAAGTATTGCTTAATGACATAGATATTATGCCATGCATATTATACTTGTACCCCAGATATAGAAACTAACACCATGGAGAGATTACGATAATGAAGAATTAAGATGGAAATTAATTCTTTAATAGTTTTTTATAAGGAGTCATCCTATAACTTTTAAGATAAATTAATTAAAAATTTCTTTTCTTATTAGAATGTTTTCCATAATCATCAATTATATAATTAATTTATTATTTATTTAAAATAAATTGAAAATCTTTACTAAATGATGTAAAATACTTATGCAATGGAGAATTAACGATGGACAATGGACAACTTATATAATGCACAATGCACAGTTCACAATGCACAATTGAGGTGGAAATTGTTTTTAGGAAAAAATAATTTCTTTGAATAAATTTTTTTGACTAGCAATGCAATTGCTAGTTTTTTTGAGAAAGAAGTTACTGTGTAATTTCAAAAAAAGAAAAGAATCAATTTAAAATTTCTCAGCAATCGCTGAGAAATGTCTACAATTGTGAACTGTGAATTGAATAAAGATATTTACATAAAGAGGTGACTCATGAGGTATAAGATTGATTTAGCTGGGTTTGAAGGCAGAAAAGTTGAAGTTGAGAGGATAGGATTTAAACCTCCCTGTTTACTTATTGATGATATTCCAGTGGAAAAGATAGGAAAGCGTGAAATGATTATTACTAATAACAAGGCATTTTCAAGAAAATAACAATCCAGTATATTAGCCTATTTTTCATCATGCTGCGTCGTCAGAACCTGCACATAGACCCACTATGAGCAGAACCTAACTCCTTGCCTGATAAAAAATATACTAAATATCTTTGGCTTATTATTTTCTTTCACATGCCTAATGGTGAGAATTGCCTAGCTTCTTGGACCAATAAAGCTTTTAGCATGGATCCAATTCCTAAACTTAAAGTTGGTGATGAGGTAATTCAAGTAGTAGAACTATTAAAATGGTATACTAAAATTTGGTATTTATTACCTTTACTTCTACTTTACTGCGGTGCTGCAGTTTCTATCAATTATGGCATTTGTAGACTACAAATTAATAAATTTTTAAAGTTTCTATTTACTCTAATTGTATCTGCATTAAGTTTCATTGCAGCTAATGTATTAGCTTATTTTATTCTATCTTTATTAGGATAAACAATTTATACAATGGAGAATTGACGATTGACAATGGACAATTAAGGATGAAATTGATTCTTCACGAATTAATTTCTTTAAAAAAATTTAAAAACTAGCAATACAATTGCTAGTTTTTTATTGTAGGGGCGAACAGTGTTCGCCAGTTTTTTTGACTATATCTTATAATTTAATATTAATCAACAATATGTGGCGAACACTGTTCGCCGCTACAGGATCAATTTTAAATTTCTCAGCTACTGCTGAGAAATATCCACAATTGTGAATTTTGCATTGTGAATTGAATTAACTATTTCTTCTCCACATATGAATCAAATATATCTGCGCTTAACTGTATAGCTTCATCTAGGGATTCGTTATGATCTCCATCTATAGGTATTAGTTTATATGGTACATTAAATTTTTTGGCTTGATTTTCAAATTCTTCTGATAAGTACATTACTCCTGCATCGTCCTTACCTACGAAGGAATAAACAGGTGTTTTTATACTATTTATGTACTCATAAGATGAGCGTATATGTATTTCATCTTTATTATATTCAAATGGTATACGTTCTTTTCTTTGTTCAAAATAAATTTCTGTACCATATGATGCACCGTTAGTGGCAATAGCTTTATATGGTGAATCTGTTAATGATGCTAAAACTCCTAAAGAACCTCCTGCACTATGTCCCATTAAAAATACATTGTTTTCATCAACATAAGGAAGACTAGCTAAATATTTTCCAGCAGCAATGCAATCCTTTACCTCACCATAAAAATATTCAAAATTACCTGGGTTTCCATTTTCACCACGAACCATAGGTGTCATAACTACATAGCCTCTATCGATATAATCTTCCGCAACAGCCCAATCACTTTCATCAAATGAAAAACCACCATGCATGAAAACCACAGCAGGGTATTTATAACCATCCTTTGGGTCATTTAAAACCCATGCTTTAAGTTTTAATCCATCAGATTCATATTCAATTTTTGAAGCATATGGTGGAGGTGTTGAATTTTCATATTCATCAATTGAAGGAGCTTTTTTCACAAAAGATGATTTGAAAGTTTGTATATCCTTCTCATAGGATCCAGAGAAGGTATTATTCTTAGAAGTGTTGTCCACTTTAGGAGTATTACTACTAGAGCAACCTACTAAAAGCAATGAACACAATAAAATACTGGCAAAAATATTGTATACTTTTTTACTCATAAATTCTCCTTTGTTTCTTAGTCATCTGAAAAATAATGAATTCAAGACGACTACTTAAAATTGTTAGTTATTTTTGTTTTTTGAATTCTTTTTTGAAGATATAAAAATACAGATTATACATATAAAAGCAAGTCCTACAGAACCATATTTAACAACTTCATACATAATATTTCTCCTCCTATACATAGATAATTGCAACTTGTATAAAATACAATAATTCATAAAATATACCAGTTAATTATATCACAATAATACCAAAATTTACAACAAAATAAGATAAAATTCTCCTATGATTTTTACCTATAAAAACAGGTTAATCAATTGAAAATTGAGAATGAAAAATTGACAATTATGGTTGAAATTAATTTTGTAAATTAATTTCTTTAATAGATTTATTGTAGTGGCGAACAGTGTTTGCCAGTTATATTTTGTATATGTATCGTAATTAAATATTAATATAAAAGTATTATGGCGAACACTGTTCGCCGCTACAGTTAGGTAATGGAGAGCTTAATCAATGCAGAATTGTGAATTAAATCCACCCTTAAGGTGGATTTAAAATATCTACAAACTACTCCATAAACCCTTATTTATCAACATATGGACAAGTTTATTGTCGTAATTTTTCTATATGTTTCTATTGAAAAATGTAATAAAAAGTAATATAATATAATTATAGGAAACAAGTGCAAGTCAACTTATCATTTGAATTAAGCCCTACCTTATTGTTAATTAAAATAAATCATATAGTAACTTAAAAATCATATTAAGGTACTATTCTGCAACCTAATTTATAGGCAAGTATTAATGCTTCCTTAAATGTTTTAATTTATAATTATAGATATTTCTCAATTCATAATGAGGAATATCTATAATTCTTTCTATTGTTTTTCCATAAGAAGATTTTAAAATTACACTTTTTAATTAAATTTTTAAAGGGGGAAAATAGAATATGTATAATGATTTAAATGAGCTAGTGGTGCGTGCAAAAGATGGTGATAAGGTAGCCATAGAATCCATAGTGGACAGATTTAGAAACTATATAAAATACTTTAGTAGAAGAATTTATGTGGCTGGATATGAAGTAGAAGATTTAGAACAGGTTGGTTTTCACAGCGTATTAAAAGCGATAGTAGCTTGTGATATAACCAAATATTCTTTTACACCCTATGTAATTGCTTCAATTAAAAATAATTATTATGCACTTATAAGAAATAAAGTAAAAGAAGGGTACAACCTTAGCTTAGAAGCAGATTACAATGGATTTAAAATAATAGATGTATTAAATTCTAGTGATAACATAGAAGAGAAGTATATATTTAAAGAAACTCTACAGCAACTTAAGAAATCAATAGACAACCTATCCCCCATAGAAAAAGAAATATTAGAAAACATATTCTTTCAAGAAAAAACCATAAAACAATATGCAGAGGAGAAGAATTTAAAATATCATAATGTGATATATAGAAAAAACTTGGCGATAGAAAAGTTTGCAATAGAGGACATATAGGGATTAAGAATTAAGTATGAAGAATGAAGGATTATGGTTGAAATTAGTTTTGATAAAACTAATTTCTTTAAATAGATATTTGTAGCGGCGAACAGTGTTCGCCATAATACTTTTACATTAATATTAAACTTTGATATGTATATAAAAGTGGCGAACACTGTTCGCCGCTACGATTAGGGAATTAATATGAATATTAATTTTTACTAGCAATTTCATTGCTAGTTTTTTATTATAAAAAGTTACTATGTAACTTAAAAAGAAAATAAATTTATAACTTCTCCCATAAAGGAGAAGTTTCCATAATTGTCCATTGTCCATCGTCAATTGTCAATTGAATTAGTGTCATATCCTCCCATAATTTCATATATTAATTATATCGGTAAATTGATAAAAATAGGGAGAGGATATGGTGAAGAAGAGTTTTAAAATTGTTTCAACTTTGATTCTTGGGTTAACTTTTACAATGAGTAACTGTAGAGTTTTTGCTGTTCAGTCTAGGGATACAATTGAAAAGAAATATTTAGGTGGAAATGACAGATATGAAACTGCAGTTAAGGTCAGCGAAGAGGGATGGAGGTCTTCAGATAATGTGGTTTTAGTTAATGGAACTGCTATAGCTGATGCACTTTCTGCTGCACCTTTTGCTAGAGAAAAAAATGCACCAATATTATTAACAGGTAGTGATAAATTGACATGGACAACTAAAGATAGAATAAGAGAGCTTGGAGCTAGAAAGGTTTATATTATTGGAGGTACAGGTGTTGTAAGCAATTCTATAGTTAGAGAGCTTGAGAATATGGGAATATCTGTGGAAAGAATTCATGGATTAGACAGATATGAAACTTCAGCAGAAGTAGCTAGAAATTTAAATACCAATAGAGCTTTTGTAGTTAATGGTATAAAGGGACTTGCAGATGCATTATCTATTGCAGCACCAGCTGGAGAAAATAATATGGCAATTATTTTAACAAATGGTAGTAATATAGGTAATGCTAGAAGAGTAGTTGAGGGAATGGACATTACTGTTGTTGGAGGAACTGGAGTAGTTAGTGAAGGGCTCCGTCAACAGTTAAGAGCTGAAAGAATATATGGAAATAACAGAAATGAGACTAATGGAGAGGTCTTAAAGGCCTTTTATGGCAGCAAAGAAGTTAAGGAAATATATGTTACTAAAGATGGAACTTATAAGGAAAATGAATTAGTTGATGCATTATCAGCAGGACCTCTTGCCGCTAAGAATTCTTCTCCAATATTATTAGCTGGAGATAAACTATATTATGAGCAAGAAAGATTTTTAAAATCACAGGAGAAAATTAGCAAGGTTTATGAAGTAGGTGGAGGAGTAAACTACAGAACGGTAAATTATATACTTAATGCTTTAGAATATAAAGCTGTAGTGGATAAAGATGAGGTTACCTCAGTAAAAGCTACAAATGTAAAGGAAGTTATAGTTACTTTTGGAGCTAGAGTAAATAAGGAAAGTGCAGAAGATAAAGATAATTACTCTATAAATAAAAATATAAAAATTGAAAGTGCAACTTTGTTAGAAGATGAAAGAACAGTTATTTTAAATATTAAAGAAGTGAATGATAGGGTTTTAAAAAATCAAGAAAAATACACTTTAGAACTTTCTAAGGTATATTCCTATAGTAATAGAGAGATTTATGGAAAATTTGATTTTACTCCATTAGACAACACATTACCAGCAGTGGAAAAAGTGGTCTCTCTTGGAACTAAAGCTATTAAGGTTATATTTACTGAGCCAATTAAAAAAGCCAGTTCTAATAATTTTACATTAGATGGTAAAAACTTTTATGGTTCAGTGACCAACAATGGAAGAGAGTTAATATTGACAGCTTTTGATAGGGATTTATTAAAACCAGGAGAGCATAAGCTTGCAGTTGATGGAGTAGCTGATTATGTTGGATTAAGAACAGTTTATTCTGAAAATAGGTTTTTGGTAGAGGAAGACAATACTCCTCCAAGAGTAGAACATGTTACTGCAACCTTAGAAAGATTAATATTAACCTTTAGTGAAGATGTAGATCCAGATACTATGAGAGCTGAAAATGTGTACTATAAGTCTGGAGGAGACAAAATAAGAGCTAATAGAATGAATAAATTAGCAGGAAATAAATATGAATTTTATTTCTCAGAGAGTTCTAATAGACTTCCAGCTTATGAAGTTATGTTATATGTAGAAGATGTTAAAGATTATAGCGGAAATAAAATTAGAGAGACAAACGTAAGAGTAAGGCCAGAAGTAGATGTTAGCAGGCCACAGGTTAAATCTGTTACTGTAGATTCAAATAACAAAACAATAATTGTTAGATTTAATAAAATTCTTCATAGGGATTCTAGAGATAGTAGATTCTTTACTATAAAAGATAAAGATGGAAAAGTACTTGGAATTAAGGATATAAATTGGGGAGCAGACGATTATAAAGTTTTAGAGGTAATTATGTATGATAAGCTCCCAGAAGGTAGAAATTCAATAAGAATATTTGGAATAAAAGATGGAACACATCTTCAAAACGTAATGTTAGATTATAATGAAGATTTTGTGGTAGGGGATAGTACTCCTCCTAGAATTTTATCTGTTGCAAGTAATAGAGAATATAGAAGAATAGTTATAACTTTCTCCGAAGTGATGAATTCAGCTACTTTGGAAGATATATCTAACTATTATGTGTATCTTGATAATAAAATGACTCCATTACCATCATCAACAGATATAACTGTTGTGCAAAATGGAAGAGGTGTTATGATAACTTTACCAGAGAGAATAGATGGCAAAACTGTATATTTAGGAGATAATCTTACAGAGATACAAGTTATGGCAGTAAGAGATTTGGCAGGTAATATATTAGAAGATATCTATAAGAGAGAACCTATAGATAGGGATTCAAAGGCAAAGGTAGCTGAAAGATATTCAGAGGCAATTAGAGAAGGCAATGCTGTTGCAGAAGATAGAAGAACTATAAAGGTTAGATTTGATAAGTCAATTGAAAAAGCATATAGTGATGCTTTTAAATTAGATGTAAGATACAATAATGAAGATATAAGAATATCAGAGGTTTATACTGATGGTACAGATATTGTAAAAATTCGTACTAATAGAGACATGCCAACAGATATTAGAGAAGATGCGTTAACGATAACTGATGGATATAAAATTAAAACATCAGCAGGTAGCTCAGTAGATACCTCAAGACCAATTAAAATTGTAGATAAAATTTCTCCAGAGGTAGTTTTAGAGTCTTCAAGAGGATATAGAATAGAAAATGGTAATGAGATAATAATACCATTTAGTGAAAACTTAGATACAACAGTAAATCCACTTTTCATAAAAACAGATTTAGATATTTTCTCACAATACGAACCAAACTATCCTCTTAAAGTAACAGAATTTGAAGTGGACTTTATTAAAGATAGTAATGGTAACTCAAATAAACTTAAAGTTACAATAAATCCAAGTGAAAGTGCAGTAAAAGCAAGATATGTAATTAAGTTTAATAAGGATGATAATGGTAAGGTAAGAGTTATAAAAGATTTAAAAGGTAATAGAGCTTTAGCAAAAGAACCAACATCAACAGATGGGGAAATTATAGGAACACATTTAGTAAACTTAATTACCAATTATAAAGTTTTACCTGGTAGCAGTAGTGGAACAATAAAAATTGATTATAATGTTGCAAATAGCAGAAATAAATTAGCCTATGAAATAAGTGACAATCCACTAGCGACACCAACAGTAGGTAGCAAAAAGATAGTAGGTAATGAAGGAGTAATAGGATATAATAGCGGCGAAAATATAAAAGTTAATTTAGGCAAATATGTATCACTATATGAACTTGATTTAGAAAATAAAATAACTAAATTTGTATGTTTTAAAGTAGAAGATGCTCACAGAGTTCCAAATGTTACAATAACTAAAGTAGCTTATCAAAATGGAAATATCCAAAATCCAAAAGGGATATTAACTATAACAGGAACAAATTTTAATGAAATACGTACTGTAGGCAAAGATATAAAATCCCAAATAGATTGGAGTAAACTTTCAATAGTAGCTAATGATGGAACAAAAGATGTTATTCATAAATTTAATTTTTCTAACAATGGAAATGCTATTAATCATATAGAAGAAGCCAAAATAGAAAATGAAACAACAATTAAAATAACATTAACTGCTGATAAAACTATTTTACTAGATACAGATTTAGGTGTATTGGATGGGAAAGATAAAGTAATTATAAACTCTGGTTTCTTAAAAAATACAAAATCAATACCGACCTTTGTCAATGGAGAAACTATGATAATTAAGAATTAAGTATGAAGAATGAAGAATTACGGTTGAAATTAGTTTTAATAAAACTAATTTCTTTAATAGATTCTTGTAGGGGCGAACATTGTTCGCCTTTTCTTATTAGGAAAGTAAATGTCAACATTAAAATAATGATAGTCAAAAGATACTCATGTATGTGGGTATCTTTATATGTTATTATAAATTAATGATGTATTTATTGGTTTGAATGCAATATAATGGTCTTAAATTTTACAACTAGTATAAATAGGGGGGATAACATTGAATACAAATTTCATGAAGATAGTTACATATATACTTTTTGGTGTTATGTTTTATTCTAGTAAAAAAGATTTTGAAAACTTTAAGAAAAATGAATGTGATTTAGATTCAAATAAAAATGAAATAATTAGATATATCCATAGATGTGAAATGAGGATAGGTATTATATTATTTTTCATCATGCTAAATATAATGGCTATAGCAGTACAAATATCTAAATAAATCTTCTATTGAATAAATTTATACCATCTATATTAAACATACTTCTTTCAAATGAATTCTTTAGCATTATTATATGTTTTTGCAAAAAAATTGTAGATGAAGAAAATATGATAATTAAAAATTAAATGCTATGAAGAATGAAGAATTTTGATGGAAATTAATTTTACAAATTAATTTCTTCAACAGATTTTTGTAGCGGCAGGCAGTATTCGCCACTTTTTTCTGCAAAATTACTTTGTAACTTCAAAAAAGAATCAATTTTAAATTTCTCAGTTTCTACTTAGAAATGTCCATAAACTTTTTATTCTTCATTATTAATTCTTCATTTTTATGACCTGTTTCTATAATATGATAAACTTTCCATAATTTTTCACGATATAAGAAGTGTAACAAAGTATATTGTGATTACAAATTTATAATAAAGGGGGGCTATATATGAGAATATCTTTTTCATCACAACAGTACGTGAGACCAGTAAGTTTACATCATTCTTCTAATAGTAGTTTTATTAAAAATTCTAATGATAACAATGGAAGAACTGAAAAAAATAATACTATGAATAAAAGTAGTATGGCTGTATCTTTAGGACGAAAGTCAAAGAAAAACAATATGCTTGAAAATTTAATTGAGCGAAAAGTAAATTTAATGGACAGAAAAAATGATATTATTGAAAAAGCTTTAGAGAATGGTGAAAGTCCGTCAGCAATAAAAGAAAAGCTACATGATATTAATAAGCAAATTAATGAAATCAATGAGCAAATAAGTAAAATTCAATGTGAAGAACAACGTAAATCACTTGGTACTGAGGATGTAAGTAAGAAAAAAGAGAAACTTAAAGAAAAATCAAATAAACTTTCTGCTAAAGAAAGTAATGGAGATAACTCTGAAGAAAAAATGACTAGTGTTTTAAGTCTTTCTAATAATTTATCTCAAGCTAAAGCTTTATCTTCTCAAAGAACTTCAATGTCTGGTGAGGTAAGAGTTTTAGAAAGTGAGATAAAGCTAGATGAGTCAAGAGGAATTGAGACTATTGAAAAGAGAAAATCTGTTGCTAAGATAAAGGAAAACATTGAAAATATTACTGAAAAAATTAATGACAAATTAACAGATACAAATAATAAATTTGAGAATAGTGTAGGAAGTAATAGATTAAATAATATTACCTACAAAAGCGAAGAAAGTAAGAATACTAGCAACAATGATAATACACAAAATGATGATAAGCTATTAATAAAGCAACAACAAACTGCTGAAAATATTAAGCATTATAGTGAAAATATCAATGATAAAGATAAGTATGAAGGAGAAAAAATTGATGCTATAGCTTAGAAAGCATATAAATATGTACTTTTTAAGTTTTAATTAAATTAATTTTTTACTGACTTTTAACTAGCAATAGAATTGCTAGTTTTTTTATTGTAGGGGAACTTAATTAATGCACAATGCACAGTTCACAATTCACAATTAAGGTTGAAATTATTTTCTAGCAAAATAATTTCTTTGAATGCATTTTTTTGACTAGCAATACAATTGCTAGTTTTTTATTGTAGTGGTCAACAGTGTCGTCAGCCTTTTTAATATGTCTTATAATTTAATATTAATCAATAATATGTGGCGAACACTGTTCGCCGCTACAGTTAATCAATTTTAAATTTCTCAGTGGCAACTGAGAAATATCCACAATTGTGAATTGTGCATTGTGAACTGTGAATTAAGTTAAGTTTGTCGCTACACTTAATTAATGGAGAACTTATGAAAATTAATAACTACGATTGAAATTAATTTCTATTTAAAATTAGTAAAAAATATAAAATTTTAACTATTTCTTAATAAATTTCAAAGCTTTTATGAGTATACTAAAAGAAATTAAATTATTTATATGCAATGCTTTAATTAAAATTTATATATTTTGTTGATAATTTATAGTAAATTTTTGGAGCTAATTTTAGGGAATTACATTTAATTACAGGCCAATATAGTATGTTTTCGTATTTTTTGGTATAATTAAACTGTTAAAAAATTATATCATTGGGAATAAAATCATTAAGTGCAGATGATGATAAATTACGATTTTAGATTTTTAATTAAAAAGGCAGAAATTATAATAATTTTTTATTGATTAAATAAGATAGACTTTTAATAAAAAGCAGATTATTTATTACTTAAAGAAATGTAATTTTTAATTACTTGGTAAATTCATATAGTGAAATTAAATAAAAGATTAATATATAAATTAATTAACTATATATTACACATTCGAATTTAAAAAGATGAAAAAGGAGAATAAAAAGATGAAAAAGAGTTCAAAGGTTATTTCAGGGTTGTTACTTGCTTCTACTTTTGCAACAATGAATTCTAATGTTTTTGCTGTAGAGACAAATAAGACTATTGAGAAAAAATTATTAGCTGGAAATAATAGATATGAAACAGCTGTAAAAGTTAGTTCAAAATGGAGTAAAAGTGATAATGTAGTTTTGGTTAATGCTATGGCTATTGCAGATGCACTTTCTGCTACACCTTTTGCAAAATTAAAGGATGCACCAATATTATTAACAGACTCAGGAAAATTAACAGAAGCTACAGGAAAAAGAATTAAAGAATTAGGTGCTAAGAATGTTTTCGTAGTAGGTGGAGAGGGTGTAATCTCTAAGGATGTAGTTAAAGAATTAGAACAAAGTGGACTAAAGGTCGAAAGAATATCAGGAGCAAATCGTTTTGAAACTTCTGTAAAGGTTGCAGAAAAACTAAATCCTAAAAAAGTTGCTGTTGTTAATGGATTAAATGGTAGACTTGCAGATGCGTTATCTGTGGCAGGGGCAGCAGCTGAAAATAATATAGCAATACTTTTAACAAATGGTACAAGCCTTGGAGAAGTTAAAGATATGGCTAAAGGCAAAGAAGCTATTGTAGTTGGAGGAGAAGGTGTTGTTTCAAATTCTATAAAAGATGATTTAAAAGCTGAAAGGCTTGGTGGAGCTAATAGAAGTGAAACTAATGCTGAGGTTGTTAGAAAGTTTTATGGTGGAAAAACGCTAAAATCTGTTTATGTAGCTAAAGATGGGGCAGTTCAAGAAAATCAATTAGTTGATGCATTAGCAGCAGGACCAGTAGCTGGAAAAGAAGGTGCTCCAATAATATTAGCAGGAAGTAAGCTATCTCTATCTCAAGAAACATTCTTAAAGTCTCAAGGTAAGGTAGAAGAAGTTACATTAGTAGGTGGAGGTATAGGTGATAATACTACAGAAAGTATTGCTAGTGCTTTAGGTGGCAAGTTTAGAGATCCATCTCAAGTTGTTGAGAAGGCAGAAGTTAGTTCAGTAAACGCAACTAATTTAAAAGAAGTAGATGTCACTTTTGGAATTAAAGTAGATAAAGATTCTGCAGAAGATGTATCAAACTACTCTATTAATAACAGTGGAGAAATAGAAAGCATTGAGTTGTTAGAAGATGAAAAAACAGCTAGATTAACTATGAAAAAGCCACTAGCAAATCAAGAAAAATATAAAATTAAAGTGGAAAAAATTCTAGCTAAAAATAATGAAATGATATATGCAAAGGATATTGTGTTTACTCCAATAGATAATGCCTATCCAGAAGTAAAACAGGTAATAAATTTAGGTACTAAAGCAATTAAAATAGTGTTTAGTGAGCCAGTTAATACAGTACCTATAAATAATATTAAGTTAGATGGAAAGAAATTTTCAGGCTCTGCTAATATTACTGGGAGAGAAGTGGTGTTAACTCCATATGATAAAGATTTATTAAAACCAGGTGAGTATAAGTTAACAATTGAGGGAGTTACAGATTTTAATAGCTTCAAGTCAATATATTCAGAGCATAAATTAAATGTAGTTGAAGATAAAACACCTCCTAGAATAGATAAAGCTGTTGCAACTTCAGAAAAGTTAGTTATAACTTTTAGTGAGGATGTGGATCCAAGCACTGTAAAAATAGATAATGTTTATTATAAAGTTGCTGATCGTAAAATAAAAGCTAATGATATGAGAAAATTATCAGGAAATAAATATGAGTTTTATTTCTCAACTTCAGCTAATAGGCTTCCAGGTTATGAAACTACAATGTATATAGATTATGTTGAAGATTATAGCGGAAATAGAATAAGAGAGAATACTGTAAAGGTTAGACCAGAGTTAGATCAAACTAAACCAGAGGTTAAAAATGTAACCCTATCTCCAAATAGAAAGCAAATAACAGTTATTTTTAATAAAAATATGCATGATGATTCTCAAAATACAAAATACTTTACTATAAAAGATGAAAAAGATAATGGAGTATCAATTAAAGCAGTTAAATTTGCAGATGGTGATAGAAAAATTATAACTATTGAACTATATAATGAGTTACCACAAGGAAAAAATATAATTAAAATTTCTGGTTTAAGAGATGCTACTCAAAATCAAAATTTAATTAAGGATTATAGTAAGGAGATTGTAGTTAGAGATACTACTCCTCCAACTTTAGAATCAATATCAAGTGATGGAAGAACTAGAACAATAGTTTTAACTTTCTCAAAGAAAATGGATATTTCAACTTTAGAGAGTACTTCAAGTTATTTAATTAATTTTAATGGCATAATGATACCTTTACCTGGAGATACTAGCATAACTCCTATACAAGGTGGTAAAGGGGTAAGATTAATATTACCAGAGGAAATAGATAATCAATATGTTAACTTTGGAAGTAATCTTATAGAAATTCAATTAACTACTCTTAAAGATGAAGCAGGAAATATATTAAAAGATTATATGGTTAAAAAGCCTGTGGTTAAGGAATCAAAGGCTAAGGTAGCTAATATATATTCTGAGGACGTTAAAAACGGTAATGCAATTACAGAAGATAAAAGAACTATAAAGGTTAAATTTGATCAAACTATACAAAGTGCTTCTAAAAATGACTTTAAGTTAAATCTTAAAGGAATAGAGATACAAGATGTTATAACTAATGATTCAAGTATAGTTACAATTAAAACTGATAGAGATATGCCGACAGATACACAAGATTTAACAGGTAATGATTTAATACTAAGAATTAATGATGGTAATAGCATTAGGACTTCAGCTGGTTCAGGAGTAGACAATTCTAATAAAATAAAAATTGTTGATAAAACAGCTCCAGAGGTACCAGAAGATAAGAGAGAGTACAGCGTTGATATAGCTAATAGCGATAGAGCTGAGGTATGGATGCCATTTTCAGAAGAGTTGTATAGAGAAAATCAAGCTTTATTTGCTCATGACTTAATTATAACTAGCTCTTTAGATGAAAAGGTAAGATTGACTCCAACTATTGACTATACAACATCATTGAGCAGTGATGGAAAAACTATAAAAGTTCTTATCAAAAATACAGAAGCAACTAAAGGAAAGCAAACAAGATATAAGATTGAGATAAAAGAAAATGCAAACTTTATACAAGACTTAAATAAGAATAAGGCAAATAGAAAAGAACCATTAGAAACAGATAGAAATTTAGAGTTTTAATTATAGTCTAAAAAAACAGATATATGCAGCATTTTGTATCTGACTTTGCCAAAAATACTGGCATATCTATTTCAATTTTAAACTGTAATTAGTATAAAAAAACTAGCAAATTAATTTGCTAGTTTTTTTGCTTTACTGTAGTTGATTTTTATTACTGGTGATACTATAGAGGCGAACTTAATTAATGGAGAATTGGCTATGGATAATTGAGAATTGAGGTGGAAATTAATTTTGCAAATTAATTTCTTTAATTGATTTTTGTAGCGGCGAACAGTGTTCGCCACTTTTACATATTAAATAAAAAATATAAAAATTTTGAATCAACTTTATAAACTTCACTAATTTATGCATATCTAATTAGTGAAAGGAGTGATTAGAACATGGCAATATCATCAATTAAAACAAGTTCATCAGTTTTATTAACTTATAAGGATGGCGTTAATTCAAAGGGGGAGGATCTTTACAAGAATCAAAGATTTTCTAAAATTAAAGTTACAGCTAAGGATGAGGATGTTTATTCTATTGCTGGTGCTATGGCAAATTTACTAATGAATGATGTAACAGAAATAACAAGAGAAGATAAAAGTAAGCTTATAGAGGCATAGGTTATGATAAAGAGGATAGTGGAGTTTTTAAATAATATTCTATCCTCTATAATAGTAAAAACTTTTCGAGCTAATTTTTCTTATGAAATTAATCATGAAGGACATGAGATCAAAAGAATGATTTTTTTCTTAGGAAAACATGTAAAGATTATTATTATATTATAGAAAGAATAGGGGGAATTTTTATGGCAAAAGATTTAATTATGACATTTATAAACACTAAAGGTAGTAAATCTAATATGACAGTTAAAAATGTTAAAGACAATTTAACCACAGAGCAAATTAGTAATGTTATGGATTTAATTGTAGGAAAGAATATCTTTGAAACTAAGCAAGGAGATTTTATTTCTAAAAGCGGTGCTGTCTTAGTTGAAACAACTAAAACAAAATATAATATAGAGAATTAATTAGTAATAAAGGCCTCTAATTTTTAGAGGTCTTTTATTTTTCAATCACACTAATTTATAGTATAGTAGTATATTGAAGGAGGGATTAATACAATGAAAAAAAAGAAAGTTTGTACTTTCTTTTTTCTTACTTTGATATTAATATGTTTTAGTATTAAAACTTATGGTTTTGGAGAAAAAGTGGATTATATTATTGGAGTGGATAGATATGAGACATCTGCCTTATTAAGTAAAGCTAATTATGAAAATTCTCCATATGCTGTTATTGCTAGTGGAGAAAGTTATATAGATGCTCTAACTTCTTCACCTTTAGCCTTTAGTAAAAAAGCACCAATTCTATTAACAAATAAAAATAAGTTAAATGAATTTACCAAAAAGGAAATTTTAAGATTAGGGACTAAAAATATATACATAGTTGGTGGTATCGGTGCTGTATCTCAAGGTGTTGAGGAAGAAATAAAAAAATTAGGAATCCAAGTTACTAGATTAGGCGGAATAAATAGATATGAAACTAGTGTGAAAATTGCTAAAGAGCTTGGTGATATAGAAAATATTATAATATGCAGTGGAAATGATTATAAGGATGTAACCTTAATTTCTAGCTATGCTTCTATGAACAAAAATCCAATTATTTTATACGATGATGATAAAAGTTATTTAGAGAATTATATGAGTGAAAAGGATGTTAATAGCGGATACATAATAGGAGATTTAAACTTGAATTATGATATTTTTTCTGGCTTTAAAAAGGTGGATAATAAAAGAACTGGAGATATATTAAAAAGTTTTTATGGAGATATAGATGTTGAAACATTACTTTTAACTACTTCTTCTAATTTTGCAGATGCACTGTCATCAGCTCCTATTGCAGCAATGAAAAAATCACCTGTAATACCTTTAGGACAATATGCTGAAAAAGAAACAATTAATTTTGTGAAAGAGAAAGGATATTTTGATGTTATTGTAGTTGGTGGAACAGTATCTAAAGACGCGGTACAAGCTATAGTTAATAGGACATATATATCACCAGAATTTACTGAAGAAAACTCTAAGATAAAGCCATTACCAGATAAATATGAAATGGTATATTTAGAACAGCTAGAAAAAGAATTATTTAATTTATGTAATAAAGCAAGAGAAGAAAGAGGTCTCGCACCATTAGTTTGGGATGAGGAATTGTATGAGATATCAAAATATAAATCAAAAGCAATGATGCAGTTAGAGTATTTTGGACATAACAATATAAATTATGATAATAGAATGGCTCAGGCATTAGCTGAAGCTTTTGATTACACACCTACATCTATAAAGGAAAATATATTATATACTACTAAATATTTATCAGAAATTGATTCTAATCATATATTTAATCTTTGGATGAACTCTGAAAGTCATAGAGAAAATATACTTTATTCTAAACATACTAAAACAGCTATATCTGTAGCTTATAGTGATAAATATTATAGTAAGTACAAAAGAAATAATATATTATTTGCAACACAACATTTTTCTAATAAATAGTTAGACAATTGAGAACTTAAAATAATGCACAATTCAAAATTCATAATTCACAATTTAGGTTGAAATTAATTCCTTACGAATTAATTTCTTTAACTAATTTTCTACTAGCAATTTCATTGCTAGTTTTTTATAAGAAGTTACACAGTAACTTCAAAGAGAAGTGATTCTAAATTTCTCAGCTCCTGCTGAGAAATATCCATAATTATGAATTTTACATTGTGAATTGTGAATTGAATAAAGTCTAAACTGTAAATTATTTAAAAATAATTTACAGTTTTTTTAGTTATTTTCAAGTATAATTTTAACATTAATTACCATATGTGTTAAAATTAAAATATATGAAAATTTTTAGTTGAATAGTGGGGGAGAGGTTGTGTTTAAAGGAAAAAGGTTAGCTATGATAATAGCACTATCTTTAATATTATGTAGCAAGAAGGTTTATGGAAGATCTTTTGAAAAGCTTGAAAATATGGACAGATGTGAATTATCTATAACTGTGGCAAAAGAGCTTTGGGATGATGCTTATAAGGGTGGAAAAACAGCAGTTTTAGCTTTAGAAAAGGATGAAAATTTAGTTGATTTACTTTCTATTTCTACTTTAGCCTATAAGAAAAAAGCTCCTATTATATTAATCAGTAATGGAGAAAAAATTGAAGATGAACTTATAAAAAACTTAAAGAACAGGGATGTTAATAAAGTTTATTTACCTTCTGGAGAAGGAGTTTTAAAAGAGGAGTTAGCATTTCAATTGAAAAGCCATGGAATAGATGTTATTAGGTTAGGGGGAATGAATAGAATTGAAACAAGTATTAATATTTCAAAGAAATTAGGAGAATATAAATCAGTAGCAGTTATAGGATATAACGGCTTACCGGACTCTATTTCTTTAAGTCAAATTGCAGTAAGAGAAGAAACAGCTATTTTAGTTTCAGATAATAATGGAAATATAAAAGAAAGTTTTTATTATGATAATAAAAATAATTACGTAGTTGGTGGAGAAAAGTTAGTTAGTGTTGAAAGTGAAAACAAGTTAAAAGCAAAACGGATATATGGAGAAAATAGGTATGAAACAAATTTAAAAGTAGTTGAACATTTTAAGGATAAGCTAAGTTTTAATAAGATATATATTTCTAACGGACAAGATAATCAATTAGCTCAAGCTTTAATAATAGGACAATTAGCTACTGTAGATAAAGCACCGTTAATTCTCTTGGATAAAGACAATGAACCTAAAGCAGAGGAATTATTAAAAGATAGCATTAATAAATATACAGAAATAAACTTTTTTAATTATGAAAATAAAAATTTATTTAAAGATATATTAAATAGGAATAATTCACTTTCAGATAGGGAAGAGGTGAATAATAAATATGGACAAGATGTTGGTACAGTTAAAGAAGAAGAGAAAAGCTCAGACAATAAGGATGAAGAGAAAAACATAGAAATTGAAAAAGATAAATTAGAAGAGCTACCTTATAAAGGATATAAAAAGATTAGTGATAATGAAATTAATATAGAGTTTGATAGTGAAGTAAAAATTAATAATAAAGAAAAAATTGAAGTAATAACAGAAAATAATAAAGAAATAAAAGAGTTAGCTATAGAAAAAGAAAATCTATTGATAAGCTTAAAAGAGCAGGGAGATTTTAGTGGAATAAGAATTAAAGACGAAGCTATAGCATCGAAGGATGGAGCAAAAATCTATAAGGGAATAGATTTAATTTTAGAAGACAATAATACACCACAAGAAAATTTAATACCACCTAAAATGTTAAACTATGAAATTCATGATGGAGAAATAACATTAAAATTTGATAGGAAAGTTGAAATAGATAAAAATATAAGTGAAGAAATTTGTATAGATGGAGAAGATATAATTATTCAGCAAATTAAAGTTGAAGGTGAAATAGTTACAATAAACTTTAAAGGAGAGATAAGTTCTCTAACCATACCTAAAGGATTGATAAGATGTGAAAATTTAGCTTCAGAAGAAATAAAAATATATATAGAAAATAAATATATTAGAAATCCTAGTATAACAGTAGTAGATAAAACTATTAAATTGAGTTTCTCTGAAGATATTGAGCTAAATACAAAGGACTCATTTTGGAAATATATATCATTAACTTTTAAAGAAAAAGAAGCAAGTAATGATATTATAGTAGATGTTGTAAAAAATCAGTTAATTGTAATAGTAAAAACAGGCGGTATAGTTGAAAAAATTAATATTAAAGAAGGTTTTATAAAAGGTAAGAATTCTAATAAAATAAATAACAATATTGAAGAAAATGTTGAAGTTATAATTCCTTACAATGAAGTGAAAGTAAGAAATAAAGAAGCCTTTGAAAGGGCTATCAATAGTAAAGTGACACAAAAAATATATGTGGAAAATGATATTGAAGGCTTAGGAGAAATAATTTTGGACAGGCCTATAGTAATTAGTGGTAGCAGAAATAATCCTAAAATAGAACTAGAAAATTTGATAATTATCAATAAATCCGTAGTATTAAATCAAATTATTGTTAAGGGGACAAATAGTGAAAAGCCCACTGTAAGTATAAATAACGTAGAAATGACTAAAAATGAAGGCATTATGTTTAATACTATTGAGATAGAAAGCAGTGGCACAGCACTGGAAATTAATAATTCAATAATAAGATTAAAGAATGTAAATTTAGAGTATAAAGAAATTGGATTAATTATTAATAATTCTGATGTACGCTTTTTAAGGTATTCAGATGGAAACTATCTTTTAACTAAGAATACATTGGAGGAAAATTATAATCCTGCAATAATGATAAACAGAGACAAGAGATTTAATAATTATATCTTATTTTTAGCTGAAAAAATAATTCATGAAGGCATAAATAATAATCCAGTTATTATAATACGTGCTTCTTCAACAATGGATATACTAAATGGCAATATAGATAGCTACACTGAGTTAATAAAAGAAAATAATTTTGATGAAAAGAAAGAGTATAAAATATACTTAGTCAATGGAAAATTGACGATGGACGATTGACAATTTAGGTTGAAATTATTTTTACGCAAAATAATTTCTTTGAATAGATTTTTGTAGCGGCGAACAGTGTTCGCCATTTTTTTACATATTTAATATCATCAAATCCTTCCACTTGATTATACAAATATAATTTAGCATAATAATATATTTATCAATTTTGATATTAGGACAATATTTTGAAATATTAACTATCTGTTCTACATCTAATAATGGGAATGAATTTGGATCTTATGGCGAACACTGTTCGCCGCTACAGTTATTTAATTCTAAATTTCTCAGCTTTTACTGAGAAATATCCACAATTGTGAATTGTGAATTGCACACTTTGAATTAAGTTGTCAATTGAATAAATAATTTAAGAGTGGATATAAATTACATATAAGATAGGGTTAAAGGAGGAGAGTAGGAATGGCTTCAGTGGTTAATAGTTTTGCTATAAGTGGCGTTGATGGATATTTAGTAAATATAGAAACGGATGTTATAGGTGGGCCAGCATCTATAAATATTGTAGGGTTAGGCGATGCTGCAATTAAAGAAGCTAAGGAAAGACTTCAAGCATCAATTATAAATTCTAGATTTCATTTTCCTAATAAGAAAATCATTATAAATTTAGCTCCAGGGGATATTAAAAAAAGTGGTTCTCATTTTGATTTAGGTATGGCCATAGGTTTAATAGTTCAAAGTAAACAGGTTACATTTCCTCACCTTGAAAGTTATGGATTTATTGGAGAGCTTTCATTAAATGCAGATTTACGCCCTTGTAGTGGAGTATTGCCAATGGTTATGGAGGCAAAGAGAATAGGAATTAATAATATTATTTTACCTAAAGAAAATATAAGGGAAGCATCTTTAGTTAGTGACATAAATATATTTGGATTTAATAAGCTTTTTGAGGTTGTTGATTTTCTTCAAGGGGTTAGCACTTATACAATAGAAGATTATAAAGATGAACATATTATAAGATCTGAAAGTATTTTAGACTTTAAAGAAGTAAAGGGGCAAGATGATGTTATTGAGTACATAGTTGCAGCGGCAGCAGGTGGACATAATATATTGATGTCAGGCACTCCAGGTTGCGGGAAGTCAATGATAGCAAAGCGGTTTCCTACTATATTGCCAACTCTTTCAGAAGAGGAAGCTTTAGAAGTTACGAAGATTTATAGTGTAGCAGGCCTTATAAAAAGCAAGGGCGATTTAATAAAGGAAAGACCTTTTAGAGCACCTCATCACAATGCTTCTACGAACTCTTTAATTGGTGGCGGGAATAATGCTATTCCTGGGGAAATATCTCTTGCTCATAATGGGGTTTTATTCTTGGATGAAATTGCAGAATTCAATAAGAAGACTTTAGAGGCATTAAGACAGCCTATGGAGGATAGAGTAGTTACTATATCAAGAGTTAAGTATACTCACACATATCCTGCCAACTTTATGTTGGTTTCGGCCATGAATCCATGTCCCTGTGGATATTTTGGTCATGATCGATGTAAATGTAGTGATTATGAAGTTTTAAAATATAGACAAAAAATATCTGGACCTATTCTAGATAGAATTGATATACAAAAATATATGAATCCAGTGGATTTTATTGATTTATCAGAATTCAAACCTTCTTTAAGCTCTAGTAGTTTAAGGGAGAGAGTGGAGTTTGCAAGAAATATTCAAAGAAAAAGATTTAAAAATATATCTAATGTTAATTGTAATAATCAAATGAAAGATAGTCATGTAAGAGAGTTTTGCGTATTAGATAATGAAGGTAAGGAAATTATGAAAAAAGCATATGATATATTTAAGTTTAGTGCTAGAAGTTTTAATAAATTTTTAAAGGTAGCAAGAACTTTTGCAGATTTGGACGGAGCTAAAAATATTGAAAAGTCTCATATTATAAAAGCGTTGATGAGTAGAGATTTGGAAAAAGAAGAAGGAAGAATGGATGTGGTTTCCTAAATGGACAATATAGAAGTATTTTATATTTGGCTTAGTAAGTTGAAAAATGTAGGAGTTAAAACCACAAGAATTTTATTAAAAGAATTTGACTGTCCTTACAAAATATATATTTCTAATAAAGAAGAACTTAGTAAAATAAAAGGATTAAGAAAAATTTCAATAGAAAGCATATTAAACAGTAGAGATTTAAAAGAGGCACGAGAAATATATAATAAATGTATAACTTTAGGGATAAAAATATTAACTTATAAAAATAGCTTATATTCCAATTATGCTAAGGAGTGTGATGAAAGTCCAATAGTTCTTTATTATAAAGGTGAACTAAGGGAAGTAAAAAATGGAGTAAGTATTGTAGGTGCAAGAAGATGTAGTGGTTATGGAAAAAATGTAACCAGAGAAGTAGTAGAGACTTTAGTTTTAGAAGATATTCCTATAATTAGCGGCTTTGCTAAAGGTATAGATAGTCAAGCACATACTGTAGCAATAAAAAATGGTGGATATACACTAGCTTTTTTAGGAAATAGTGTTGACATATGTTATCCCGCAGAGCAAAAAGAACTTATGAGAAAAATTATAGATAATGGTGCAGTACTATCTCAGTTTCCACCTACAACTAAACCTGAATATTATAATTTTCCTAAGAGAAATTATTTAATAGCATCATGGTGTAGAAAACTTTTAGTAGTAGAAGCTTCAGAAAAGAGTGGTGCTTTAATAACTGCAAATTTTGGGAGAATGTTAAATCGAGAAATATATGCAGTACCTAATAATATATATTCAAGAGAATCTATAGGAACAAATAAACTCATATTAGAAGAAAAAGCGAAAATTTTTATGAATACCTCTCAGTTGATAGATAATAAAAGAGTAAACGCTAATGTACAGTTAAGTTTATTTGATAATTTAACAGGTTTAGAAGAAGATATAGTAAATCTATTAATGGAAAGACCTATGTGTTTTAGTGAGTTAGTGAGTAGAATGGAAAAAAGTTATTTAGAAATAAGAAATTTAATAAATACTATGGAATTTCAAGGCAAGATTCAAAGTAAAGGTGGGATTATTTCTTTGTTAAGAGCATTTTAGGTCGTTATATTAGTAAATAATTAAATATTGTATTTATTGAAAATAATTTAGTAAAATGTACCGATTAAAGATTTAATTTTAAATTAAGTTTAATATAGGGTAAATCTAATATGATTTAATAAATTATTTTAAAGCATATTAAATAACATAACAAAGAAAATAAGTTAATATGTAATTTGTCGATTTTTACATATAATAAACATAAAAAATATGATTTTTATTAATTTATAAAAAGAAATTTGTTAAATCTAATTATCTTTTCCATTTAAATTATGTACAAGTATTAAGGATTTGAGAGTAATTTGTTAATATTATTTAAAAAACATAAAAACATATAAATTATGATGTATAATGGAAAACATATAGCAAAAACTTTAATATAGTTATTTTCATTAATTATTATAATACTGCAATTATGGAGGGAGTATTATATAAAAAAAATGCAATAATCTTTACTTTGTCCCTCATTTTAGCTTTTAAGTATTTAAAAGCTTAAGCTCTATGAAATTCATAGAGCTTATTTTCATTTATAATTTAATTTTTTAATGGATTTTTTTTATTAGCAATTTCATTGCTAGTTTTTATAAGAAGTTATTGTGTAGCTTCAAAAAGAGTCAATTTTAAATTTCTTGTTTATGATGAGAAATATCCATAATTATGAATTAAATTAAGGTTATGTTAGAAATTAACTCTTATAACAAACAATAGTAAAATAAATTTACATATTAGAAATTTGTGAGATTTTAATTTAACTTTAATTTAGTCTTTAAAAAAGTAACCTTTTTCAATTCTAGCCATAATATATAGAAGAGCTTCAAAGAAAATTAACTTAATGGAGCAAAATATTCACAGCCAAAGAGAAAGCTTTATAAATATACCTAAAGATAATTATATAACTTAAATTTAATTTATAGGTAAGAAAATAAGATTTAATAACTAGCTCTTTTAATAATATAAATAAGATAAAAAGTGATGGGGGAATTATTAATGTATAACGAAAAAAAATATGAAAAAGATTCTGATTATAAATATTGCTACGACTTTTATGAAGAAGAGAAAAAATGTGATAAAAAAGAGAAAATGAAACATCATAATTATTATGATCCTTGCTATTACTGGTGGTATAATTGGCATAAAGAATGTCATTGTAAGAAACATGACCATGATTATGGTTATGAAGATGAATATGACTACGATTATTATGAAGAAGATAAATGTGAAAAAGAAGAAAAGAAATGCCATAAACACCATCCATACTATGACCCTTGCTATTACTGGTGGTATAAATGTCATTGTAAGAAACATGACCATGATTATGGTTATGAAGATGAATATGACTACGATTATTATGAAGAAGATAAGTGTAAAAAAGAAGAAGATAAATGTAAAAAAGAAGAAGATAAATGTGAAAAAGAAGAGAAGAAATGTCATAAACACCATCCATGCTATGACCCTTGCTATTACTGGTGGTATAATTGGCATAAAAAATGTTGTCATAAAAAACATCATCCTTACTACGAATATGATGAAAGATAGAAATAGTTTTAAATACTAAAAAAATTAATTATAGAATTAATGAATTTTTAAGGTATTGGCTTGTGCCAATACCTCTTTTTTTTAAATTTAAGACTAGATGAAATTTCAATTTTTAATTAAATACAAGATATTCTAAAGCTTATTTAACAATAAGTAAATAATGAAATAAAGATATTAAATATATATTTTTGTAAAAAATTTAATATGATTTAATTTTAGAAGAAACTTTTTTGAGCTTTATTCATAGTATATATAAGAAAGCTTAAAAGTAACAAGAATAAGCTTTCATAACGAAAGAAAGAATTTTTTAAAATTAGCCATTAGGTAATATAATATTTGATTAATTAAAAGCTAGCATCAGTAATTTTTTAAAAATATAAATAAAATAATGGGGGAAGTTTTTATGTATAACGAAAAAAAATATTACTATGAATATGATTATGACTATGACTATGGTTATGAAGATGATTATAAAGATGATTATGGTTATGGATATGGAGAAGATAAATGTAAACCTAAGAAAGAAGATAAATGTAAAGAAGAAAAGAAACATCATAAACCTCATCCATGTGATGACCCATGCTATTATTGGTGGTATTGCTGGCATAAAAAATGCTGCCATAAGAAACACCATGACAAAAAAGAAAGATAATATAATTTATCAATTATAAAAAATAATTAAATCTCTAAGGTATTGGCATATGCCAATACCTTTTTATACCTCTGGAAAATTTAATTAATGGAAAGCCCACAGGAATTAAGAATTAAGTATGAAGGATGAAGAATTATGGTTGAAATTAATTTTGCAAATTAATTTCTTTAACTGATCTTTTTATTAGCAATACAATTGCTAGTTTTTTATAAAAAGTTACTGCATAACTTTAAAAAGAATCAATTCTAAATTTCTTAGTCTTTGCCGAGAAATATCCTCAATTGTCAATCGTCAATTCTCAATTTTCAATTGCATGAGGTTGTTAATTTTTCATAAGACTATTAATTATTTCTATATAAGTACGATATACATTATATAGACACTATTATTAGAAGGAATATTATAGCAATATGCAGAAATATAAATAATTATAAGTTATGCGTAAGAAAAGGAGAGTAGAGAGATGAAGAAAACTTTCAAGATTTTGGGAAGCCTTGCTATAAGTACATTTTTGCTAGCAAGTGGTACAAAGGCTTTTGCATCAGATTATGACAGAATAGATATTAAAAAAATTTATGGTAAAGATAGATTTTCTACAGCAACAGAAGTAAGTCAAGAAGGATGGTATTATAGTGATTATGCCATTGTTGCAAATGGATTGGGATTTGCAGATGCTCTTTGTAGTACGCCACTTTCTAAAGCAGTAGATGGACCTATACTTTTAACTCATGCTAATAAACTACCAGAAGTTACTAAAAATGAAATTAGCAGACTTGGTGTTAAAAAAGTTTACATAGTAGGTGGTACAGGAGCTGTAAGTAAAAATATTGAAAACCAAATAAAATCAATGGGTATTCAAGTGCAAAGATTAGGTGGAAAAGATAGATATGAAACTTCTCTGCTTATTGCAAAAGAGATGGAGAAATTAGTTTATGTTGATGACATAGTAGTTGTTCCTGGAGATGAAAAATTTGAAGGAGCAGATGCATTATCTATTGCACCTATCGCTGGTTCAAGAAATATGCCTATGTTATTAGCTTCAAAGAATGAGATTTCTCCTAGTATTAAAAAATGGATAGATGGTATGAATGCAAATAATACTTATGTAGTTGGACAAACTGGAGCTATTTCAGATAAGGCTATTAAAGATATACCTTCTGTTGTAAAGATAAATGGTAAAGATAGATTTGATACTAATCTTAAAGTCTTAGATGAATTTAGTTATTATTTAGAATATGAGCGTGTTTACACTTCTAAGGCGGTTGATTCATCAATAGTAGATGCCTTAACAACAGGGCCATTGGCAGCAAAAAAATCTTCACCATTACTATTAGTTGGAGATAAGTTAACATCTGCACAAAGTAAATATTTATCAACGTTAGTTTCTAGAGAACTTGTAGCCATTGGAGGAGAAACTCCGAATGATGTAATTTTAGGATTAGGAAAGCTTTTAGATAAAAATGCAGCATCTAAAATTAAATCTGTAACAATAAATGAACCTAGGGAAATAATTATAGAATTTGATGGAATAGTTAAAAAATCTAAAGCAGAAAGCAAATATAATTATGAAATTCCTGGAGTTCGCATATTAAGGGCAGAACTTATGGATGGATATAGTATAGTAAAATTAACATTAAGAGATGATTTAACTAAAAGTAAAATATCTAATTTAGAAGGAACAGTAGAAAATATACTTGGAGACAATATAAAGGTAAGATTCAGTAAAAAGAATTCTTCATATGATGATAAAGTCACAGATAATGTTAAACCAACTATTACTGGAGTAGAAGTTTCAGATATATCAGGTACTTCATTAAAGAGAATAAAAATTAAATTTAGCGAAAAAGTTAAAAAAGCAGATGCTACTAATTTAAATAATTACAGTATAAAAGATAGTAAAGGTGCAAATGTTAAACTTACAAGTGCTTCTTTTGATAATAAGGATGAAAATGAAGTAACATTAGTAACAGAAAGAGTAATAAATAGTAATGGAAGCTATAAATTAGAAGTTAAGGGAATTAGAGATTTATCTAATAACATTATGAATCCATATGGTAAGCCAATAAGCTTAAAGGATACTACTAAACCAAAAGTTACTTCTTTTGAAGTTACAAATACTTCTAATCCAAATATAAAATATATAAATATAACCTTTAGCAAAGAATTAAATGAAGCTTCTGCTATATCAAAAGGTAACTATGTTATAAAGGATGAAAAAGGCAAAAGCTATGCAAACTCTATAAGTAAGATTGAGTTTAATAAATATTATAAAGATAGAGTAACTGTTACTATAAGCAATGTAAGTATGGATGGAGAATGCTTTATTGAAATTAAAAATATCAAAGACTTATCAGGAAATGCAATGGAGCCATACAAGAACAATCTAAGCTTCTCTTTAGCTAGACCAAATGTTATTCAACCATTAGAAATTAAAGATGTTAAAGCAAGTAATAGTAAAATTATAAAAGTAAGATTTGATAGAGATATGAATAGCAGTGATGTAAGAACAACAAGAAATTATATAATAAAACAAAACAATCTAACTATACCAGTTAATAAGGTAGAATATTCTAGCTCTGCTGGACAATATGTAGCAACATTAACCACATCAGACTTCATTGAAGAAGGAGAATATAGTCTGCAATTACAAAATATAAAAGATGCTACAGGAGTCCCATTAAACTCTCCAGCAATACCAATATTTATAGAAGAAGGAACTTTAATAAGGCCAAATATTGATTATCCAATAAAGGTTGTTGATAAAAATACTATAAGTAATCAAAAACAAATAATTATAACTTTTGACAAAAGAATGAAGAGAGATACTATAATTAAAGATAATTTTAGTATAATAGGTAATGATAATAGTAAAGTTGTAGAGGTAGAAAGTGTTACTTATTCTGAAACTAGTAATGAGTATAGAGCTATTGTAAATACTAAGGACTTTTTAAACAATGGAAAGTACAGAATAACAATCAAAGACGTAAGAGATTATTCAGGAGTAAGAATTAAAGAAGTTAGTGAACCTTTTGAATTAAAGAATATTAAACCTACTATTGGGGAAGTTAGAGTTAGACCAGATGATTCAAAAGTAGATATTATATTTACTCAAGCTGTAGAAGAGAATATCGCTAAAAATATTAAGAATTATAATTTAGTACTTAATGGTAAAGGAAAAATGACTATAAGAGATGATATTGAAGTTAATAATAATAAAGTAACATTAACAATAGTGGAACCATTAGAAGAAGGTAAATACACTCTTGATGTTTATAATATTAAAGGGGAAAATGACCTTGGTATGCTTAAATCTAAATATAATTTTGAGTATAAAGATGGTAAAGTTGAGTTACTACCTTAATCTAAAATTTATATAAAAAAGCTTAAAAGCGTGATAAAATCACGCTTTTTTTATGCGTTTATTTCTTTTATGTATTTTTTACTAGCAAATTATATTGTTAGTTTTTATAGGAAGTTACCATGTAACTTGAAAAATAAATTAATTTTAAATTTCTCAGCTATTGCTGAGAAATATCCAAAATTGCGAATTTTGCATTGTGAACTGTGAATTAAGTTAGAAAGTTTTACTTACAAAAAAATAATATAACTAAGAGAAAATGTCACATTTGGATATAAATTTACATAGTATATATAGAAAAACTGAGTGTTTTTGTCAATTAATGTAAAAGCAGGGGGACAATAATATGAGTAACTATGATAACAATATCCATAATATAAACGATTATAGTAACAATATACAAAATTTAGATAGTAAAACTAGAAAAAAATTAGAAAGGTTAGCTGAGTTGCTAACTAAGTATGAAAATCAAAGTAATAAAAATATAAAACATCATAATCCTTGTAAAGATCCTTGTAAAGATCCTTGTAAAGATCCTTGTAGAGATCATTGTAAGGAGCATTGTGAAGATCATTGTTGTGATGATATATGCTGCATTCCAGGACCACAGGGACCAGAAGGTCCTGCAGGACCACAAGGTCCAATGGGGCCACAAGGATGCCCAGGACCGAGAGGATGTAAAGGAGAAAGGGGTCCAACAGGCCCAACAGGTCCAACAGGCCCAACAGGACCAACAGGACCAACAGGCCCAACAGGCCCAAGAGGAGCAACAGGTCCAACAGGAGCGACAGGAGCAACAGGCCCAACAGGACCGACAGGAGCAACAGGTCCAAGAGGAGCAACAGGAGCAACAGGGGCAACAGGGGCAACAGGCCCAACAGGACCAACAGGACCAACAGGACCAACAGGCCCAACAGGTCCAACAGGTCCACAAGGCCCAACAGGAGCAACAGGTCCACAAGGCCCAACAGGACCACAGGGAGCAACAGGCCCAACAGGCCCAAGAGGTCCAATGGGTCCACAAGGAGCAACAGGACCAACAGGAGCAACAGGTCCAACAGGACCACAAGGGGCAGTAGGACCACAGGGACCACAAGGAATAATGGGACCACAAGGTGAAACAGGAGCACAA
The DNA here is from genome assembly GCF_054863625.1 of Clostridium sp. Marseille-QA1073. Lineage (NCBI taxonomy): Bacteria > Bacillati > Bacillota > Clostridia > Eubacteriales > Clostridiaceae > Clostridium > Clostridium sp. Marseille-QA1073. Next base: position 55,681 of record NZ_JBSVQM010000013.1, on the reverse strand, counting down.
GGTCCAGTAGGACCACAAGGCCCAGCAGGAGCACAAGGAGTAACGGGGCCACAAGGACCAGGTGGACCAGCAGGACCACAGGGTACAACAGGACCACAAGGGGCACAAGGACCAATAGGAGCACAAGGGCCACAGGGAGTGACAGGACCACAGGGACCAGCAGGACCACAGGGAGCAACAGGACAACAAGGACCGGCAGGACCAATGGGACCACAAGGACCAGGTGGACCAACAGGACCACAAGGGCCAGCAGGACCAGCAGGAGCACAAGGAGCAACAGGACAACAAGGACCAGTAGGACCACAGGGATGTCCTGGGGTAGCAGGGCCAACAGGACCACAGGGACCAGCAGGACCAGCAGGACCGCAAGGGGCAACAGGACAACAAGGACCAGTAGGACCAATGGGACCACAAGGACCAGTAGGACCAACAGGACCACAGGGACCAGTAGGTGCGCGAGGAGCAACAGGTCCACAAGGTCCACAAGGACCAATAGGCCCACAAGGACCGCAAGGTGTAACAGGACCACAAGGATTACAAGGCCCAGCAGGCCCAGTAGGCCCAGTAGGACCACAAGGAGTAGCAGGACCAGCAGGACCAATGGGACCACAAGGACCACAGGGAGTAACAGGAGTACAAGGAGCAACAGGTCCACAAGGACCACAAGGTCCACAAGGAATACAAGGACCAGTAGGTCCAACAGGCCCAACAGGAGCAACAGGAGCAGCACCAACAGGAGCGTTTATTGCGGTAGTTGCTAATTTACCTTCAACTACTGAAAGTATTGGACCAAATAATAATATAGTATTTAATGAAGACTTAATAATTTCTCAAGGAATGGCAATATCATTGCCAGATTCAGTAATTACTATATTTGAACCAGGGACTTATTATGCAAGCTGGAATATTATAAATGTATCATCAAGTAGACCAGTAACTGGACTATATATAAATGGAATACTTGTTGGATCAACTGCTTCAAATCAAAATGGAGCTTCTGTTGCTGGAACTACAATATTCCAGATATCAGCACCAAGTGTAGTAGAATTAAAAAATATTAATATAGAAACGCTAATTATAGGAAACGTGGCTACAAATGCTTTTGCAGCAACTTTAACAATTCAGAAGATATTAAGTTAGCAAGGATAATAATTAAAGAAAGTAGTTTTAAACTACTTTCTTTTATATTAGCGCTATATTTTAAGGTTTAAAAAGTAACATTTATACATTTAAATCATAGTATATATAGAGGATATAGTTAAATATTAATTATTTTATTAATATAGTAAACTAAATTCTTAAAGAAATTGATTAGATTATTTAATGTGGAATGAGGAAGGTTTCAATAGTAATTGCAAATATATATAAATTTATTTTAGTTAATTATAGATAATAGGATATCTGAAATAAAATACACTAACAGATTAGTTGGTGATTTTTTAGATACCTGAGCTGAATAAATAACAGATTTGATATAGATGGAAGTATACCTATGTATAAAAATATACTAGTAGTAATTAAGATGAAATTATAATAAATAATATTATTAATAAATATGAAATACAAAAGAATAGATTAGTAGAATCAGTATAGAATGAGTAAAAATCATTGAGAAACTAAATTTAGGCATTTAAAATAACTAGTTCAAGATGCTATGGATATTTTGTGCTAGATAAGAAAACATAATGGTTCATGGTAGGTTAGGTTATGAGTAAATTATGTTGGCTTAGTATTATGCACAATAGGTTAGCATACTGACTAGCTATTTCTAAAGATTCCTTATATAGTTTTCTAAAGGTTCCTCCTAAAATAGGATTATATCATGATAACCCTTGGATTTATGTTATAAGACTATATACAGGTTCTAGAATTGAGATACAGCTAAATATCTCTTTGAGAGAAACTATTTCCTTAGAAATGTATTTTAAAGGTTAGAAAGGTTTCTTTATATAGTATCAGAGAATATAAATATTGCTTATGAAATGTTGATTTGTGGTACTGGTAAAGCTGATATTGTTGTCATAATTTAAAAAGCAAATAACTATAGTCTATAAAATAGTTATATAGACTATATTGATCCTTTTAAGGTATTGACTTTAGTCAATACCTTTTTCAATTAACAATTGTGGATATTTTTTAGTAGAAGCGGAAAAATTTAGAATTGATTTACTGTAGCGGCGAACAGTGTTCGCCATAAGATCCAAATCTATTCCCATTTAATGTTTAACTTTTAATCTTTGAGAAGTAGTTATTTATAAAATTAAGAGAAATATAGTAGGTTATTATAGCAATAGATTTTAAGAAAAATTTAATAATATTTTAATTAGAACTTAAAAGTAACGTTTTTTATATTTATATCATAGTATATAGCAAGTATAAAATAAATTTAAAATATAAAATTAAGTTATTTATGAGAAATATGTTTAAAGAAAGAAATTTTCTGTAGATAGTTATCATAACTAACTTTAAAGATATAATTCACTTATTGAATAATTGTATATAAAGCAGCTTCAAAATAACTAGTTAATATACTAGTTTATTTTATGCACACTTTATGGTTAGAATATGGTGATATTAATTTATCAGAACTGCAAACCTGTTTGATATAAGATATTCTATATATTTTAACTAGTTATTTAAGAAGTATAAAAAATTTAAAATAACAGGGGGAATAGTTATGTGTAATAGTTGTAAACATCATCACAAGTGCTGTTGTGAATGGCGTCCTTGCTGTGAATGTCATAAATGCCATAAATGCTGTGAGCCTTGCTGTAAATGCTGCAAGCGCTGCTGTTGTAAATGCTGCCATTGCTGCAAATGCTGCAGATAATATAAATTATAAGAAAATAAAAAGAGGTATTGTTGTAAACAATACCTTTTTAAAATTTATGGAAATTTATTAGTTTCCATAAGATAGATTAAAAGTTATAATATTATTCATATAAGATTAATAATAATCATAAAAAATTTAATAAAATAGGATAAAATTAAGGAAAAATAAAGGATTTTTTGTGTTTATGTAATATTATATAAATTGTAGAAGGTAAACTTAAAAGGAGATGATTAGATGGTTAACAATAGAAAAGTTAAGGTGTTAGTTGCTTTAACTATAGGGACATTAATATCCACTACTTTATTAAATGGAGTTAGTGTTTATGCTAATAATATTGAAGGAAAAGCTACTTCAGTAATTACTAATAGATTACCAGCAGACAATAAAGGAGATAGATATGATACAGCTATAGCCATTTCTAAAAATGGATGGGCTAATGGTTCAAATACGATAGTATTAGTTACTGGTGCAGATTATCCTGATGCCCTTAGTGCTACACCTTTAGCTAAGAAATATAATGCTCCAATACTTTTAACAAAAACCAATGAAGTTCCAATAAATGTTTTAGAAGAAATTAAGAGATTAAAGGCAAATAAAATAATAATCGTTGGGGGAAATGGTGTTATTACAGATAAAGTAGAAGAAGAATTGAAATCTGTAGTTAAAAACGTTGAAAGAGTTAAAGGTGAGGATAGATATGACACAGCAGTTAATGTGGCTAAGATATTAGGTGTTGAAAATGGCGTGGCAGTAGCTTATGGATTAAATTACTCAGATGCATTATCTATAGCACCATTAGCAGCAGGGCTTTCTATGCCTATACTTTTAACAAAAACCAATGAAATGGATGAAAAGGTTCAGGAACTTATTAAAGATAAAAATATTCCAGTGAGTTATATAGTTGGTGGAGAAGGAGTTATAAGTAACTCTGTTATGAATAAATTTAAAAATCCTAAGAGAATTTCAGGTGCTAACAGATATGAAACAAATGTTGAAATATTAAAATATTTTGCTTCTAAGCTGAATTATGACAAAACTTATGTAGCAACAGGAATGAATTATCCTGATGCATTAGCTGGAAGTGCACTAGCAGCACAAACAAATTCACCTTTGATACTAACTAATAATAATGTTATCGAAAAACCTACACTAGAACATGCTAAGCTTCAAATGTCTAAAGAAATATATGCTTTAGGAGGTTCAAGTATAGTTGGAGATAATGTGCTTCAACAACTGAAGACAGATATGGGATATGGTAATATCAGTCACATAGATACTCAAACTGTAGAGGCAAAACATAAGTCTACATTTGAATTGCCTAAAACTGTAGTTGCAACTTTAGAGGATGGTAGAAAAAAAGAGGTTACGGTTAAGTGGACAAACAGTATAGCAGATACTTCTGTAGTTGGAGTTAAGAGCTATGAAGGGTTAGCAATGGATAAGCCTGTTGTACTAAATGTTAAGGTAGTTCCATACTTAGAAAAGGTTAATGATTTAACTGCTGTAATAGGAAGAGGAGATAAATATACGTTCACTACTACGGTACAAGGAATCATGAGTGATGGGACAACAAAAGATTTTAAAGTAAATTGGGATAATACCGATATAAACTCAAATACTCTTGGAAACTATAATTTTACCGGAATAGTTGAAGGAGAAAATAAGCAAGTTAAATTGACAGTAACTGTAAAAGAAGTTTTTAAAGTTATAGATATAAGATAGTGTAGTTATAGGGTTCCACAATGGAAGTTTAACTTATACATGATTTTAATTTCCACAACAAAAATTCTTTTTTCATCCTTAATTTGTAAGGAGTTAAGTTGTTTTTATAGAAAATATACTCTGGAACTCTATAATTATTTATCGATGTATTAAGTTAATTTGCTTATAAATAGTAATATGATTAAGTTATTTGAAACCATTAAAACATTACCTAAAGATTCTGTATCTTTAATAGAAGATAGAAAATTAGTAAAAGGATTTACTTTAATAGTTATAAAGGATTGTATTTCTAATATTGAAGGGTATAGCGAGTACTCGACTATAGCGTTTAGGGGCGCCTTTGTAAGTAATAATAAAGTTAAATCTCTATATCTTTTAATTAAAATTAGAGGAAAATATAAAGATGGTTATTATTCAGTTTGGTTTAATTATAATGATGCATACTCACTAAAAATTATGATTAACTTAACAAAGCAAAAGAAACTTTTAATATTACTAGTAGATAATGATAATACAATACAAAAGACAATTACTTTAGAAAATACATTAAAAGACTTCTTTAAAGAATATCTAGATAGATGTTCAAGTATAAAATGCAGATGGACTAAAAGAAATTTTGAAATTTTTCTTAATTCTGTAAGAAAACAATATCCTGATAATGTACTAATGTGGGAAAAATTAGAATGGGACATATAGAAGACGTGACAAAGTCACGTCTTTATTTAATTGAGATTTAATAATTAAGAATGAAGAATTTATAGATAATTTTCCCTTATAAGAGAAGTTTTTAATTGATTTATTTTTAAAGTGACATAATCACTTTTATTAAGAACCTATTTTAAGAAATTAGTTTGTTAAAACTAATTTCCTCCGCATTGTCAATTGTTCATCATCAATTCTCAATTGATTAAAGATATGGAGATAGATTATTTAAAAAAAAACTAATGAAGCGCTTACTACTTTTTTCATTCACAATTGAGAATATTTTTATTATAAACTAAAAATTAAAAATTAGTTGATTGTCTTTGAAGTCATTTAATAACTTCATATAAAAACTAGTAATTCTACTGTAAATAAAAAAGTCTAAGAAATTAACTTGTAAGGATTAATTTTAAGCATAATTGTGAATTTTGCATTATTTTAAGTTGTGAGTTGTTTTAAAATTTCAATTGATTAACTATTATTTCATAAAGATCATATTTTGTCGAAAAAAAATATTTGTTAAAAGTTAAATGATTTAGTTGTATTTAGAAGAATATATGAATATAATATTAAAGGTGCGAATTATAAAAATATTATTTGGAAATATTTATGTAAATTAAAATTTTACAAAAAACTATAATAAACTACAACATGTCGAATATGCTGTAAAAATTCAATTTATATTGTCGAGAATATAAGAGAAATTTATGAATAATTTATTAAATGTTAAAGTAAAATAAAATTTTCAGAAAATATGATTGATTTTTTAAATTATAAATAATATAATATAATACATAGGGTGGACATAATATGTTCACAAATTATTAAAAATTAAATATTGTTCGTAAATAGAGGAGCGAGTGAATGGTAGTATATATATGCTAAGGAAAGGAACTTCCGATGATATATGCGAAGGATTTACACGCCGAAAGGGTATACTTGTTCTTAAGTATATTACTTGGGGATAGGAAGCAAATTTTCTATCACTGTCATAAGATATTATGATGAGCTATTTATGTGATGAGGATGAGAAATTTTCGTTACATCTATAGTCCATTATATAATTAGGATTGTTTAAGGTACTGAAAGTTTCAGTACCTTTTATTTTTAAAAAAATTAACAGGGGGTACTAAAAATGAAATCAGTAATAAGATTAAGAATGAGTGCACATGACGCACATTATGGTGGAAACTTAGTTGATGGAGCTAGAATGTTACAATTATTTGGTGACGTAGCAACAGAATTACTAATATTGAACGATGGAGACGAAGGACTTTTTAAAGCTTATGAAAACATCGAATTCATGGCACCAGTTTATGCAGGAGACTATATAGAAGCAGTTGGAGAAATAGTACACGTAGGAAATACTTCAAGAAAAATGACTTTTGAAGCTAGAAAAGTTATAGCTCCAAGACCAGATATAAATGATTCAGCTTGTGATGTATTAGAAGAACCAATAGTTGTTTGTAGAGCAACAGGAATCTGTGTTGTTCCAAAAGATAAAAAAAGAAAATAGTAAAAGACTAAAAATTCTTTGTAATTAAAAAAATGCAGGGAATATTGCAAAAGATTTGTTAAAAAAATAACAATATTATCCAATGTGGGAGGAAAAGAAAATGGAAAAATTAATTATTGCTGCAGCAATATGTGGTGCTGAAGTGACAAAAGAACACAACAAGAATGTTCCTTACACTGTTGAAGAAATTGGAATTGAAGCTGAAAAGGCTTACAAAGCTGGAGCTAGTATAATTCACTTACATGTAAGAGAAGATGATGGAACTCCAACTCAAGATAAAGAAAGATTCAGAGCTTGTATCGAAGAAATTAGAAGAAGATGTCCAGATGCTATAATTCAACCTTCAACTGGTGGAGCAGTAGGAATGACTAATGAAGAAAGACTTCAACCAGTAGATTTGCGTCCAGAAATGGCAACATTAGATTGCGGAACTTGTAACTTTGGTGGAGACGAAATATTTGTTAATACTGAAAACACAATAAAAGAGTTTGGACAAAAAATGATAGAGCTAGATGTTAAGCCAGAAATCGAAGTTTTCGATAAGGGAATGATAGATATGGCTATAAGACTACACAAAAAAGGATACATAAAAGCACCAATGCATTTTAATTTTGTTATGGGTGTAAACGGTGGCATAAGTGCTGAAATGAGAGATTTTGTATTCATGAAAGAAAGTATTCCAGCTGGAAGTACTTATGTAGTTGCAGGGATAGGAAGAAATGAATTCCCATTAGCTACAATGGCGATATTAGATGGTGGACATGTTAGAGTAGGTTTTGAAGATAATGTTTACGTATCAAAAGGTGTTATGGCTGAGTCTAATGCAGAACTAGTTGAGAAAGTTGTAAGAATTGCTAAAGAACTTGGAAGAGAAGTAGCTACTCCAGCTGAAGCAAGAGAAATACTAGGACTTAAACCACTTAAATAGTTTGACATTAAAATTAACATAAATGTTATCGTTTTAAAGTAATGTTGAATCTTTAATTATTGTAATTTTATCATCAATAATTAAGAGAAAAGAATTTTGTATGAATTTAGCGTGCAAATTTCAAGTTGTGCTAACTATCTTGATTGTAAATTAAATTAGATAATTTAAGCTTCAACATATTTAAAACGTAATCTTAAGAAAAATACTACTTTACAATTTAAATTTTAAAATTTAGAGGAACATAGGGAAGGAGAGCTAAATTATGAAAAAAGGATGTAAATATGGAACTCACAGAGTTATAGAACCAAAAGGTGTTTTACCACAACCAGCGCTTAAAATAGACAATGACATGGAGATTTACGATAATGAAATACTTATCGACGTACAAGCTTTAAACGTTGACTCTGCAAGCTTTACTCAAATAGAAGAAGAAGCAGGTCATGATATAGAAAAAGTTAAAGCTAAAATACTTGAAATTGTTGCAGAAAGAGGAAAAATGCAAAACCCTGTAACAGGATCAGGCGGAATGTTAATAGGAAGAATAGAAAAAATTGGTGAAGCTTTACAAGGAACAACAGATTTAAAAGTTGGAGATAAAATAGCTACATTAGTTTCATTATCTTTAACTCCATTAAAAATAGAAGAAATAGTAGATGTTAAACCAGATATCGACAGAGTTGAAATAAAAGGAAAAGCTATATTATTTGAAAGTGGAATATATGCAAAACTTCCAGAAGATATGGAAGAAACATTAGCATTAGCAGCATTAGACGTTTGTGGAGCACCAGCTCAAGTTGCTAAACTTTGTAAACCAGGCGAAGCTGTATTAATTTTAGGTGGAGCAGGAAAATCAGGAATGCTTTGCTGCTACGAAGCTGTTAAGAGAGTTGGACCAACTGGAAGAGTTATAGCATTAGTAAGAAACGAAGAAGAAGCTTCAAGATTAAGAAAATTAGACTTCGGACCAAGACTACACATCGTTATAGGAGATGCTACTAAACCAGTAGAAGTTATGAATCATGCACTTGAAAACAACGAAGGAAAAGAAGTTGACGTTGCAATAAACTGCGTAAACGTTCAAAATACAGAAATGTCAACAATATTACCAGTTAGAGATGAAGGAACAGTTTACTTCTTCTCAATGGCTACAGGATTTGCTAAAGCAGCACTAGGAGCTGAAGGTGTAGGTAAAGACGTAACTATGATGGTAGGTAATGGATACACTAAAGGACATGCTGAGATAACATTAGAAGAATTAAGAGAAAACGCAAACTTAAGAAAAATGTTTGAAGAGCTATACGTTTAATTTAAATTTCAATTTAAATAAATTTTATATTATTTAATGATGGAGGGAATATCATGATAAATAGAAGATATGAATTATTTAAAGATGTTAGCGACGCAGATTGGAATGACTGGAGATGGCAAGTAAGAAACAGAATAGAAACTGTTGAAGAACTAAAAAAATACATACCATTAACAAAAGAAGAAGAAGAAGGAGTAGCTCAATGTGTAAAAACATTAAGAATGGCAATTACTCCATATTATCTATCATTAATCGATCCTAACGATCCTAATGATCCAGTAAGAAAACAAGCTATTCCAACAGCATTAGAGCTTAAGAAAGCTAATGCAGATCTTGAAGATCCATTACATGAAGATACAGATTCACCAGTACCTGGATTAACTCACAGATATCCAGACAGAGTATTATTATTAATAACTGATATGTGCTCAATGTACTGCAGACACTGTACAAGAAGAAGATTTGCAGGACAAAGTGATGACTCTATGCCAATGGAAAGAATAGATAAAGCAATTGAGTACATCAGAAATACTCCTCAAGTTAGAGACGTATTATTATCAGGTGGAGACGCACTTTTAGTATCTGATGAAACATTAGAATACATCATAGCTAAATTAAGAGAAATACCACACGTTGAAATAGTAAGAATAGGTTCAAGAACTCCAGTTGTTCTTCCACAAAGAATTACTCCAGAGTTCGCAAATATGCTTAAAAAATATCATCCAGTATGGTTAAACACTCACTTTAACCATCCAAATGAAATAACTGAAGAATCAACTAGAGCTTGTCAATTACTTGCTGATGCAGGAGTACCTCTAGGAAACCAATCAGTTTTATTAAGAGGAGTTAACGATTGCGTACACGTAATGAAAGACTTAGTTAACCAATTAGTAAAAATAAGAGTAAGACCTTACTACATCTATCAATGTGACTTATCATTAGGACTTGAGCACTTCAGAACTCCAGTTTCTAAAGGTATCGAAATCATTGAAGGATTAAGAGGACATACTTCAGGATACTGCGTACCAACATTTGTTGTTGACGCTCCAGGCGGTGGTGGAAAAACTCCAGTTATGCCAAACTACGTTATTTCACAAAGCCATGATAAAGTAATATTAAGAAACTTTGAAGGTGTTATAACAACTTATTCAGAGCCAACAAACTATACTCCAGGATGTAACTGTGATGTTTGCACTGGTAAGAAAGAAGTTCATAAGGTTGGAGTTGCTGGATTATTAAACGGAGAAGGCATGGCTCTAGAACCAGTAGGATTAGAGAGAAATCAAAGACATAGCCACTAATATTAACTATGAACAATATTTTAGATCTTATAAAAGACTATGATAGTGTTTCCATCATAGGAATGAATAAAAATGTAGGAAAAACTACTACATTAAATCATATATTGAAGGAGGCAAGGGGCAATAGGCTCCTTGGCCTGACTTCAATAGGTCGTGATGGAGAAGAGTTAGATAGGGTTACAGCAACGGAAAAACCAAAAATATATATAGAAAAAGACACAATAATAGCAACAGCTAAACAATGTTTATTCAATAGCGATATAACAAAAGAGATTCTTAAGACCACAGGAATACATACTCCTATGGGAGAAATTGTTATTTGTAGGGCTTTAAGTGATGGTTATGTAGATTTAGGAGGACCTTCTGTAAACTCTTATATGACTGAAATTCGTGATGAACTTTTAAGCTTAAACTGTGATCTTGTAATTGTTGATGGCGCACTAAGTAGAAAGACTTTTGCATCTCCCGCAACTACAAAAGCCACTATTCTATCAACAGGTGCAGCATTATCAAGAAGCATGAGAAAAGTAGTTGAAGAAACAGTTCACACTGTAAAACTGTTAAGCTTACCCCATGAGCAAAATCAGGAAATTTTACAAATGTGTGAGAATATAAATAAAAGTACACGAATTGGTATTATAAGTAATGAAAAAACTTTTAAAGGCTTAGAAGTAAAAACTTCCTTAGAGGCGTCAAAGGAAATAGTAGAAGCCTTAGATGAAAATACCTCCTATGTGGTAGTTAAAGGCGTAGTATCTGATAGTTTAATTGAGGATATTATGAAATCCACAAATCTTTATAAAAATATAACCTTCCTTGCAGAAGATGGAACAAAGGTTTTCTTATCAAAGGATACTCTTTATAAGTTCCAAAAGCAGGGGGGAATTCTTAAGGTTATAAACCCTATAAATGTATTATGTGTTACCACAAATCCTAAATCTCCTTATGGGTATGAGTTTGATAAAGTTAAGTTTATAGAAGAACTTAAAAAAGAACTTGATATACCAGTTTTTGATGTGGTTGGAGGGTTATAAAATGAAGTTTTTAGATGATGAGCAAAGAAGGCAAATAGGGTTTAGTTTTCTCATGGAAGAGTTAGATATAACTACTTTCTATGGCGCAGAGGAAAAGAAAAAGATTAAACCTTTTAAAGTACAGGAAAAAGCTCTTTTAATAGATGAATTTGATAATTTAGAAAAAGTTATAAATTCAATGAAAGAAAATGAAGATGCCTTTAAAGATATAGGAAGAATATTTTGTAAATTTAAAGACATTAGGAATTCCATAAAGAGAGCTATGGAAATGGAAGCCTTAGATGAGGTTGAGCTTTATGAGATAAAATATTTTTCAATGCTTATAGAAGAGCTTAAGACTATAGTAGATAAGATAAAACTTGATATTAAAGAAATAGAGTTTTTCTACCTTACAGAAGTTTTAGATCTTTTAGATCCAGAGAAGAAAAGAATACCAACCTTCCATGTGTATGATAAGTATTCTCAAGAGCTTAAAGCAATAAGAGAAAAGAAAAAAGCAGTAGAAAAAAAGATATACATTTCAGATGATGAAGATGAAATATCAAAGTTAAAACAACAACGTTTAGAAATTGTTATTTTAGAAGAAGCTGAAGAACTTAAGATAAGACAAGGCTTAAGTGAAGAAATATCTAAGTTTGGGCCAAAAATAAATAAAAATTTAAAATCCATAGGAAAGTTAGATCTTATCATTGCAAAAGGCAGGCTAGCATTGAAGCATAACGCAGTCAGACCTACGATAAGTGATAATATGAAAATTGAATTAGACAATGCCTTTAACCCTGAAATTAAAAGTATTCTAAGTAAAAAAACTAAAAAGTTCACACCTGTTAGTGTTAAGCTTAAAAATGGTACAACAGTAATTACTGGTGCCAATATGGGTGGAAAGAGTGTAACTCTTAAAACTATAGTATTAAATTTATTTTTAGGACAAATGGGCTTTTTTGTATTTGCTGAGAAAGCAACATTTCCTGTATTAGATTTTATACACTTTATATCAGATGATATGCAATCTATATCAAAAGGACTTAGTACTTTTGGAGCTGAGATTATTAAGCTTAAAGAAGTTGTTGAATGTGCTAAAAGGGCAGATGGTTTTATAGCATTAGATGAATTTGCTAGAGGAACTAATCCTAAAGAAGGATTTTATTTAGTAAAATCATTAGCAACTTATTTATCTAAATTTAACAGCGTAAGTTTAATATCTACTCATTATGATGGTGTAGTAGATGATACTATGGATCATTATCAGGTAATTGGGCTTAAAAATATGGATTTTGATAAATTAAAATATAAAATAGATTTAAATAAGACTCATTCTGTAGAGATAATTCAAGAACATATGGAATATAAGCTAGAGAAAGTTTCTAAAGAAAACAAGGTGCCAAAAGATGCACTAAATATCGCTATGTTATTAGGACTTGAAAGTGACATAGTGGATATAGCAAAAACTTATTATAACGAGGAGGATGGCAATGAATAGTAAGATAAATTTAGACTGGAATTTAGTAGATAAGGCTAGACAGTCAGCAAAAAATATCGCTAAGGACACTCAAGAATTTATAGATAGACATACTACAGTAGCAGTTGAAAGAACTGTATGTAGATTATTAGGAATAGACAACGTAGATGAGTTTGGAGTACCACTACCAAACGTTGTAGTTGACAACATTAAAAATGGAAATGGATTATCAATGGGTGCTTCTAAATTCATAGGAAACGCTATGATAGAAACAGGATTAACTGCACAAGAAGTAGCTGAAAAAGTTGCTAAAGGAGAATTAGATTTAACTAAAATTCCAATGCACGATGACTTTGAAATTAAAATGGTAATTGATAAAGTTGCTAAAGAAACTGTTGAAAGAATAAGAACAAATAGAGGAAAAAGAGAAAGCTATTTAGAAAAATTCGGCGATAAGAGCGGTCCATATCTATATGTTATAGTTGCAACAGGTAACATTTATGAAGATATAGTTCAAGCTAAAGCTGCTGCTAAACAAGGTGCTGACATTATAGCAGTTATAAGAACAACAGGACAAAGTCTTCTTGACTATGTACCATATGGAGAAACAACAGAAGGTTTCGGAGGAACTTTTGCAACTCAAGAAAACTTCAGACTTATGAGAGCTGCTCTTGATGAAGTAGGAGAAGAATTAGGAAGATACATAAGATTATGTAACTATTGCTCAGGACTTTGTATGCCAGAGATTGCTGCAATGGGAGCATTAGAAAGACTAGACGTAATGCTTAATGACGCATTATATGGAATATTATTCAGAGATATCAACATGCAAAGAACACTTGTTGACCAATATTTCTCAAGAATAATCAACGGATTTGCTGGAGTTATCATCAATACAGGAGAAGATAACTACTTAACAACAGCAGATGCTGTTGAGGAAGCACATACAGTTCTAGCTTCCCAATTTATCAATGAGCAATTTGCATTAACTGCTGGTCTTCCAGAAGAGCAAATGGGACTTGGACATGCATTTGAAATTAACCCAAATGTAGAAAATGGATTCTTATATGAGCTTGCACAAGCACAAATGGCAAGAGAAATATTCCCTAAAGCACCACTTAAATATATGCCACCAACTAAGTTTAAAACTGGTAATGTATTTAAAGGACATGTTCAAGACGCATTATTCAACATGGTAACAATAATGACAGGACAAAAACTTCATTTATTAGGAATGTTAACAGAAGCTATACACACTCCATTTATGAGTGATAGAGCGCTATCAATAGAAAACGCTCAATACATCTTCAGCACAATGAAAGACCTTGGAGATGAAATTACTTATAAAAAAGGCGGAATAATGGAAACAAGAGTAGACGAAGTTTTAGGAAAAGCTACAGATCTAATACAAGACATAGAAAAAGAAGGTTTATTTAAGACATTAGAACAAGGTAAATTTGGTGGAATCAAAAGACCATTTGACGGTGGAAAAGGCCTTGCTGGTGTTGTACAGAAAGAAGAAGGTTACTTCAACCCATTTATAGATTTAATGTTAGGAGGTAACAAATAATGAGTGGCGGATTATATTCAACAGACAATAAAGATTTCGATAAAAATTTAGATTTAACTAAACTTAAGCCTTATGGAGATACTATGAACGATGGTAAAGTTCAAGTGAGCTTTACTCTTCCAGTAGAAGATAATGAAAGAGGAGTAGAAGCAGCAGTACAACTTGCAAAGGCTATGGGAATTAAAGAGCCTAACGTTGCACATCATGAAGCATTAGATAAAGAATTTACTTTCTATGTTGTTTATGGTTCTTTAACTCACACTGTAAACTATGAAGAAATTCATGTTCAAACAGTAGAAGTTGATACAATGGATATGCAAGAAGTTGGTGAATACATTAAAGAGAACATTAAAAGAGAAGTAGTTATCATAGGTGCAAGTACAGGAACAGATGCTCATACAGTTGGTATAGATGCTATCATGAACATGAAAGGTTTTGCAGGACATTATGGTCTTGAAAGATACCCTATGATAGAAGCTTACAACTTAGGAAGCCAAGTTGAGAACGAAGAGTTCATTAAAAAGGCTATAGAACTTAAAGCAGACGTTTTACTAGTATCTCAAACAGTAACTCAAAAAGATGTTCATATTCAAAACTTAACTAACCTTGTTGAGCTTTTAGAAGCTGAAGGAATAAGAGATAAAGTTGTATTAATAGCTGGAGGTCCAAGAATAACTCACGAGCTTGCTAAAGAGCTTGGTTACGATGCTGGATTTGGACCAGGAAAATACGCAGATGATGTTGCTTCATTTGCAGTAACAGAAATAGTTGCAAGAAATTTAGCATAATATAAAAAAAGAAGTGCCAAGCACTTCTTTTTTTATTGATTTTTACTAGCCATGTATTGCTAGTTTTTTATTAGAGAGGAACAGCTTAATCAATGGAGAATTGAAAATGGAAGATTGACAATTATGGCTGAAATTAATTTTACAAATTAATTTCTTTAGAAGTTATTATGTAGCTTTAAAATAAATCAGTTAAATGCTTTTTCTGTAAAGGAAAAGTTTCCATAAATTCTTTATTTTTCGTTATTAATTATTAAGAGAAGTCATTGTATAACTTTGTGAATTTAAATACAAAAAAACAGATAATTATACAATTTTTATTAAGACATATTCATAGTAGCAAGACTACCTGAATTTCCTTATTTTAGATTAATTTCGATATTATTTACACATTAAATTTAAAAATAAAATAAATGATTAAAATCAGTGAACTTAATATATATTTAAGACTATAATAGAGTGTCAAGAGAAATCATATTGTAAATAAATTGTTAATACTATATTATTAAGATATGATTCAAAATATTTAAAATATACAGAGCAAATGGGTGATAAAATTGGTTTTTTGTAATAATTTTAACAATATATACGATGAATTGCTTCTGTTCTTAGGAAAAACTCCTAAGTTAAGTAAAAATAACGAAGATATAGTTAAAACGGATAAAAATTATGATTATAATCAAATGGAAAATGATATTAAGGAATTAGCTAAAAGATATAGCTTCATAGAGGTTAATACTGCTGGAAAGAGTTTGCTTGGAAAAGAACTCTATTATTTGAAAATTGGGAATGGCAGAAAAAAAGTATTTTATAACGGTAGCCATCATGGAGACGATTGGATTACTTCACTACTTTTATTAAAATTTATTGAGAGCTTTTCATATGCTTATTCAGAGAATAAACGTATTGGGGCATATAATATCAATAAAATCTTTAATACCTGCACAATATATATACTTCCTATGATAAACCCTGATGGAGTAGATTTAGTAATTAATGGGCTTAAAGAAGAGCATCCATATTATGAACAGTTAATAAAATATAATAATGGAAGCTTAGATTTTTCAGGGTGGAGTAGCAATGCTAGAGGAGTAGATATAAATAGAAATTACGATGGAAATTGGCATAAATGGAAAGCTAGTGAGGCAAGAGAAGGAGTTTTTGGACCTAAATTTAGATGGTATAGTGGAGAATTTCCAGAAAGTGAACCGGAAACTAAGGCAGTAGTAAACTTAATCTTGCAAGAAGATTTTGATATAGTAATTTCTTATCATTGTAATGGAAAGCAAATATACTACGGACACGATGATTATAATTATCAATATAAGCATATAGCAGTTAAAATGTCTAGATTATCAGGATATAAACTAATTGATAAAGAAGTAAATTATGAATATGCTTCATTAAAATATTGGTTTATAAAAGAATTTAATAAGCCTAGTTTTAGAATTAAAGTAGGAAAATCTAATGATATATTAAGTTTTGAAGAGGCGTATAAAGAAAATATAAGAGTATTATTTCATATACCACTATTAATCAATTAAGAATTAAAAATTTATAATTAACAATTATTGAAACTTCTCCTTTACGGGAGAAGTTTTAAATTTATTAAAGAAATTAATCTCTGCTATAAGTTCTTCATTTTTAACTCTTAATTCTGAATTATATAAAAAACCGTGAATACTCACGGTTTTTTATATATGGTTTTCCCATTCCTCATATAGTGATTCTAATTCTGTTTCAATATCGCTAATTTCTTTATTTACCCTTTGACTTTCTTCAGGATTTGAATAAATTTCTTCAATACACAGCTGATTTTGTAGCTTTGCAAGTTCATTCTCAAGGGTTGAAATTTTATCCTCAATAGATTTTATATAATTTTTCTTTTCTCTTTCTAATTTTTCCTGCTCTTTTTTCTTTTTTTTATCCAGCTTCATTTGGGTTTTAGTAACGCCATCATATTCTTCTTCTACTTCAAATCTTAGAGGATTTTTCTTTTTGTCAACATAGTAGGAGTAGTTTCCTAAATATTCTTTAATTCCATCTTCCTTAAGTTCGAAAATTTTGTTTATAACTTTATTTAAAAAATATCTATCGTGGGATATAACTAAAACTGTACCATCATAGCTAAGTATTGCATCCTCTAAAGCTTCTCTTGAAACTATATCTAAATGGTTAGTAGGTTCATCTAGAAGTAAGAAATTACACTTGGAAAGCATTAATTTTAAAAGGTTAATTCTACACTTTTCACCACCACTTAAAGTTTTAATTTTTTTAAATACATCATCACCTGTAAATAAGAATGCTGCTAATGCATTTCTTATTTCTGTAGTGGTCATCTTAGGGAAGTCATCCCATATTTCATCTAAAATAGTTTTATCTTCATTTAAATTGGACTGCTCTTGGTCGTAATAACCGAGATGGACGTTTTTACCCAGAACTTTAATACCGCTATCTGAAGGTAATTTATCCATAATTATTTTAAATAATGTAGTTTTACCTCTACCATTTTCACCTATAATTGCTATTTTAGATTCTCTCTTAATATCCATATTAACATTAGTGAAAAGTGTTTTTTCTCCAAAAGATTTACTTAAGTTTTCTACGTATAGAACATCATTACCACTTTTGATTTCTGTTTCAAATTCGATTCTAGAAGCCTTTTTTTCTTTAATAGGGGCATCTATCCTCTCAATCCTATCCAAGGCTTTCTGACGGCTTTCAGCAGCCCTTATGCTTTTTTCTCTATTAAAGGATTTATATCTAGCTATTATATCTTCTTGCCGTTTAATCTCTGCTTGTTGTAGAGAAAATGCTTTTAATGCTATTTCATAATTTTTCTTCTTTAAATCTATAAAAGTAGTATAATTACCGTTATAAATTTCAACTATTCCACCAATAAGTTCTAAAGTTTTAGTGGTTACAGCATCTAAGAAAAATCTGTCGTGTGAGATTATTACAATGCTGCCCTTATAAGATTTTAAATATTCTTCAAGCCATTCAATAGCGTCTAAATCTAAATGGTTAGTTGGCTCATCCAAAAGTAGAATATCAGGTTTTGTAAGTAGTAGTTTACAAAGGGCTACTCTAGTTTTCTGTCCACCACTTAAAATATTAATACATTTATCAAAATCCTCTTCATTAAAGCCTAATCCTTTTAGAACTCTACTAATTTCTCCTTTGTAGGTGTAACCACCATTGTTAGTATAAAGTTCTGTTAGTGTGGTATAATCTTTTATTATTTTGTTATGATACTCTTCTTTAGAAGCGTCATAAGGTTCATTCATCTTTTCTTCTAAAATTTTTAGTTTCTTTTCCATATTCAATAAATTTTCAAAAACCATTAAAAGTTCATCATATATAGTGTTATCTGATTCTAGAGCAAGGCTTTGAGACAAATAACCTAACTTTTTACTTTTATCTATGAAAAGCTCCCCGCTATCATATTCCATTTGTGAGGTTAATATTTTAAAAAGAGTAGATTTACCTGCACCATTAGCACCTATAAGACCTACTTTTTCTCCATCGTTAATATTAAAACTTATATTTTTTAAAATCACATCTATCCCAAAGCTTTTATGTATATTATTACAGCTTAAAACTATCATAATTTTCACCATCCTCGCTATATTATTGTACTATGAATAATTATCAAATGCCAACTTAATAAATGGACAATTGACAATTGAGGTGGAAATTATTTTTAGGTAAAATAATTTCTTTGATCTATTTATAACTAGCAATCATATTGCTAGTTATGTGGCGAACACTGTTCGCCGCTATAGAGTTAATCTAAAATTTATCAGTGATAACTGAGAAATATCCATAATTATGAATTGTGGATTAAATAAAGTTGTGAGTTGTAAATTCTGAATTTTCTAAAATAGGAATTCCCATAAATTGACCATTGTCAATAGCTAATTTTTGATTATATAATATATAGTATTGTTATATAATATATACTGTTGTTATATAATATCATATTGTCATATTAGTATTAAATAATTGATTTTTAATACGATAAATATCAATATATCAAAAAAATAGTTCATAAAACTTAAAAATATATGACGATAAAATGAATAATTTATATATAATTTACATAATTTATTTTTAAAATACATATAAACAAATTATAATTAATATGGTAAAATAATAACAAAGTGTAGAATGGATAGAGTATACAACAAATTATTAGCTTGAGCACACACGCTAAAGGTGATACTTAACTTTGCAATATATATAAACTAAATAGGAGTTGATTACTGTGGAAAGGAAAAAAAATATATCAATGGCAGTCATAAAAAGAATGCCAAAATACTATAGATACTTAAAAGAACTAGCTAATAATGATGTGGATAGAATTTCTTCTAAAGAATTAAGTGAAAAAATAGGTTTTACTGCGTCACAAATAAGACAGGATTTAAATTGCTTTGGTGACTTCGGTCAACAAGGATATGGATATAATGTTAAAGAACTTTTATCACAAATAGGATTAATATTAGGTCTAGATAAACAATATAATACAATAATTGTTGGAGCAGGTAATATAGGTCAAGCGATTGCTAATTACACCTATTTTCAAAAGATGTCTTTTGATCTAAAAGCAATATTTGATATAAATCCAAAACTTATTGGATTAAAGATAAGAGATGTAGCAATAGAAGATATAGATGATTTACAAAGTTATATAAAAGAACATGAAATAGATATAGCTATAATTTGTGTGCCTAAGGATAGAGCACAAGGGGTGTGCGATATAATAACTACTAGTGGCATAAAAGGTATATGGAACTTTGCGCCAATAGATTTAAAGGTACCTGATGATGTAATAGTAGAAAACGTTCATCTAAGTGAAAGTTTAATGACTTTAAGCTATTTATTAAATGAACATAATGAAGAATAATTTTAATTGATAATTGTGGAATCTTCTTAGAAAAATAAGAAATTAAAATAATATTTATAAAATATTATTGGAAATTAATTCTAAGGAATTAATTTCATCCACAATTTTTCATTTTATGGAGAGTTAATTTTTAAATTATCTAACTTTAAAGTTATTATGATTAATTAACAATCTAGAATAGAGTTTAATATGTAAGTAACAATTAGAGTACATATAAAATATAGGAATTTTGGAAAAAATACACAAAAATTCCTATTTTAAATTTATATAAATTTTTAATAAAATTCGAATACAAACTTAATAACCATTATGATTTTTAATATTTAGGAAAATTTCATAATTTATGTTGAAAAAGTTTGCAAGACATAATATAATAGTGATTGAGGCATAGAATGCTTCAATCATTTTGTTTTAATTTGTTAGAATATTAACAAATTATGCAAGAAATGAAAAGAAATAATTCATGGGGAGATGGAGTTATGGATTTTAAAAACATTATCCTTGAAAAAGAGGGTAACATTGCTTTTATTAAGCTTAACAGACCAAAAGCTTTAAATGCTTTAAATTCAGAAACTTTAAAAGAATTAGATAACGCTATTGAATTAATTGAAAATGACGCTGAAATTTATGCTGTTGTGTTAACAGGAGAAGGAAAAGCTTTCGTTGCAGGAGCAGATATTTCTGAAATGAAAGGATTAAATTCGCTTGAGGGAAGACAGTTTGGAATATTAGGAAATAAAGTTTTTAGAAGAATAGAAACTTTAGAAAAACCAATTATAGCTGCTGTTAACGGATTTGCATTAGGTGGAGGTTGTGAGCTTTCTATGGCCGCAGATATAAGAATAGCTTCATCAAAAGCTAAATTTGGACAACCGGAGGTTGGATTAGGAATAACTCCTGGATTTGGAGGGACTCAAAGACTAGCTAGACTTGTGGGAGAGGGCAAAGCTAAGGAATTGATTTTCACAGGAGACCTAATTAATGCAGAGGAAGCTTTAAGAATTGGATTAGTAAATAAAGTTGTTGAGCCAGAACAGTTACTTGAAGAAGCAACTAATATGGCTAAAAAAATTGCAAGCAATGCTCCAATAGCAGTTAAGCTTTGCAAAGATGCTATAAATAAAGGTATGCAAATGGACATAGATAACGCTCTTATGTATGAAGCTCAAGTATTTGGACTTTGTTTTAGTACAGAGGACCAAAAGGAAGGTATGGGAGCTTTCATAGAAAAAAGAGATAAAACCTTTAAAAATAAATAGAAATAAAATCCGTTGATATTTATAAATTATAGGAGGAATGGGAAATGAATTTTTCTTTAACTAAGGAACAAGAATTTGTAAAACAAATGGTAAGGGAATTCGCTGAAAATGAAGTGAAGCCTATTGCCGCTGAAATAGATGTAACTGAAAGATTTCCAATGGAAAATGTAGAAAAAATGGCTAGATACCATATGATGGGAATTCCTTTTTCTACTGAATTCGGTGGAGCAGGTGGAGATAGCATATCTTATGCTATAACAGTAGAAGAATTATCAAGAGTTTGTGGAACTACAGGAGTTATAGTTTCAGCTCATACTTCATTATGTGCTGCTCCAATAGATGCTTTTGGAACTCCAGCTCAAAAAGAAAAGTACTTAGTGCCATTAGCTAAAGGAGAAAAAATCGGTGCATTCGGTTTAACTGAGCCTAATGCAGGAACAGATGCTTCTGGACAACAAACAACAGCTTACTTAGATGGAGATAACTATATATTAAATGGTTCAAAAATATTCATCACTAACGGTGGAGTTGCTGATACTTTTGTAGTATTTGCTATGACTGATAAATCTAAAGGAACAAGAGGAATATCAGCATTTATAGTTGAAAAAGATTTCCCAGGATTCTCAATAGGTAAAGTTGAGGAAAAACTAGGAATAAGAGCTTCTTCAACAACTGAGCTTGTATTTGAAAACTGTGTAGTTCCAAAAGAGAACTTACTAGGAAAAGAAGGAAAAGGCTTTAGTATAGCAATGAAAACTCTTGATGGAGGAAGAATTGGTATAGCTGCTCAAGCATTAGGAATAGCTCAAGGTGCTTTAGATGAAGCTGTTGCCTATATGAAAGAAAGAAAACAATTTGGAAAACCACTTGCAGCATTCCAAGGATTACAATGGATGGTTGCTGAAATGGACGTTAAAGTTGAAGCTGCTAGACAATTAGTTTACAAAGCTGCTTACAGAAAAGATAATAAATTACCATATACAGTAGACGCTGCAAGAGCTAAATTATTTGCATCAGAAGTAGCTATGGAAGTTACTACTAAAGCTGTTCAAATATTTGGTGGGTATGGTTACACTAAAGAGTACCCAGTTGAAAGAATGATGAGAGATGCTAAGATAACTGAAATTTACGAAGGAACTTCTGAAGTTCAAAGAATGGTTATCGCAGGAAACATCTTAAAGTAGGAGGGAAATTACGATGAAAATAGTTGTTTGTATGAAACAAGTTCCAGATACAACTGAAGTTAAAATAGATCCAAAGACAGGAACTCTTATAAGAGATGGGGTTCCTTCAATAATAAACCCAGATGATAAAAATGCTTTAGAAGAAGCAATAAGATTAAAAGATGAAAAAGGTGCTCACGTTACAGTAGTAACAATGGGACCACCACAAGCTCAAAAAGCACTAGAAGAAGCATTAGCTATGGGTGCTGATGAAGCTATATTAGTTACAGATAGAGCTTTCGCAGGAGCAGATACACTAGCTACTTCTCATGCATTAGCTGCTACAATAAAACAATTAGATTATGATATAATCTTCGCTGGAAGACAAGCTATAGATGGAGATACAGCTCAAGTTGGACCAGAAATTGCTGAACACTTAAACTTACCACAAATAACTTACGTTGAAGAAGTTGAAGTAGAAGCTGATGGATTAAAAGTTAGAAGAGCTTGGGAAGATGGATATGAATATATAAAAGTTCAAACTCCAGTTCTATTAACTGCAATAGAAACTTTAAATCAACCAAGATACATGAACGTTAAAAACATATTTGCATTAAAAGATAAAGAAGTAAAAGTTTGGACTGTTAAAGATATAGATGTAGATGTAGCCCTTCTTGGATTAAAAGGTTCACCTACAAAGGTTAAGAGATCTTGGGCTAAAGAAGCTAAAGGACAAGGTGAAGTTATAAATGTATCACCAAAAGAAGCAGCTTCAATTGCACTAGCTAAACTAAAAGAAAATCACTTTATTTAGTAGGTAGGAGGGAATTACAATGAATATAGCAGATTACAAAGGTGTTTGGGTCTTTGCTGAGCAAAGAGACGGAGAATTACAAAAGGTTTCACTAGAACTTTTAGGAAAAGGTAGAGAAATCGCTGATAAATTAGGAGTAGAGCTTACAGCATTACTTATCGGACATAACGTAGAAGGAATGTCTAAAGAATTAGCAGCATACGGAGCTGATAAAATACTATTAGCTGATAGAGAAGAATTAGCACACTATTCAACTGATGGATATGCTAAAGTTATAGCTGATCTTGCTAATGCTCATAAACCAGAAATAATATTCATAGGAGCAACTTACATTGGAAGAGACTTAGGACCAAGAGTTGCAGCTAAACTTTCAACTGGATTAACTGCTGACTGTACAGCACTTGATATAGATCCAGAAAACAACAACTTAATGATGACAAGACCAGCATTTGGTGGAAACTTAATGGCTACAATCGTTTGTGGAGATCATAGACCACAAATGTCAACTGTAAGACCAGGAGTTTTTGAGAAACTTGCAAAAGACGATTCAAAAGCTGCTGTTGTTGAAAAAGCTAACTTTGAATTAACTGCTTCAGATATCAGAACTAAAGTTTTAGAAGTTAAGAAAATAGTTAAAGAAGTTGAAGATATAATCGAAGCTGATATTATAGTATCAGGTGGTAGAGGAGTAGGTTCAAAAGAAAACTTCGCTATACTAAAAGAACTTGCAGAAGCACTAGGTGGATCAGTTGCTGGTTCAAGAGCTGCTGTTGATAACGGTTGGGTAGATAAAGCAGTTCAAGTAGGTCAAACAGGAAAAACTGTAAGACCAACAGTATATGTTGCTTGTGGTATATCAGGAGCTATTCAACACTTAGCTGGTATGCAAGACAGTAACTATATAATAGCTATAAACAAAGATGCAGATGCTCCAATCATGAAAGCAGCTGACGTTGCATTAGTTGGAGATTTCCAAAAAATTGTTCCAGAAATGGTAGCTCAATTTAAAGCAATGGAAAAATAATAAATTCATTGATGAATTGATAGAGGACTAAGCTAAAGATTAAATATTTAATTATTATGCTTAGTTCTCTTAAATAAGATATAGGCATATTCAAGAAAATAATTAATCAGTATGCTTGTCTATTTCTCGTCATACTGTGTCGTCAGAACTCCATGATAGTCCAACTATTACGGAAACCTGCCTTCTTGTCTGATGAAAAATATACTACACATCTTTGACAAGTTATTTTCTTTCGTATGGCTTACAAGTATGATATAATATTATTAACTTATTGGTTTATGATGACACCGTATTTAAAATAAGTTTTTTACAGTACCCCAATGCAAAAGCATTGGGGTATGTGTGAATATATAACTTTGACAATGTTTTAAAATAGTATTAAATATTAATTTATAACTAATGAAGAATTAAGGATGATAACAAAGAATTAGAAAATTTCACATTTAATATGAGAAATTTATGATTAATTCTGTCCATAATTCTTCATTATTCACTAGTATTAAAATTATTTTAAAACATGGTCATAAAGTTAATACTTAGGAGGTATTTAGTATGAAAAAAATATGTGTTCTTGGTGCTGGAACTATGGGTTCTGGTATAGCTCAAGCTTTTGCTACAAAAGGCTATGAAGTTATAATAAGAGATATTAAGGATGAATTTGTGTCAAAAGGAATAGCTGGAATTAAAAAGAACTTAGACAAACTAGTTTCTAAAGAAAAAATAACTGCTGAAAAAGCTGAAGACATATTGTCAAGAATAAGTGGAACAACAGATATGAACTTATTAGATGATGTTGATTTAGTTGTTGAAGCTGCTGTAGAAAACATGGAAATTAAAAAACAAATATTTGGAGAATTAGATAAAATATGCAAGCCAGAAGCTATACTAGCTACTAACACTTCATCTCTTTCAATTACAGAGGTTGCTGTTGCAACAAATAGACCTGATAAAGTTATAGGAATGCACTTCTTTAACCCAGCTACAGTAATGAAGCTTGTTGAAATCATAAGAGGAATGGCAACTTCAGATGAAACTTTTAATGCTATAAAAGAATTAACTGTAGCAATGGGAAAAGAACCAGTTGAAGTAGCAGAAGCTCCAGGATTTGTTGTAAACAGAATATTAGTTCCAATGATTAACGAAGCAGTAGGAATATTTGCAGAAGGTATAGCAAATGCAGAAGATATAGATAAAGCTATGATGTTAGGAGCAAATCATCCAATGGGCCCACTAGCACTTGGAGATTTAATAGGTCTTGATGTTTGCTTAGCAATTATGGACGTATTATATAAAGAAACAGGAGATACTAAATACAGAGCTCATAGCCTACTTAGAAAGTATGTTAGAGCTGGATACCTTGGAAGAAAAACAGGAAGAGGATTCCATAACTATAGTAAATAATTTATAAAACATAAAAAAACTAGTTCATTATTAATGAACTAGTTTTTTTATGTTTTATAAATTACATTTAAGGTTTTTATAGAGGATAATGGTGAGAAAATGGATATTATTACTCCTCAGAAGAATTAAAAAATATGTAAAAATTACCATAATGTATTGAATAATTTTCTAAATTATGATAATATTACAGCAGTAAATGAAAATGATTTTCAATATCAAATTTTGAGATTGATATTGAAAATTTTATAAATTCTACTAATTTTCTGTATCTATTATAGTTTTTACATTGATAATTGAATTTTATTGTAATTATTAAGTAGAAATTTAGGGTTATAGATTTATGGAAAAATCATAAAATAAGCAATATGGAGGTGAAAAAATTACAAACGATAGTAAAGATCAAGCTGGAATCCTTTATAAAAGCTTTCATAATTTCTAAGAGAAGAGGGGATTAAAATATGAAAAGAAGCTCAAAAATTATTTTCACACTATTAGTTGGTGCTACACTTACCACAATGAGTAGCAAATTTTTTGCTGTTGAGAGTAAAGAGACAATAGAGAAAAAAATATTATCTGGTAAGGATAGATATGAAACAGCAATAAAGGTCAGCTCAAAATGGGACAAGGCTGATAATGTAATTCTAATTAATTCTATGGCAATTGCTGATGGACTATCCGCTGCACCTTTTGCAAAGCATAAAGATGCTCCAATACTTTTAACAGACTTAGATAAATTGTCAGAATCTACTAAGAAAAGAATAAAAGAATTAGGTGCTAAAAACATATTTATTGTTGGCGGAGAAGGGGTAATATCAAAAAAGGTTGTTAAAGAAATAGAAGCTTTAGGAACCAAAGTTGAAAGAATATCTGGAAAAAATAGATATGAAACTTCAGCAAAAATAGCTAAACAATTGAATTCTGAAAAAGTTGCAGTAGTAAATGGTATTACAGGATTGGCAGATGCGCTATCAGTTGCAGCACCAGCTGCTGCTAATGATATGGCAATATTACTTACAGATGGTAGTAGCCTAGGTGAAGTTGAAGGTATGGCTAAGGGAAAAGAAGCTTTTGTCATAGGGGGAGAAGCAGTTGTATCAGAAGCTTTAGTGAAAGAATTAAATGCTGAAAGATTGAGTGGAAAAAATAGAAGTGAAACGAATGTGAAAATTATGGAGAAGTTCTATGATAAAGAAGATGTTAAAGAACTTTATATTGCTAAAGATGGTTCAACAAAAGAAAATGAATTAATTGATGCATTAGCTTTAGGTTCTTTAGCTGGAAAAGAAGGTGCTCCAATAATATTAACAGGTAATGACTTAGATGAGGCACAAAAAAACTATTTAAGAACACAAAAAAACATTAGAACTATATATGAAATTGGTGGAAGTTTAAAGGAAAATGTTATTAGAAACATAGTCAATATTTTAAATGGTAAAGAGGAAACATCAACAAAACCAACAGAGAATAATGGAGCTTCAATAAAGCCAACAAAAGATAGTGAAAGTTCAACAAAGCCGACGAAAGGCAATGGAGGTTCAATGAAGCCTATAGAAGGTAATGAGGGCCCAGCAAAGCCAAGAGAAGACAATGGGGGAACGACAAAACCTACAGAAGGTAATGGAGAATCAACAAAGCCTAATGACAGTAAAGAAGAGAATAACAATAAAAATCTTATAGATAGAAATAAATCTTCAATAATGGAAGTACATTTTGTATATTATGCAGTTTTGAGCCTAAATGAAGGTAATATAGATAATTGCAAGGTTTATATTGATGGAGATTTAGTAAAGCCTGAAAAGGTAAATACCAGCGGTACTATATTAAAAGTAGAACTTAAAGATAGTAATAAGAAAAAAATAAAAGTTGTAAAAGGTGACTTAGAAGATAATGTTACTTTAGAACTTAAAATATAAAAAAGGCTGATATAAAAATAAATATATCAAGCCTCAAGTTAAGATGTCAAAATGGACATCTATGAAAAAATATGCGATTTCATTATATCATAAATAAGTATTGGAGGATAGATAAATGAATAAAAATTCAAAGATATTGTATGCTATAGTTTTTGCTGCATTTGCAAGTAGTATACATTCAAGTATAGCGTTAGCAGCTCCAAGTGAGATATATGGTTATAAAAAGATGGATTTATTTGAATTTCATAAAACCAATTATGATAAATATGGAAACATAAGATATTCACCAGAAACTACAACTTTTTCTATAGGAAATCATGAAAAAGTTGTAGATAATAGCACTTCAGCAAGTCCAAAGACTCATTCTTTAAAAAATATAAAAGCACATTCTCAAAAGGCAAAAGTGGATGCAGTAGCCCATGCTTCAAGTGGTGGAAGTAGTGATAAAGTAGATGCTGTGGGTAGTGCTAGTGGTGGAGTTGTTGGTGCAAATATAGTTTTTGATTTTGATATGTTATCTAATGCCTTAATATTAAAACAGCTAGGATATGATATTCCAGAAGTAAATAAGGTATTGGATATATTTAATACAACAACAAGAACTCATATAGGGAAAAGAGGAGGAATAGATTTCCTTGTTGATTATGAAGATTATATGGCTAAAGCGGGAGAAGCTTATTATAATGATAAATATTTAAGCTTTGAAGAATATATAAAGAGCGGAAATTATAAAGAGAATCTTAATCGTCCATACTATTTAAAATATGTACTTGAAGATGGACTTTATGGAGAACAAATGAAACCAGAAGAGGTTTATAAGAAAACTTCACCAAAAGTTGCAGTAGATTTCGAAAATAATATAAAAGATAATACTATTACTTTAAAATTTAAAGACAATAAGGAGTGGAGAGAATCTATAGAACTAATAGAGTTAGTAGAAAACTATAATAGAAAATCATTAACCAACTATATAGAAATTAAAGATAGTGAGATAAAAATCAATACTGAAATTTTTAAATATGGAAAAAATACTATATCCATAAAGTCAAAAAATTATAGAACAGTATTAATAGAACAACCTATATACAAGGGAAAAGTAAATTTAACAGTTGATAATAATAATGTTTTAGGAAATGATATTATAGTTAGAGGTGGAGATAAAAACTATATAGAATCACTAAAGACTATAATTGTAAATGGAAATAGTTTATTGAAAGATAAATGGAAGGTAAATGAAGATAATAATATAGTTATATCGAAAGATGTGTTTTCTCAAAGTGGCATATACAATATTATCTTAAAAGCAGATCCAGAATACGTTGATAGCAAATTAAGTATTAATGTTATAAGAAAAACTAGTGATAAAGTTATTTTACATGAAGATGTAATAAATAACTTTGAAGGAAATACAATAGAAATATTCATTGAAAATTATAGTGAACAATGGGAAAAAAATATTAATGAAATAGAAGTTGGAAAATATAAATATACAACTAAAGAGATAAGCATTGAAAATGGAAAAATTATTTTGCCATCTGAATTATTTAAAGGACAAAATGGAAAGGTTGATATAAAAGTTACCTTAAAAGATAGAACAGAGCATTTAGTAGTACAAAATATATATAAAAACAACGAAAGCTTAAAAGTGCCAGAATTGACTTCTAAAAGAGTTGAGTTGGGACAAGATATAATTATAAACTTTGATAAAAATACTAAATTCCAAAAATCTATTTATAAAATAGAAAAAGTATATTCACAAAACATACCATCTTTAAATACATCATTAGAATATATAGTTCAAAATGGGAAAATTATTTTAAAGCACAATTCTAGAACATTTAGTAATAATGGATTATACAAAGTAAGAGTTTTTGCAACAGGATATGAACCAAAGGATGTAACTATTGAATTAATTAAAAATCCTCCAACTGTTTTATTACCAGCACCGCCAACAATAGGAGAAGAGTTCATGATACAAGTAAGCAGAACTACTCCAGAATATAATTGGGGAGATAATGTTAAAGAGCTTTACGTAGATGGAGAAGCATTACAAAAAGATTTACATTATACATCAAATATTGGAGGAGTTTATTTTAAAGCAGGAGCGGTAAACTATCCAGGAGAACACCTAATAAAAATAATATCTACAGGGTATAAAGACTATGAAGTAGCTTTAAGATTTAAAGATTTAGATGGAAATCTTTCAGATAAAAATCAGGTGGAAAATGTTAAGTTTAATGAAAATCTAATTTTAGGAGAAAATTTAGAAATAATATCTACAGATAAAAATTGGATTAACGGTATATATGAAGTTAAAATAAATGATAATATAATAAATAAAAACAACTATAGGTTTGAAAATAATGAGCTAGTAATTGACAATCATATAGTTACGAACTTAGGTAAAAACAAAATATCTATAAAATCAATTAACTATAAAAAAATTGAATTCGAAGTAAATGTTATAAATGATCATAAGCTTTTAAATCCTCCAACACTTAAAGAGGATATAACAGACAATACAGCTTCAAAAGAAATTGAAATAAATTTTGAAGATAACAAGACTTGGAGAGAAGGTATTGAATATATTTTAATAGATGGAAATAAGTTTTCTAAAAATGATGTTCATTTAGAAAGCGGAAAAATAATCATACCTTCAGGAATATTGACAGAAGGAAGTCACAAGATAGTTATTATATCTAAAGGATATAATAATGCAACATTAACACAAAAAATAAGTAAAATTATACCTGAGAATATTAAATTAATGCCTTCAATTATAAAAGCTGGACAAAATGTTACGATAAATTATGCTTACAGGGAAGGCTATAGTGTGGAAGAAGTTTATATCAATGGTGAAAAAATAGACATGGAAAAATACTCTGAAAAAACTTTATTTGGAGATTTACGTTTAAAAGGAGAATTGTTTAGTAAAGCAGGGCAATATTCTATAGTTATAAAATCTTCAGAATTTGTAGATAAAGAATTTTCTTTAGAGGTTAAAGGAGGAAAAACAGAAGTAGAAGATGGATTAAAAAATCCAGGTAATATTAAATTAATGTCGGAAGTTATAAATTCTAATGATAAAGCTGATATATGGATAGGACATATGAGTGAATATGAACCTACGAAGATTTTAGTAAATGGAAAAGAAATAGATATGACTAAGGACTATGAAAAGCAACATATTGGAGGCATATTTATAAATAATGTATTTAGTAAAGCAGGAGAATATAAAATAGTACTAAAAGCAGATGGATATAGAGATGTAGAGCTTAACTTAACTGTAATTGGTAATAAAAATGAAGCAAATAAAGATAATCTAAATGACGATAAAAATAAAGAAGAAGTAGAAGAATCGACCAATGAAGATATAGAAAAAATTTTAAAAGATGTACCAAGCAATATAGAATTAATGGATTCAATTATAAATGTCAATGGTAACGCTACTATATATGTAGGATATATGAGCGAATATGAACCTATAAAAGTTTTAGTAGATGAAAAAGAAATAGATATGACCAAAGATTATGAAAAACAGCATATCGGGAATCTTTATGTTAAGAATGTATTTGATAAAGCAGGAGAATATAAGATAATTTTAAAAGCGGACGGCTATAAAGATAAGGAATTAAATTTAACTGTAAAATAAAATTAAATATATTTTCTAAGAAATTTAAAATAATATTTAGGCTATTGGCAAGTTATTTTGTCAATAGCCTTATATCTTTTCAAAAAAGAATTTATTTGTTTATGTAGAGTTATTATAGTAAGATATATATGTATATAGATATATTAGTTCTAGAACTAATATAATATGAAATAATTCATGTTTTTTAGTATTATAATTAGAACTATTGAATTCATAATGCACAGTTCACAATTCACAATTGTGGATATTTCTCATTAAAAACTGAGAAATTTAAAACTATTTATTTTTAGAAGTGATGCAATTATTTGCTATAAAATATTAGTAATAATAGATTGCTAGTAAAACATTAATTCTAATTATAATTATAAATTTTATATTGTAAATTATTCATTATTTTAAGTTGTTAAAAAAGATTAAAATTATTAACTACTTATAATCTCAATTGAGAAGCGAAAAGGTATAATTTTCTAAAAATCTCTTGAAAAACTATGTAAACAAGAGTACAATATACTTGTACAAATTGTTAATTTATTATCAATATTTAGAAAATTATGAATACTATCGAGGAACAGTTATCTTTGGATAGCTGTGAAAGGGGATTAATAATGAACAGATTTACATTACCAAGAGACATCTATTATGGTGAAAACTCATTAGAAGTTCTGAAATCTTTAAAAGGTAAAAGAGCTGTAATAGTTACAGGTGGTAGCTCAATGCAAAAATTTGGTTTCTTGGATAAAGTTAAAAATCTATTAAAAGAAGCTAATATGGAAGTTAAAATAATTGAAGGGGTAGAGCCAGATCCATCTATTGAAACAGTTATGAAAGGTGCAGAAGAAATGAGAAACTTTGAACCAGAGTGGATTGTTTCTATAGGAGGAGGATCACCAATAGATGCTGCAAAGGCTATGTGGGTATTTTACGAGCATCCTGAATTAACTTTTGAGGATATTAAGGATCCATTCTCTATTCCAACATTAAGAAATAAAGCTAGATTTGTAGCAATACCTTCAACTAGTGGTACAGCAACAGAAGTAACAGCATTTTCTGTTATCACTGACTATGAAAAGAAAATAAAATATCCATTAGCGGATTATAATATAACTCCAGATATAGCTATACTAGATACTGAACTTACTATGACTATGCCTAAGATCCTAGTAGCTCATACTGGAATGGATGCATTAACTCATGCTATAGAGGCTTATGTAGCATCTAATAAATCACATTTTTCTGATCCATTAGCTATGGAAGCAATAACGATGATAAAGAAAAATATAATTGAATCTTATGATGGATGTAAAAAAGCTAGAGAACAAATGCATATAGCGCAATGTTTAGCAGGAATGGCATTTACAAATGCACTACTAGGTATAACTCACTCAATGGCACATAAAACTGGTGCAGTATTTGATATTCCACATGGATGTGCCAATGCAATATTTTTACCTTATGTTATAGATTTTAATAAAACTGCTTGTAGTGAAAGATATGCTAATGTTGCTAGAAGTTTAGGTTTAAGTGGCGAAAATGACGAAGAATTAATAAATGCATTAACAGAATGTATAAGAGAATTAAATGATGTTATGGACATACCTTCTTCATTAAAAGAATATGGTGTAAAAGAAGAAGATTTTAATAAATGGGTAGATTATATTTCAGAAAATGCAGTACAAGATGCTTGCACTGGCTCTAACCCAAGAACTGTTTCTGTTGACGAAATGAAAAAAATATTTACTTGTACGTTTAATGGAGAAAAAGTAGATTTTTAATTTAAATATATGAAATTATAAGTTATAGAAATGTATTAAGGTGTCTGAAACAAAATAACTAGTCAAAAGTGCAAGATTCATTTTGTATAAGATAGGTTGATAATTTATCTATGATGTATGATATAAAATAGGATAGCATACTGACTAGTTATTTATTGATATTTTAATCTGCAAAATTATAAATATAAAGTGACTATTATATCCTTACTTATGAAATAAATAGTTTTTAAAATATAATAAGAATAAACACACAAATAGCATCATATTGTATATAATGTAAACGTTTGTTACAAAAAAATACAAATAGTAAAAAAATTCGAATAATATATACAATTAATATTGTCTATATAAAATATAGAATATAAAATATATATAAAGTTAATATTTTGGTGAATGAGGGTTATTGGAGATATTCCATTTTATTTAATAGGGATAACCGTAGAAGAAATGAATAGTATAGCTATGGGCTATTCAGAAGCTTTCAGGTGAAGTACAATAATCGGATACCACCCTGGAGAGATCCATTTTATGGGCATCGAAGAAGAAACTCAAAATTGTTTTAATTTGTAGTTTTGGGGAAACTTTCAGATAAAAGGACAGGTGTAAATAGCATTTATTTGTGTGCCTATTTACCTATTGTCCCTTTTTTGTTGCAAAAAACATAAAGAATGTATACTATAATTATAGTATGTGTATTTAGTATGGACAGGTTATCTTTAGGTATCTAAAATAGACTATCATATTAACTAGTTTTTATTTTCAAGATACTTATTAAAATGATTAGATTTGGAGGAACATGAATATGTATAAAATAGCTGAAAAAAGGGATTTAGCACCTCAAATTTTCTTAATGAATATTGAAGCACCTAGGGTAGCTAAATCAGCTAAACCAGGTCAATTTATAATCGTTAGAATGGATGAAAAGGGAGAAAGAGTTCCTTTAACTGTTTGCGACACTGATGCAGAAAAAGGAACAGTTACAATAGTTGTCCAAACTATTGGATGTTCAACTAAAGAAATGGCAAAATTAGAAGCTGGAGATATGGTGGCTGACTTTGTTGGACCATTAGGTAAAGAATCTGAATTATTACATGAAGATTTAGAAGAACTTAAAAATAAGAAGATATTATTTATATCTGGTGGTGTTGGAGCTGCTCCAGTTTATCCACAAGTTAAATGGCTAAATGAGCAAGGTATAAAAGCCGATGTTATAATGGGATATAAAACTAAGGAAATGGTAATTTTAGAAGAAGAAATGAAAGCTGTAGCTGGAGATGTTTTTGTATGTACAGATGATGGCAGTTATGGTTTCAAAGGAATGGTAACTAATAAATTACAAGATCTAGTACAAAATGAAGGAAAAAAATATGATTTAGTTGTATCAATAGGACCTATGATAATGATGAAATTTGTTTGTAAGCTAACAGAAGAGCTTGGAATAAAAACAATTGTAAGTTTAAATCCAATAATGGTTGATGGAACTGGAATGTGTGGAGCATGTAGAGTTACAGTTGGAGATGAAACTAAATTTGCTTGTGTTGATGGCCCAGAATTTGACGGACATAAGGTTAACTTTGATGAAGCATTAAAAAGAATATCAATGTATAAAACTGAAGAGTGTAAAAAAGATAGCATAAAAGAAGGCTGTGGTTTAGGAGGTAATAAATAATGGCTATAGATAGAATGAAAAGAACTCCAATAGCAGAGCAAGATGCTAAAGTAAGGGCTAAAAACTTTGAAGAAGTATGTTTAGGATATAATGAAGAAGAAGCTGTACAAGAAGCTTCAAGATGTCTAAATTGTAAAAATAAACCATGCGTTGGCAAATGTCCAGTTGCTATAGATATACCAGAATTTATAGCTCATGTTAAAAATAGAGAATTTGCAGAAGCTGCTAAAGCTTTAGATAGACATACAGCACTTCCAGCAGTTTGTGGAAGGGTTTGTCCTCAAGAATTACAATGTGAAAGTAAATGTGTTCTTGGAATAAAGGGAGAACCTGTGGCAATTGGTAAACTTGAAAGGTTTGTTGCTGACTGGTCAAGAGAACATAATGTAGATTTAAGTAAAGATATAGAAAAGAAGAATAAAAAAGTGGCTGTTATAGGTTCAGGCCCGGCAGGAATAACTTGTGCTGGAGACCTAGCTAAAATGGGATACGATGTAACTGTGTTTGAAGCATTACATGAACCAGGTGGGGTTTTAGTTTACGGAATTCCTGAGTTTAGATTACCAAAAGAGACAGTTGTTAAGCATGAAATAAATAATTTACTTAAGTTAGGTGTAAAAATAGAGACTAACGTAATTGTTGGAAGAACAGTTACAATAGATCAATTAATAAGTGAAGAAAAATTTGAAGCGGTATTTATAGGTTCAGGTGCAGGTCTTCCTAAATTTATGGGAATACCAGGAGAAAACTTGAATGGAGTATTCTCTGCAAATGAATTTTTAACAAGAAATAACCTAATGAAAGCTTTCAAAGAAGGATATTCAACTCCAATAAAAGCAGGTAATAAAGTTGCAGTTGTTGGTGGTGGAAACGTTGCTATGGACGCTGCTAGAACAGCTTTAAGATTAGGAGCAGAGACTCACATAGTTTATAGGAGAAGTGAAGCAGAACTTCCAGCAAGAGTTGAAGAAGTACATCATGCTAAAGAAGAAGGAATAATACTTGACCTTCTAGTTAATCCAATTGAAATCCTTGGAGATGAAAATGGATGGGTTAAAGGAATGAAATGTATAAGAATGGAACTAGGAGAAGCTGATGCTTCAGGAAGAAGAAGACCTGTTGAGGTTCCAGGTTCTGAGTTTGTAATTGACTGTGATACAGTTATAATGTCATTAGGAACATCACCAAACCCATTAATTCCATCTACAACAGAAGGATTAGAGATTAATAAGTGGAAGTGTATAGTAGCTGATGAAGAGACAGGAAAAACTTCTAAAGCTAAAGTTTATGCTGGTGGAGATGCTGTAACAGGTGCTGCAACAGTTATACTTGCGATGGAAGCTGGTAAAAAAGCTGCTAAAGCTATAGATGAAGATTTATCAAAAAATAATTAGAGTGTTTAAATAGCATATTTAATAAAAATATACAAGCTTATTGTTAAGCTTGTATATTTTTTTAGAAAGTTATGATTTAAATGTTTACATAAAGATTTATATTGAATATAAAACTATTTTATTGATAAAATCAGATATAAATAACGTTGTTACTTAAAAAATAGTTTAATATAAATAAAAAGTATTTATTGCTTCTTTATTCTTCATTTTCCATTCTTAACTTTTTATAGTCTTTTATTATTTTTTCGATAAACTCTATTTGTTCTTCTTTGCTAAGTTTCAATAATTCCTTGTAACCACAGTGATAAAAACAACCATGATATGATTTTATAGGTTTTTCCGATGGTTTATGTAATCTAAGATCTAAAGGACAAGGCTGATACTTAGTATCTCTTGCTTTTAATTGATCTCTATTTATAGGATGGCTGTTTATTTCATCTATTAGTGCAATATTACCAATCTCTTCACAAAGTCCAACAAGACTTTTACCTTCTTTAACATGGTTTAATAGTTTTTCAAGAGTATAGATATATTCTTTATCTGATAGCTCTTTATTTTCCAGTGCCTTCATTTTCTCTCTCCTTTTGCTTTCGTACCACCTTATTTAATTCATAATTCACAATGCAAAATTCATAATTATGGATATTTCTCAGCGATTACTGAGAAATTACAACTAATTTTTAAAAGTTACAAGCAACTTTTTTCTTAAACAAGTAGCAATGTAATTGCTAATCAAAGATAAATTTTAAAGAAATTATTTGTCTAAAAATAATTTCATCCTTAATTGTGCATTGTGAACTGTGAATTGTGAATTAATCTAATTATATTATTATCTATAATTTTAATGATTATTAAAATTAAATTTTATTGCTTTATATCATAATTAACGCCACTATATTATAATATTTTTAAAACTAAATTTCTATGATTAGAATAGAAATGGGAATATAGGGATACAATGTGAAAACTTAATATATGCTTTAGAAAATAAATTTCTTATAAAAATAGATTGACCCCTTAGAAATTAAGGATTAGTAATTAAAAATGAAAAATTTAGGATGAAATTCACCGTTAGTGAATTTCTAAAATGGAATTTATGACTAAAACTCCAAAGGCTTTGACGGTGGAGTTTTAATCATAATTCTTCATTATTCATTCTAAATTTTTAAAAAAAATTTAGATGTCTTATATAGGAGGAAAAGTATGAAAACATTAAAGATATTTCAAGTGGATGCTTTTACAGAAGAAAAATTTAAGGGTAACCCAGCAGCAGTATGTATTTTAGAAGATGAAATAGAAGACGAAAATTTACAAGCTATTGCTAAAGAAATGAATTTATCGGAAACTGCTTTTGTTAAGGTTATAGATGGAAAGGCTTTCAAAGATGGAAAAACTTTTTCATTAAGATGGTTTACACCAAATCAAGAAGTCCCGTTATGTGGACACGCTACTCTTGCAACTTCACAGGTTATATTTGAGCACTATAACAATTATAATGAAAAACTAAATTTCCAAACTAAAAGTGGTAATCTTGTGTGTGAAAAAACATTAAAAGGTATATCCTTAAATTTTCCTCTAGATAAGCCAACAAATGTAGTCCTTGAAAATCAGTTATTAGAAGCAATGGGAATTAAAGATTTTAAAGCTTGTATAATCGGTGAGAATACAAGGAAAGTAGTTATTGAACTTAATAGTATAAAAGAAGTATTAGAACTTAAACCTAATTATGAGAAAATGAAAACTATAGCCTTTAAAACAGATATTAAAGGAGTAGGGGTTACCTGTAAAGGTAATGAGAACTATGATTTTATTTCTCGTTATTTTAATCCATGGGCAGGTATAAATGAAGACTCTGTCACTGGGTCGGTTCATACTTTACTGGCTAATTATTGGAAGGAAATTTTTAATAAAAATACATTAAAAGCATATCAAGCCTCAGAGAGAGGTGGGGAAATACTACTTAACATTTTAAATGATGATAGAGTTGAGCTAATTGGTAAGGCTGTAATTATACTTAAAGGAGAAATTTATGCAATTGAGAATTGACGATTGACAATGGAGAATTGTTGATGTTTCTCTTTTATAAGAGAAACTTTGAATTGATTTCTTTTTGAAGTTACTCATTAACTTCTTATAAAAAGCTAGCAATGCAATTGCTAGTAAAAAAATTAGTTAAAGAAATTAGTTTGACTAAAACTAATTTCAACCATAATTGTCAATTTTCCATTGTCAATCCTCAATTGTCTAAGGTTTTCTTCTTTTTAATGTGGACAAGTGATATAATTTATTTAGTTATATTAGGCATCTTCAAAAAAATAATAGATCAGTATGGTTAGCCTATTTTATATCATACTGCGTTGTCAGAACCTGATCATAGCACCACTATGAGCAGAACCTGACGCCTTGTCTGATAAAAAATATGCTAACATCTTTGGTCTATTATTTTCTTTCAGATGCCTTAAAGAAATAGAGTTTTGGGAGGAAGATTTTATGTTGTTGGATAAGGTTAAAAAATTTTATGGTAGTGAGTATGATTTAAATTGTGCTGAAACTATAATTTATGCAGCAAATGAAGAGTATAATATGAATCTTAATAAGCAAACCTTAAAGGCAATGGCAGCCTTTGGTGGAGGAATGGCAGTAGAAAGTGTTTGTGGTGTTATAACAGGTGCTATATCTGTAATTGGAATATTATTTACTGAAGAAAGAGCTCATGAAAGTGATAGAGTAAAAAATTTAACGAAGGAATATTTTGAAGAATTTACCTCAAAGTTAGGAACTGATAATTGTGCAAAATTAAAAGAAAGTTACAGGAATGATGAAGTAAGATGCTTTAAAATGATAGAAATTGGTGCTGAGGTTTTAGATGAGATAGTTATGAGAGAACTTAGGTAATTCACAATACAAAATTCACAATTATGGATATTTCTCAGTAGTAACTGAGAAATTTAAAATTGATTCCGTAGCGGCGAACAGTGTTCACCACATAACTAGCAATTGTATTGCTAATCAAAAATTTATTAAAAGAAATTATTTTGTTTAAAAATAATTTTCACATTAATTGTGAATTGTGAACTGTGAATTGTGCATTATTTTAAGTTGTCCATTTTCAATTCTCAATCGTATAACTTGTTTATTTAGTGAAAGAATTATAATATCTTATATTTACTGAAGCAAATTTTATAACAAAAGGATGTGTTATGATGGATTTTAAAGAGATTTTAGAATTTGAAGATAGAATTGTACTAAAAGGAGTTAAGAACTTTGAATTACCTCATATTTTTGAATGTGGACAATGCTTTAGATGGAACAGATTAGAAAATGACAATTACATTATGGTAGCTTATAGAAGAGTTATAGAATTAGAAAAAAATAATGATGAGGTAATAATTTATAATACAACTAAGGAAGACTTTGATAACATATGGTGTGATTATTTTGATTTAAAAAGGGATTACGGTGCTATTAAAGAAGAATTAAGCAAGGACCCATTACTTAAAAAATCCGTAGAATTTGGACATGGAATTAGATTACTTCAGCAAGAGCCTTTTGAAATAGTACTATCTTTTATAACTTCTGCAAACAATAGAATTCCAATGATAAAAAGAGCAATAGAAAATATAAGTAAGAAATTTGGAGATGAACTTCATTATAAAGGTAAAACATATTATGCTTTCCCTACACCAGAGCAACTTATAAATGCTTCACCCGAGGAAGTTGAAAGTTTAGGAGTTGGGTTTAGAGCAAAATACATAACTGATGCTATAAACAAAGTTTATAATAATGTTTATAATTTGGAAGAAATAAAAGCATTGAGTGATGATGAATGTCATGAAGCGCTAAAACAATTTAATGGTATAGGCCCTAAAGTTTCAGATTGCATAATGCTTTTCTCAATGGAAAAATACTCTGCTTTTCCTGTGGATGTATGGGTAAAAAGAGCAATGCAATTTTTCTATTTAGCACCAGATGTATCTTTACCTAAGATAAGGATCTTTGCTCGTGATAAATTTGGAGAATTATCAGGTTTTGCGCAACAATATCTATTTTACTACGCTAGGGAGAATAATATAAAAATTGAGTAGTATGAACAAGTTAGTCGATTGAGAGTTGAAAATGGACAATTGACAATTGAGGTTGAAATTAGTTTTAATCAAACTAATTTCTTCTAATATATTTTTAATAAAAGTGACTGCGTCACTTTAAAAAAGAAATCAATTGAAAACTTCTCCTATAAAAGAGAAGTATCAATAATTGTCCATTGTCAATCGTCAATTCTCAATTGTAGAAGGGATATTTATGAATTATATAATTGATAAAATAAATAAGTATAAAGGATATATTATATTAGGAATTCTCATAATCATTGGTGGTTTTATTGGTTATGAGTATTTTTTTAAATATGCTCATTTATTTAAAAATCCAGAAAAGATAAAAGAAATTATCTTATCCTATGGAAGTTATAGCATATTGATCTTTATACTAATACAAATACTTCAAGTAGTATTTTTCTTTATTCCAGGAGAGGTTATACAAATTGCAGGAGGATATGTTTTTGGTAGCTTTTTAGGAGGAATAATTTCCGTTATTGGCATTTTTCTAGGAAGCGCTATTGGGTATCTAATTGCGAGATATTTAGCAAGAGATATGGTTCGAAAAATCATAGAAAAGAAAAATCTAAAATTTTTTAGAAAGATATTAACAAAAGGTAGTAATAAAATGGTCATATTGCTTGTATACTTAATTCCAGGGATACCTAAAGATATACTAGTCTATCTTTGTGGATTATCCGATGTAGATTTTTGGGATTTTATATTATATTCAAGTATAGGCAGATTTCCATGGATAATTATTTCAGCTATATTTGGAGATAGTATAGGTGATAGAAATTATGTAACTTTAGGAAGCTTAGCAGTAATATCTATTATATTCTTTTTAATAGGAGTACTAAAAGGAAATAAAGTACTTCAATATTTACATGAAAAAAGAAAAAAAGGGAATAAATATTAAAGCATATTTAAAAATACCAGTTAGTATGCTCATTTAATTTGTATCATACTGCGTGACTAGGATCTAATGATAGCTAGAGTATAACGAAAATTTGTCGAACTGTTTAATATAAAATAAATTTTGTG
Source organism: Clostridium sp. Marseille-QA1073 (assembly GCF_054863625.1). Lineage (NCBI taxonomy): Bacteria > Bacillati > Bacillota > Clostridia > Eubacteriales > Clostridiaceae > Clostridium > Clostridium sp. Marseille-QA1073. The sequence continues at coordinate 14,423 of NZ_JBSVQM010000013.1, read as the reverse complement.
TCTTTAACTAGCTATTTTATTTCATATACCTAAAATAAAAGTTGATAAAAAAATACAATTAATAGAAATATTGAGAAAAGATAAGGAAAATAAAGTTATATTAAGGAAAATTGGAATAAAGGCTGTTTTTGAAGTGTAAAGCAAATTTGATATTAATCTAAGGTTTAATTATGATAATAATAGAATTAGCACTCAATGATATGGAGTGCTAACAAGTGAAAATAAATAATTTTTATTTCATATATTTAAGGAGGGCTAAACTATGGCAATAAAACCACTTGGTGACAGAGTAGTTATAAAAAGATTAGAGGCTGAGGAGAAAACTAAGAGCGGAATAGTTCTTACGTCAGCATCAAAGGAGAAACCACAAGAGGCTGAGGTTATTGCAGTAGGCTCAGGACTTGTAGTTGACGGAAAAGAAATAAAAATGGAAGTTAAAGTAGGGGATAAAATATTATTCTCTAAATACGCAGGTAATGAAATTAAACACGAAGGACAAGAATATATCATATTAAAGCAAGAAGATATATTAGCAGTTATAGAGTAGTATTATAGAACATAGTCGAAAAATAAGCTTATAATAGGAGGTTTTTATCATGGCTAAGACAATTTTATTCGGTGAAGAAGCAAGAAGAGCTATGCAAAGAGGAGTGGATACTTTAGCAGATACAGTTAAAGTGACTTTAGGACCAAAAGGAAGAAATGTTGTTTTAGATAAAAAATTCGGTTCTCCACTTATAACTAATGACGGAGTAACAATTGCTAGAGAAATAGAACTTGAAGATGCTTTTGAAAATATGGGAGCACAACTTGTTAAAGAAGTTGCTACAAAAACTAATGATGTAGCAGGGGATGGTACTACAACAGCTACAGTTTTAGCTCAAGCTATAATAAGAGAGGGCTTAAAAAACGTAACAGCTGGTGCTAATCCAATGTTAATAAGAAATGGAATAAGAATGGCAGTAGATAAGGCTGTTGAAGAAATAAAAAAATATTCTAAGCCAATAAACGGAAAAAGCGATATATCAAGAGTTGCAGCTGTATCAGCAGCAGATGAAGAAATCGGACAATTAATAGCAGATGCAATGGAAAAGGTAGGAAATGAAGGAGTTATCACTGTTGAAGAGTCTAGAACTATGGGAACAGAGTTTGACGTAGTTGAAGGAATGCAATTTGACAGAGGATATTTAAGTTCATATATGGTAACAGACCCAGATAAAATGGAAGCTATTTTAGATGATGCATATATCCTAATCACTGATAAGAAAATCAGTAACTTACAAGAAATTCTACCAGTACTTGAGCAAATAGTTCAGCAAGGAAAGAAATTATTAATAATTGCTGAAGACATAGAAGGAGAAGCATTAGCTACATTAGTAGTTAATAAATTAAGAGGAACATTTACTTGTGTTGCTGTTAAAGCTCCTGGATTTGGTGATAGAAGAAAAGAAATGCTTGAAGATATAGCAATACTTACAGGTGGAGTTGTAATTTCTGAAGAATTAGGATATGACCTAAAAGAAGCTACAGTAGAAATGCTTGGAAGAGCTGAAAGTGTTAAAATTTCTAAAGAAAACACAACTATTGTAAATGGAAAAGGCGACAAAGAAAAAATAGCTCAAAGAGTAAATCAAATAAAAGTTCAAATGGAAGAAACAACTTCTGAATTTGACAAAGAAAAATTAAATGAAAGACTTGCAAAACTTGCAGGTGGAGTAGCTGTAATAAAAGTTGGAGCTGCTACAGAAACAGAACTTAAAGAAAGAAAGTTAAGAATAGAAGACGCATTAGCTGCTACTAAAGCTGCTGTTGAAGAAGGAATAGTTGCTGGTGGTGGAACTGCATATGCAAATGCAATTCCTGAAGTTGAAAAATTAACTTCTGATATAGCTGATATTCAAGTTGGTATTAATATTGTGAAAAAAGCATTAGAAGAACCATTAAGACAAATAGTTACAAATGCTGGTTATGAAGGTTCTGTAATTATAGAAAAAGTTAAAGGAACTGGAGCCGAAATGGGTTACGATGCATTAAGAGGAGAATTCGTAGACATGATAAAAGCTGGTATAGTTGACCCAACTAAAGTTACAAGAAGCGCTCTTCAAAATGCTGCATCAGTAGCTGCAACATTCTTAACAACAGAATCTGCTGTAGTAGATCTTCCAGAGAAAAATCCTGTTGCACCTATGGCACCAGATATGGGAATGGGTGGAATGTATTAATAAAAAAATATGGAGTTATGACGAAAGTCATAACTCTTTTTTATATATAAGAAAGTATAAAAAAATTTGAAAGCTGAAGATAAAATATAGTAGATATTTTTTATAAGCTATATTACAATAAGAACATATGTTCTATGAAGTGGAGATAAAATAATGATAAATAAAATAGGAAAAATAACAATATACGTAAATGATCAAGAAGAAGCTAAAAAATTTTGGACTGAAAAAATAGGATTTGTAGTTAAGTTTGAACAAGAAATGATGCCAGGTATGAAATGGTTAGAAGTAGGTCCAAGTGAAGATGAATTTACAACATTTATATTATATAATAAGGAAGCAATGAAGACTCAAAATCCATCAGCTAATGTTACTCATCCGTCAATAATATTAAGCACAACTGATATTGATAAGGCATATGATGAGATGAAAGAAAATGAAGTTGATTTAGGAAAGCTAATGACTATGCCTTATGGAAAGATGTTTTCATTTAAAGACCAAGATGGAAATGAGTATTTATTAAGAGAAGATAAATAGGATATTTAAAAAGTGATAAAGTTATTCTTTATCACTTTTTTAAAAATATAAATTAACACATCTTCAAATTTCTATCACATTAAGTTATCAGAACCTTTTCATAGCATGACTCATAGATTAGATTTAATGCCTTATGTAATTCAAACTATATGGCTTATATTGACCTGATATTTTATTTTATGTTTTTAAGGCTTAAACTCATTCTTAATAAATCGCTTATAAAAAAAGTTGGAGTTAATATATAAAAAAGCAAACTTATTTTCAAATTTTCCATAAGAATAAAAAAGCATTCATAAATTTTTATTTCACAGTTATAATTTAAATTAAATATAGTTATATAATTACATGAACTTTTTATTAATTTTATTCTTTTTTTATGTTGACAAAATGTTAAATATTAAATAGAATAGTTTTAATAAGTTACGGAAATAACAAAGATAGCATTAAATATTAATATATTTAACTCATATATCCCTTGAATATGGCAAGGAGTATCTACCGGAAACCAAGAATTTCTGACTATGAGTAAAATTGGTATACTTATATTTGAGTTTTTATTAATGGAGCTTTTATTGAGTACTAATTTTACTTAGAGGGAATAAGTAGAGTTAGTATTTTTTATTTGCTATGAATTTTAAATTTAAGTGTTAAGTGTATTCAATTTAAAGGGTTTAATATTAGAAGAAATTACTAAAACTTTTTTAAAATTAGATTTAGTTAATTTCCTTCATACATGGACAAGTTATTTACTGTATAAGTATGTATTATTTGTGGAATACAACTTATGAGGGAATTTAAAAATTACAATTAGGAGTGAGGATATAATGGCAAGAATATTAAAACAAGCATACACATTTGATGATTTATTATTAGTTCCAAATAAATCTGAAGTTTTACCTAAGGATGTTTCTTTAGTTACTAATTTAACTAAAAAAATAAAGTTAAATATTCCATTAATGAGTGCAGGGATGGATACAGTAACTGAATCTAAAATGGCAATATCTATGGCAAGAGAAGGCGGAATTGGAATAATACATAAAAATATGAGTATTGAGGCTCAAGCTAATGAAGTTGATAGAGTTAAGAGACAAGAAAATGGTGTAATTACAAATCCTATATCATTACCTAAGGGTAAAATAGTTCAAGATGCATTAGACTTAATGGCTAAATACAGAATATCTGGTATACCTGTTACAGAGGGAAAAAAATTAGTAGGAATTATTACTAATAGAGACATTGTTTATGAAACAGATTATACTAAAAGTATTGAGGAAGTAATGACAAGTAAAAATTTAGTCACTGCACCTCAAGGTACTACTGTGGAAGCTGCTAAAGAAATATTAAAAAAATATAAAATAGAAAAATTGCCATTAGTAGATAGTGAAGGAAATTTAACAGGATTAATAACTGTAAAAGATATAGAAAAAACAGTTAAATTCCCAAATGCAGCTAAAGATGAAAGAGGAAGACTTCTTTGTGGTGCAGCAGTTGGTGTAACTAAAGATATGATGGAAAGAGTAGATGCCTTAGTTGCAGTAGATGTTGACGTTATAACTATAGATACAGCTCATGGACATTCTAAAGGAGTTTTAGATGCTGTAAAAACTGTTAAAGAAAAATATCCAGAACTTCAAGTTATTGCAGGAAACGTTGCTACAGCTGAAGCTACAAAAGATTTAATAGAAGTTGGTGCAGACTGTATTAAAGTTGGTATCGGACCAGGATCAATCTGTACAACAAGAGTTGTTGCAGGAGTTGGAGTACCTCAATTAACAGCAATTATGGATTGTGTAGAAGAAGCAAATAAATATGATATTCCAGTTATTGCTGACGGAGGACTTAAATATTCAGGAGACGTAGTTAAGGCACTTGCTGCTGGAGCTAAGATTTGTATGATGGGATCAATGTTTGCAGGTTGTGAAGAAGCACCAGGAGAAACTGAAATTTATCAAGGAAGAAGTTATAAAGTTTATAGAGGAATGGGTTCTTTAGGAGCTATGGCGGCAGGAAGCAAAGATAGATATTTCCAAGAAGATAATAAGAAACTTGTTCCAGAAGGTGTAGAAGGAAGACTTCCATATAAAGGACCAGTTGTTGATACAATTTATCAATTAATTGGTGGTATACGTTCAGGAATGGGATACTTAGGATCACCTACACTACCAATACTATATGAAACTGCTACTTTCGTAATTCAAACATCAGCGGGACTTAGAGAGAGTCATCCTCATGATATTTCAATCACAAAAGAAGCTCCAAACTATAGTGCTTAATCATCTTAGGATGATTAAGTTCTTTAAGTCAGCCTCAATAAGATAGCTAGGAAAGATACTAGCTACTTTATTAAAGACTGCTAAAGGAGAAATCAATTTTAAGGAGGAAGCTAAAATAATGAAAAGAGAACTTATATTAGTTGTTGACTTTGGCGGACAATACAATCAACTTATAGCAAGAAGAGTAAGAGAAAATCATGTTTATTGTGAAATAGTTCCTTATACAATTTCTGCTGAGAAAATTAAAGAAATGAGTCCAAAAGGAATAATATTTACTGGTGGACCAAACAGTGTTTATGGAGAGGATGCTCCACAAATAGATAAAGATATATTTGAACTTAATATTCCAATACTAGGAATATGCTATGGTGCTCAATTAATGGCACATATATTAGGTGGAAATGTTAAGACAGCAGCAGTTAGAGAATACGGTAAAACTGATGTAAATCTTCAAATGAATAATAAATTATTTGAGGGAATATCTGAAACACAATGCTGGATGAGTCATACTGATTTCATAGAAAGTGCACCTCAAGGCTTTGAAATTATAGGACACACTAGTGAATGTCCTATAGCAGCTTTTTCTAGTGAAGAAAGAATGTTATACGGAGTACAATTCCATCCAGAAGTTCAACATACACTATTTGGTGAAAAGATGATAACAAATTTCTTATATAACGTATGTAAAGTAGCTGGAGATTGGTCAATGGCTTCTTTTGCAGAAGAAAAAATAAAAGAAATAAAAGAAAAAGTTGGAGATAAAAAAGTATTATGCGCATTATCAGGTGGAGTAGACTCATCTGTTGCAGCGGTACTAGTACATAAAGCTGTTGGAAAACAGTTAACTTGTGTTTTTGTTGATCATGGTCTTTTAAGAAAAGATGAAGGAGATCAGGTTGAAGAGATATTTAGAAAAGGCTTTGACATGAATCTTATAAGAGTAAATGCACAAGATAGATTCCTTGGAAAACTTAAAGGTGTAAGTGATCCAGAGAGAAAGAGAAAGATTATAGGAGAAGAGTTTATTAGAGTATTTGAAGAAGAATCTAATAAACTTGGAGAAATAGATTTCTTAGTTCAAGGAACTATATATGCTGACGTTGTAGAAAGTGGAACAAATACATCTGCAACAATTAAAAGTCACCACAATGTAGGAGGACTTCCAGAAGATATAACTTTTGAACTTATTGAACCATTAAGAGAGTTATTTAAAGATGAAGTTAGAGCAGTTGGAGAAGAGCTTGGAATTCCACATCATTTAGTATGGAGACAGCCTTTCCCAGGACCAGGTCTTGCAATAAGAGTCCTTGGAGAAGTTACGGAAGGTAAATTAGAAATAGTTAGAGAAGCAGATGCTATCTTCAGAGAAGAAGTTGCATTAAACGGTTTAGAAAGTGAAATATGGCAATACTTTGCTTGTCTTCCAAACATTCAATCTGTTGGAGTTATGGGAGATGAAAGAACTTACTGCCATACAGTAGCATTAAGAGCAGTTACATCTTCAGACGGAATGACTTCAGATTGGGCAAGAGTACCATATGAAGTATTAGATAAAGTTTCAAGAAGAATTGTTAATGAAGTTAAAGGAGTAAATAGAATAGTTTACGACGTAACTTCTAAACCACCTGCAACAATTGAATGGGAATAGTTTCTATATATAAATAGATGGCATAAAGCCAAACATTATCGGGGTTAAATGTATTTACTGACTTACATTTGACCTCGTTTTATTTTTTAAATGTTCATTTATATTATTTGTAATATTAAATTTATATTTTAAGCAAATAAATAAAAGAGCTCTTAACAGGGCTCTTTTTTGATATATACAGATGTATAAATAAAGGATTATGCCTCTTAATGTAGAATCATATTAAGGTAGAGGGTTTATGAATAAGGAATTAGATACATTGGGGAAGTTATCACATAATTAGTAGCAAGCAAAGGTAGTATATTTTATTGTAGTAATTTTTATGAAGGTTATGGATAAGGGTTGAAAGAACATTTTTTAGAAAAATATAAAATTGTATAGTGAGTTTTAGGTTTCTTCCATAAAAGGGAGGAGAATTATAATGTATTTTGAGAATGAAATTTTACATCCGGGAGAGAAAATAAAAAAATTAAGGATAATGCTGCATGCAGCGCAAAAAGAACTTTCTAGCAAAAACATAAGCCGAAATTTTATTAGTGCAATTGAAAATAAGAGAGCTTTATTAAGTGTTAATGCAGCTAGGGTTATTGCTGATAATTTAAATAGAATAATAGATGATGGAGAATACAGGCTGCCACATATAACTTCAGAGGAACTACTTTTAAGTGAAGAAGAACAGGCTATAAGAATTGTAAAAAATGAAATAACAGAGCTGATTAAATATAAGAATGCATCAATAGAACAGTTTAAATTAAAAGTTGATAATATTGAAAAAATAATTAATTCATATAACATACCAGAAGATGTAATGTATAATTTTTTTGAAGTTGTTATTAAATTTTATTATAACAATTTCTGTTATGACATGGCTGAAGTTTATATATTAAAAAAGTTAGATTTATCATCAATAGAACAAAATAAAATAGAATATATTGAATCATTACTTACTAAAATGAAAATATATATAAAGTTAAACAAAGATTCTAGTATAGTACATCTAGGTGAATATATATTAGAATTTATGAGTAATAATAAAATAGATAATGAAATATATAGAAAAAGAATATATTTTAATATAGCTCTGTATTGTAAAAAATTGAATAAGAACAAAGAAGGATTGTACTATATAAATAAACTTAAATCAGAATTTAAGCTTACTGAAGGTCAGCGTAGTGATGTAGCACTTGTAGAAGGAAAGCTTTATCGACAAATTGGAAACTACAAACTTGCGAAAATAAAACTCCATGAATCTTTAGAATTAAGTAGAAAAACGAAATGTAGTGAAAGTATAGTAATTGCACATAACAGTTTAGCACATCATTATTTGCTGTTAAAGGATTATGGAAGAGCCAAGTTTTATGTTGACATGGCAATACAGGCTAGTAATGGTAATAATGTTGATGATGAGAGATTAGCACAAATCTTTCATGAGGCTTTTACTATTTATTTAAACTTCGATGAAGATAAAATGTTTTATTATTTTAATAAAACATTAGATAAGGCATTTTTAATAAGTAATAATGAGATAATACTAGACGCAATAAACAGAATATTTGATTATTTTGAAACAAAAAATAGTATAAATAAGAATTTAGAAATATTAAAAATTATAAATGAAAAAATTAAAAATTATGATAAAAAAAATGAGTTGGGAGAAATATACATAAGAGCATTTAATTATATAGATTTTTAAAAAAGTATTAAAGTTAGATTTTTAACTATAAATAAGTTATTAAAATAATAATTGATAGAGGAGTTAAAAATAAAAAAAGAATTGGTATTTAGTATTAATGAGGTTAGTAGCTGTTAATACACTTTATGGTGTTGTATCTGTAAAAGAATTAAAAACTATTAATAGGAATTTACACGATAAGCCCATTATGGTGTGCGTAGACGCAGATACTAAACCATGGTAAACTAATTGTAGAGTTTTTCTTTATAGGGATAGAAAATACCAAAAATAATGGGAATTTTGAAATAAAAGATAAATTTTTCATAGATATGGATAGTTATTTAAAAGTAAATAAAGAGATTAAAAAATTAAATTATTTTTTATATTTACTTAGAATTCATTATGATGACAATAAAATTCCTAAAGAAAGATTAAATATAGTAATAGATGCAGGTAAATTATTATACAGAACAGTGAATTAATTTACAAATATGTTAATTAATTTTATTATAATTAGTATAGGAGGAAATTTTTATGAGGAAGAAATTTATTTCCGTAGTACTTAGTGGAGTTCTTATGTTAGGATTTTTTAGTGCTAACATAACTACCAATAAGAATTTAGAAAGTGGTAAAATGCAAGATCAAATTCAATTAAGACTTTTAACTGAAACAGATCCTAATCCGTGGTAAAAATAAGAGCAGGTCATACATAACTTATGTATGGCCTGTTTTTATTTTGCCAAAGGGTAAGTAAGTTATGAAAATTTTACTTACTTTTTAGACATTTTTAGATATTGATTACACATGTTTAAATAAACTATAATTTATTTATAAAAAATTATTCTTTTTGTTAATTTTTGATCTATTTTCAAAGTTAGAAAATCATGATGCTTAATAGTGTGGGGATTTTGCAGTAGAAAATTAAAAGATGGCATATTATCCTTAGACGATACAATTATATTTCAGAATATTCTTGAAGTATAAGCTTGAAATAAATAAAAACTCTAGTCATCAGGATTGGCTAGAGTTTTCATTCTATTCGGCGATAATTTGGTAAATGAGAAAGGTTTGAACTCAATCCAATGGTAGAGAGAAATCATAATCAAAGCAATTGAAACAAATGTTTTAAGTTGAATTGGATAAGTTCTTCAGATTCTAGTTATAAGAACTTTATTATAATAAAAGTTATATCTGTATAAATGAAGTTCATAAGGGGGATTGGAAGTGAGGACAATGCTAATTTTGTTTTCTTTAAGCGTTACAGTTATAAGTGGGGCGGTTTATATAGCTTATGAAAAAATAAAATACGCTTATGAAAAAAGAAATGATGAAATTGAGATATTAAAAAGAAATCTTGATATAAATAATTCACTAATAGAGAAAAAGTTAAATGAAATAAATGAAATGTTGGACATAGATAATATAATATTTAACTCAACACTGAAAAAGGAATATGAAGCTACTAGAAATATAGTGAATACAAGTATTAATGCAGCAATATCATCGGTGCACGAAACACGTTAATTATATTTAGATTGGGGAATTTAGAAATGGGGAAATATATAAAGTTAAAAATGGAATTAGGTAAAAACTATAAGGAAATAGCAGCAATAATAGCAAAAGACTATGTAATATACGGTAGTTATTATAAATTGTCACTTATATACGGAACGGGTAAAGCAAACTTATGTAGATTGGTAAAAGATCATTCAGAGTATATACAAGAACACTATCCTGAAATCTATAAAGAGTATAGCTTAAAGATAGAAAAAAACAATAGAAAGAGAATTAAAACTATGAATAAGAAATGTTTAGAATCTAGAAGAAATCCAAGAGAGTATTTATTATGTTTTGATAATAAAGCTTTCGAAGAGTTGCCGAAACAAATAAAATATGAGGATTTTCTTAACTGGTGTGTGAAATTTAATACTGGTGACTTAACCGGTGTAGATCTTATAAGTATAGCAGCTAAAAATGGAATAAAAGTGATTAATTAGCTAGTTATTTATCATAAATTCATAAATAGTACTATGACAAAATATACATTATAGGAAAACATAATAGTGGAACTATGATAGAAATTAATTTAAGTGTTCATATATATAGTTTTAGGGGTATAAAAAACAGTGTAATTAAGTATATTCATAACACTTCATGTATACTTAAACTTAGATTTAATTACCAACTTGTGGTAATAACGGAGGAAATTATATGATCATAAATTTAATATCCATATACATGGCTATAATTTTTAGTTAAAATGCTGAGAATTATAGCCAACTTTTTTTATCAATGGAGAACTTAGGCAATGGAGAATTGACGATGGACAATTGAAAATTAAGGTTGAAATTAATTTTATAAATTAATTTCTTTAACTGTTTTTTACTAGCAATACAATTGCTAGTTTCTTAAATTGTGAATTGAGAATTGAATTAAGTTGTTACTATAAAATTTTGCTTTATCATAATGTTGTTTTAATATTTAAAATATTTCATCATCTAGTAGTAAAGTTATTTTTATTGTATACTTTATTTATTACATATAAAAAAGACTATTAAACTTTAGATAAAAATGTTCTGGAGGATATTAATGGAGATAAAGAATAAAACTAGAATAATGGCTTCTTATGATAAAGGATTAACAGAAAGAGAAGCTGCTATTCAAAAAGAAAAGGGGCTTTTAAATATTGCTCCTGAGAAGGTAACAAAAACTAATGGAGAAATCATTAGAGAAAATGTATTTACATTATTTAACTTATTGAACTTTTTAATTGGTATTTGTTTGGCTTTGGTTGGTGCCTACACAAATATGGCTTATTTACTAATTATCATAGTAAATATGAGTATTGGAATTTTTCAAGAAATTCATGCTAAAAATTTGGTTGAAAAACTTTCTCTGATTTCTGCTCTAAAAGCACATGTTATTCGTGATGGAGAACAAAAGGAAATCTTAGTTGAGGATTTGGTTCAAGATGATATTATCATGCTTGATATGGGAAGTCAGATAGCAGCAGATTCTATTGTTGTTCATGGTGAAATTGAGGTCAATGAATCACTACTTACAGGAGAATCTGATTCTATTATAAAAAAGCCTGGAGATATGCTTCTTTCAGGAAGTTTTGTAGTAAGTAGTAAATGTTACGCTCGAGTAGAACATGTAGGTGCCGAGAATTTTTCAGCACAATTGACTGAGGGGGCTAAAAAGCATAAGAAAGTAAACTCAGAATTGATGCGTTCTATGAGAAAAGTAACTAAATTTACAAGTTATTTTATTTTATTACTAGGTGTTATCTTATTCCTAGAAGCTTATTTGGTACGCTCAGATACAATGCAAGCTTCTGTTGTATCAACTTCAGCAGCTTTACTTGGTATGCTGCCAAAAGGGTTAGTGCTATTAATTAGTATTTCTCTTGCTACTGGTGTTATCAAATTATCTAAGAAAAGAATATTGGTTCAAGAGATGTTTTCTATCGAAACATTAGCTCATGTAGATACCATTTGTTTAGACAAAACAGGAACTATTACAGAGGGAAAGATGACAGTTTCTAAAGTAAATATTTTACGTGAAGATATAGTATCTGTGCCGATGGAAGAAGTAATTGGTGCATACTTGAATTCAACAGATGATAATAATGCTACTATGACGGCCTTAAGGGCATATTTTTCAAGTAATGACAATCAAGTAGCTGTTTCAAAAGTAGCTTTTTCTTCTGAACGAAAATGGGGGGCAGTTACTTTTGAGCAAATTGGTACTATTATTCTGGGAGCGCCAGAAATCTTATTAAAAGACCAACCATTACCTGAATTAGTGGCAGAAGCACAAGAGATGGGAAGACGTGTTTTATTATTAGCACATACTGAGGAGGTTGTAACAGAAGCTGGACTTCCGAATGCTACAGCTATTGTAGCAATTGAATTAGACGACCCAATTCGAAAAAATGCAAAAGAAACATTGGATTTCTTCAAAAATGAGGGTGTTCAAGTAAAAGTTATTTCTGGAGATAACCCAGTAACTGTTTCCAATATTGCTAGAAAAGCTGGTCTTGAAGATTATGCTTCTTATATTGATTTATCTCAGTTGAAGAGTGATGAAGAGGTTAGAAAAGCGGCTGATAAATACAGTATTTTTGGACGTGTGAGGCCAGAGCAAAAACAACTGCTTGTGAAAGCACTACAAGAAAATGGTCATACAGTAGCGATGACAGGCGATGGAGTAAATGATGTATTGGCGTTAAGAGAGGCAGATTGTAGCATTGCCATGGCTGAAGGAAATGATGCAGCAAAGCAAGTTTCTCAACTTGTATTATTAGATTCTGATTTTTCAGCTTTACCAGATGTACTTGCAGAAGGAAGACGTGTTGTTAATAATGTTACAAAAGTAGCTTCTATATTTTTTATTAAGACACTTTATTCATTAATGTTGTGTATTATCAATGTAATTACCATGACTGCATTCCCATTTATTCCAATACAGATTACGTTAATTGACTTAGCAATTGAGGGATATCCTTCCTTCTTCTTATCCTTTGAACCTGATAAGAAGAAGATAACAGGGACATTTTTAAATACTGTTATAAAAACTGCATTGCCAAATGCAATTTTAATTATTATAAATATTATTGCAGTTTATCTATTAGCTCCAAATCAGGGGTTATCTGAGTTAGATAAAGTGACATTAATGTATTATATGGTTGAATTTGTAAGTGTAATTGGTGTACTTAAAGCATGCTTACCATTTAATAAATTAAGAGTATTTTTATTCTCAACTGTAGTAGTAGGCTTTTATGCAGCAGCATATTTATTTAGAAATATTTTAAATATCGGTCTATTGACTAATAAAACACTTCCAATTTTCATCGTATTGGCGGTAGTAACCACTTTATTAAGATGGTTGATTTCAGTTTTTACAAAGAAAAAAGCAACCGCATAAATAAATCATAAAAATTATTAATTTATTATTTATATACATGGCTATGATTCATGCTAAGAATCATAGCCTATTTTTTTCACCTCTGGAGAACTTAAAAGAATGCACAATGCACAATTCACAATGCACAATTAAGGATGAAATTAATTCTTTACGAATTAATTTCTTTAATTGATTTTTTATTAGCAATTTTATATTGCTAGTAATTATGGCGAACACTGTTCGCTGCTACAGAATCAATTCTAAATTTCTCAGTTTCTGCTGAGAAATATCCATAATTGTGAATTTTGCATTTTGAATTGTGAATTGAAAATGTGTTAATCTCTACTTTTAATCAGTCCTTTATTTTTAAGTGATGCCTCGTATAATATTATAGTTGAGGCAACTCCAACATTTAAGGAATCACAGTCACCTAGCATTGGGATAGAAACACCAGTATAATCTGTGTTATACCAATCTTCTGATACACCATATTTTTCACTTCCCATTATTATAGCTACTCGTCCTTTATAATCTAAATCATAATAATTTGTATCTGCATCTGTATCTGTGATTATAGTTTTAAAGTTTTTCTTAATTAACCAATTTTTAATTTCATCGAAATTAGATTCTACAATAGGAACTTTAAAGCAAGATCCCATACTACTTCTTATTAGTTTAGGATGATTTAATCTTGTTTTTCTATTATTAATAATAATAGCATCTATATCAGTAGCATCAGCAGATCTAATAATAGTACCTACATTTCCAGGTATTTCTAGACCATCAAGTATTAATATTATTGAGTTATTGGTAACGTATATGTCATCTAAAGTTTTGTTTTGTAAATAGCATACAGCCATAACTCCTTGAGAATTCTCTTTTTCACTTATACTATTAAAAACCTTTTCAGATACTATACAGCACTCTTCAGCTAAATGTACATAATTCTCAATTAATTTTTGGGATTCTACAGAGTGGATTTTTTCTAAACATATCACAAAATATTTTATGGCTACATTGTATTTAAGTGCTAAATTTAAAGCCCAAATGCCCTCTATAACTGCTAGTTTTTCAGGATTAGGCTTACTATTCTTATTTAAGCTTATTATTCTATCAACTATTTTACTCTTCTTACCATAAAATTTAAATTTATCTTCGTACTTAGT
>NZ_JBSVQM010000012.1:0-136461 GCF_054863625.1 Clostridium sp. Marseille-QA1073 | reverse complement strand
ATTTTAGAGGAGGATTATTCTATGAAAAATGTACCTGAAGCAAAACGTGTAGCATTAACCCCATCTACAAAAAAGGAATTAAATAAATTTAACCAAGAGTTTTCAGAAGATATTCCTCAAGGTTCTGAAAAACATAATAAAGCAAGAAAAAATAAATAGTTATTAGTAATTTAATATTGCACCCCTGTGGAATGTATATCCTCAGGGGTGCAATATGTTGTAGAAATAATTTGATAATAGTTACTTGTTGCATTCTATTTTATATTGGATACCTATATAATGCTTAAAATGCATATAGACTATTCATCAATAATCGTTATATATTGCTTTTTTTATTTTAGTTATAAAATTTATATTTAAAGCATAATTAAGTTTCACATATATTAGCATACCGGATATAACCTGCTATAATATAATCAATTAACAGTTTATTAAGCGACTTTCAAACTTTTCTTAAATTGGTTGGAATAAAACAAATTTAGTTACAATTTGAAAAGCAAAGTAAATTACATAAGGGGGGATATTTTGAATTTTCAAGGGATTATAATAGGACTATTTTCGTTTTTAATTATAGGTATTTTTCACCCTATAGTAATTAAAGGGGAATATTATTTTAGTAAAAACATATGGCCAATATTTTTATTATTAGGTATTATATTTATAATCTTATCCTTAAATATTAAAGGTCAATTGTTATCGGCTTTGCTAGGAGTTACAGGTTTTTCTTGTCTTTGGAGCATACATGAGTTAATAGAACAAGAGCAACGGGTGAAAAAAGGATGGTTTCCTAAAAATCCTAAGCATAAATAGTTATTTATATAGTAAGGCATAATTAAAAAAATAACTAGCGTACTGGCTAGTTATTTTTTAGCACTTAAGATAATATAAATAAAAAATAATTACATTAAATTACTGTAGCATTTTTTAAATTATTATTAAAGGATTTTGGAATGTATATTATATTTAATTTATTTGTTAGATTATTTCTCTCAATTTGACAATTAAGCCCGAAAAGCTCATATACAATATTCTCATTTAAAATATCTTCTGGTTTACCAAAATCTAGTATTATTCCATTTTTCATTATAATTATTTTATTGCAATAATAACAAGCGATGTTTAAATCATGAATTGCTGAAAATACTGTTAAATTTTGAGCTTTTATTATGTCCATTATTTGTAGTTGATATCCAATATCTAGATGATTAGTTGGTTCATCAAGAATCATAAAGTCACTTTCTTGAGCTAATGCTCTTGCAATTAAAACTCTCTGTTTTTCTCCACCAGATAAGTTTAAGAAGTTTCTATCTTTAAACTCTAACATTCCAACTTTTTCTAAACAATTTTCAGCAAGTTTTATGTCATTAGAATTACTATCTTCAAATAAGCTTTTATGTGCAAAACGACCTATTAACACCATGTCTATCACCTTAAAGTCAAATTCAGGTCTGTTTTCTTGAGCTACTACTGACATATTTTTAGCAATTTCTTTATTAGATAATTTTTTTAAATTTATATCATTTAAAAAAACTTCACCTTTATCTGGAGTAAAAACTCTATATATATTTTTAAGTAATGTCGATTTTCCACTACCATTTGGTCCTATAATTCCAACAAAATCACCTTTATTTATTTCTAGATTTATATTTTTTAATATATGCTTATATTGCAAATCTTTTACGCTTAATTTGATCATGTTAACCTCCAAAAGAATATTTACTCTTTTTTAATAGAAGTAAGAAGAATGGTGCGCCAATGAAAGCCGTAACAACACCTATAGGAAGTTCTTCAGGAGAACCAATTATTCTTGCAAATATATCAGACCATATTAAGAACAAAGATCCTAAAAGAATAGTTAGTGGAATAAGCTTTTTATGCACAGAACCAGCAATAGTCCTTGAAATATGAGGAATTACAAGACCAACAAAGCCTATTATTCCACTTAAAGATACCATAATTCCAGTTAATAGTGTACTTGTTACTATTATTATTTTTTTCAAAAGCTTAATGTTAACACCTAAAGTTATAGCTGCATCTTCACCAAGTAAAATTGCATCTAATGTTTTATGAATTACTAAAGCTATTATAGAAGAAACTACTAAAACTAAAAAAGCTAAAAGTAAGTCACCCCATTTAGCACCAGCAAGTGACCCAGTCATCCAAAATATTACAGAGTAGAGCTTTCTAACATCTTTGGCTTTAAACATAACAAAATTTGTTATAGCTGAGAATACGGATGCTACTGCTACCCCTGTTAACACTAATCCAGAAGAAGAAAACTTTCCCTGTCTACTTGAAATAACAAAGACAATTATTGAAGAAAGTAATGCTCCAATAAAAGCACCTAAATGTACAGATAAGATAGGTAATGCTAGTGTACTACCTAGTAAAATAGTTATTACAGCTCCAGTTGAAGCACCAGAAGATATTCCAAGTATATAAGGGTCAGCTAGAACATTTTTTGTTAATGCTTGCATCAATACACCAGATAAAGATAGGCCAGCACCAACAATTGCAGCAAGAAGTACTCTAGGAAGTCTTAATTGCCATACTATATTTTCTACAGAGTTAGACCAAGTTTTTGGAAAAAACTCTTTATTTGATATATTATTAATTATTATTTTACATAATTCAGTACCACTTATATTTACAGATCCTACATTAATAGCAATTATTATAGAAACTATTAAAAATAGAATTAAGGATATGTATATAAAGGGAAAGGTAAGTTTATTTTTTTTCATGTCAATAACTCTCCGTGTTAATTCTTAAAAGCTTCTGGATGGAATTTTTCAGCCATAGTTTTTATTGCATTAGAGTTCCTTACACCTGCAACAACATCTGAAAGTCCTAAAACAAAAATATTATTATTTTTTATTGCATCTATATCTTTTAGAGCTGCATTATTTTTTAAAAAGTTTATTTTTTCTTCTACGTTATCAGCAGCATTGTATTGCATGATAATTATGTATTCAGGATTTCTATTTACAACTTCTTCCCAAGTTACATTAGCCCATGGTTTTTCACCATCTTTAAATATATTGACACCACCAGCAAGTCTAATTAAATCTGTAGGTAAACCATTACAAGATGTAAATGGCGAATCTTCTCCAGAGTCATAAATAAAAGCTCTAACTGGTTCATTATCTTTAGGAACAGCAGATGAAATATCTTCAATTTCTTTTTTCATTTTTGATATAACATTACTTGCATTTTCTTTTACATTAAATATATTTCCTAGATTAGTAAAATCTTCATAAACAGTTTCCATTGTTGCATTAGGACTTTCACATTTTGGAACATAAATTTTTATTCTATTTTCTTTGCAAAATTCAGCATTAAAATTGTTTTCAGTAAAAGTAGACATCCACCCGGTTATAAAATCTGGTTCTACGCCAAGTAAAGTTTCCTTTGAAGGCATTAAGTCAGCTAACTCATTTAATTTAGAATGGGCGTCTTTATATTCTGGCAATACTTCATTATCTTGAAAGGAATATCCAGCTATAGAGTTTTCTAAACCTAAGGCAAGAAGCATCTCTGTTGTAAAACCACTTAAACTTACAGCTTTTTTAGGAGTTTCAGAGAAAACTTCATCTGTCTTTCTAGAAGGTAAGTCATTATTAATTGTAACTTGAGTATAGGCTTTAGTATCAGAGATTGATTCTACAGAATTTGAAGCATTATCTTCACTTGTGTTACCACATCCTCCTAACATAGTTGCAGTTAAAGAAACTGCTAAAATCAATGAACAAATTTTTTGTTTTTTCATCTTAAAAATCCTCCTTTATTTTTGAAAATGTAGCATATTATTTTATATATTTAAACAAAATATTTTGTTTATTAACTTTATGAAAGTATCAATAGAAAATTACTAAAGTTAAATTTCTTATTAATTTTTAAAATAAAAAAAGCATCTTAAGAATTAAGATACTAAAAAATACAATGCTAAAAAATAAATCTATTTCTAATATTTAAACTATAAATAAAATAAGACAATACCATATAGTTAAATTAGCAAACTTAAAATACCTTATCCTAGTAAGTGATTTTAAAACCTATATTGGCAGGTCTCCTGACTCAGATTCATCATAAGTTTTTACCTTCCCACAAAAAAATTGCAGTGGCATAACAAAAATTTACTCCTCAATACAGTGGCTGGACCGTAAGGGATTTTCACCCTTTTCCCTTTTAAGAAATACTTATATTTCACCAAAATAGTTAATATATTTAATTTTAAATAAAAATTTACAATTACTTCATCAGGATTATAACACAAAATTTTACAAAAAGAATATTTCAGAAAATTTAAACTATTATAAAACATATAATTTATTTGCCACAAGAAAAAGATATAAGTTAAATATATTGTATTAAGAGAGTAACAGTAGTATAGCAATATAAAGAATAAATGTAAATATTTTGATATAATTACTCTAAGGTGATATAAAAATAAGAAAGGAGAAGCCACTAACATAAAGGCATATACAGAGGTGAAATTATCTATAAAAGGATATTTTTAGTGGCAAAGTAATAATGATAACAAATATTTATTTAGTTAGACATGCTCATTCTAGTTACAACACTGATGAGTTAAATAGACCATTATCTCATAAAGGAACTATAGACAGAAATAAAATTACAGAAACACTTGCAAAAGAAAATATAGATTTAGTAATTTCTAGTCCGTATAAAAGAGCAATAGAAACTGTAGAAGTTGTAGCAAATTTGATAAATAAAAGTATAATTATAGACGAGGGCTTTAAAGAAAGGAAATTATGTGAATATCCTGTGGATAATTTTGAAGAAGCTATAGTAGAACTGTGGACAAATCCAAGTTTTTGTTTTGAAGGTGGAGAAAGTAATATAGAAGCACAAGCAAGGGGCGTTAATTCCTTAAATAATGTATTAGATAATTATAGCGGAAAAAATATAGCTATTGGAACTCATGGTAATATTATGGTGCTTATTATGAATTATTATTGCAAAAAGTATGATTATGATTTTTGGAAGAAACTTAAAATGCCTGATGCTTATAAATTAATTTTTGAAGATAAAAAGCTCTTAGCTATAGAGGCAGTTAGTAAATAAGTTATTTACTGTAAATATTTAATAGAAGTCTATAGCAAAATTAGAAAAGAATTAAAATTTTGACTATTTAATTAATTTAAGATAATAATATGGATTTTTTATTAATATGTTAATAAAAAGTTAAAATATATAAATTAAATAATATATTGACATAAATATCTAGATATAGATATACTTAGTACATGGGTGTAAAACCTAAATATGATTAATTTATAAAAGGAGGTAGTAAGATGTTAAACAGATTAATAAGTATAGGATTTAAATTTAATATTGTATTAACTAATACCCTACCTCATGATATAGGTTTATCATAGCCTTTTTGTGTAAATTTTAGTCCTAGGGTATTCCTAGGACTTTTTTTATGCATTAATAGCTGTATTTTCCTGTTTATCGGTGGGAAAGTACGGCTTTTTTCATCTCTGGGGATTCTATATTAAGTAAAAAATGGATAATAGTTCTAGATGCATTATTCAGAAAACATTTGTAACGATAGGCAATTTTAAATTTTCTTATAATAATTTAAAAGGTGTTGAAATTTGTAGATTGTCTATTTAAAAAATTGACTTGTAGCTGAAGGGGGCGATTTAAGTTGAAGAAAATTTTAAGCTACACAAAGAATTATAAACTAATAACACTAATTGGAGCATTAGCTATGATTATTATAATTGGTGTTGACTTAGTAACTCCTTATATTACAAAACTATTTATTGATGATGTAATTGTAAAGGGAAATTATGAAATACTAGGAATTTTGCTTAAAGGTATTGCAGCAATAGCATTTACCAAATTTATATTTGGATATGTAAAAGAATTTATGTTTGATTATCTAGGAAGAAAAGTTGCAGGAGATTTAAAACAAAATCTTTTTGATCATATTCAAAGTTTATCTTTTTCATATTTTGATAATATGAATACTGGTGAACTTATGTCTAGAGTAGGTGAAGATGTAGATAATATTTGGGCAGTTATGGGATTTGGAATGAGATTATTTATAGAAAATATTGTTTACTTTGTTTTATCTACAGTTGTCTTACTAAAAATGAATGTACTTTTAACAGTAATTGCGCTAATTACTATGCCAGTTATAGCTTTTATAACTGTAAAGCTTGAAAAGCAATTAGACTCAGTTTTTGAAAAAATAAGTGATCATACCGCAGTATTAAATACTACTGCTCAAGAAAATATTGCAGGAGTTAAACTAGTAAAAGCTTTTGCAAGGGAAAAGCATGAAATATTAAAATTTCTTAAGTTTAATAATAAAAACTATGATCTTGCTGTTCAGCGATCAAAAATTTGGGGAAAGTTTTATCCTATAGAAGAATTTTTAGGAAATTTATCTGTACTTTTAGTTAATGGTGTAGGTGGAATATTAGTTATTAAAGGTACTTTAACTGTAGGAGAACTTGTAGCTTTTAATGGTTATTTATGGCTTTTAATTTGGCCAATGAGAATGCTTGGCTGGCTTACAAGTATGTTATCCCAAAGTAAAGCATCTCAAAAGAAGATAGATGCCATACTTTCTATAAATCCAGAAATAAAAAATTCAGAAGACTGTACAGTACTTGAAGAAATTAAAGGTGATATTTCTTTTGAGAATATTACTTTTAAATATAAAGAAAAGCCAGTTCTTAAAAATATTAATTTAGATATTAAGGCTGGAAGTACAGTTGCAATTATGGGGTCTACTGGCTCAGGAAAGTCATCATTAATAAGTCTTTTATTAAGAAATTATGATGTTATGGAAGGTGCCGTTAAGGTTGATGGTCATGATGTTAAGGATATAGATTTATATTCTCTAAGAAAAGGGATATCAATTGTACCACAAGACTCTTTCTTGTTTTCAGATACAATAGAAAATAATATTAAATATGGAAAAGAAAATGCTACAAGAGAGGAAATAGAAAAAGTACTAGAACTTGCTTGTGCAAAAGAATTTGTAGATGAGCTAGAAGAAGGAATTGAAACTTTAATAGGGGAAAGAGGACTTGGATTATCTGGAGGTCAAAAACAAAGATTATGTATTGCAAGAGCTCTTATTAGAGAGTGTTCAATATTAATTCTTGACGATTCAACCTCAGCTTTAGATATGGAGACAGAATATGATCTTCTAAAAAACCTTTATCATAGCGAGAAGAAAATTACCACTTTTATTATAGCTCATAGAATTTCAGCAGTAAAAAATTCAGATTTAATTATATATATGGATGAAGGTGAAATTGTAGAGTATGGAACTCATGAGAGCCTACTTAAAAAAGGTGGTAAATACTATGAAATTTATAAAACACAATTTAAAGATTTTATAAACTCAGAAAAGAGAAATGAGGAGGTGAGTTAATATGGCTAAGAACTCAATAAATCAAGATGAAAAGATAATTAGTAGATCAAATAGGGAAATATTTCTAAGATTAATAAAATATTTAAAGCCATTTAGAGTTAAAGTATTTTTTATAATTTTCTTAATGATAATAATTATGATTAGCGGACTATTAACTCCATATCTACTAAAAATATCTATTGATAAATTTATAGTAGCAAAAAACATTAAAGGTCTTATGATGACAACTTTAGCAGTTATAATAATTAACTTTATTGGCATGCTTTCATCTAGAGTTTCAATTATAGAGATGTCTAAGATAACTAATAAAATATTATTGAATATAAGACAAGAATTATATACTCACATTCAAAAATTATCCTTTGCTTTCTTTGATGAAAGACCAGTTGGAAAGATTCTTGCAAGAGTTATTGGTGATGTTAACTCTCTATCAGAACTTTTTTCTAGTGGAGTAACTACAGTAATACCGCAGCTTCTAACAATTATATGCGTTGCTACACTTATGTTTACAATGAATGTAAAACTTGCATTATTAGCTATTATTGTATTACCAATATTATGTTTTACTATGTTTTCTATAGAAATTATAGCTAGGAGAAAATGGCAAGCTTATAGACAAAAGCGTTCTAATATGAACGGTTATACTCATGAAGCTTTTTCAGGAATAAGAATTATTCAAGATTTCACTTATGAAAAAACTAGCTCAGCTAAATTTAAATTTTCACTAAAAGAAATGTTGAATGGTTTTATGAAGGCAGTTATGTTTAACGACTTTTTCTGGCCAATAGTTGAAGTATCTTGGGGCATTAGTACACTTATTATATTTTGGTATGGAACTAAATTTTTCCAAAGTCGAGAGATTAGTGTAGGTACAATTGTTGCTTTTATAGCTTATTCTGATATGTTTTGGAGACCAATTATAAACTTAGCTTCTTATTATAATACATTAATAACAAACTTTGCAGCAGCAGAGAGAATTTTTGACATAATGGATGTTAAACCAGATATTATAGATTTAGAAAGTGCTGAAATTATGCCAAAAATTAAAGGTAATGTAGAGTTTAAAAATGTAACCTTTGGGTATGAAGAAGGAATTCCTGTCCTTAAAGATGTAAGTTTTAAAATAAGACAAGGAGAGAATATAGCTTTAGTTGGTCCTACAGGGGCAGGAAAAACAACTATAACTAGTCTTGTAAGTAGATTTTATGATTGCAATCTTGGAGAAGTACTAATTGATGGTAAAAATGTTAAAGATGTTAATCTTTATTCTTTAAGAAGTCAAATGGGAATAATGCTGCAAGATACTTTCTTATTTTCTGATACCATAAAGGAAAATATACGTTATGGAAAGTTAGATGCAACTGATGAGGAGATTGTAGCAGCCGCAAAAGCAGTAAATGCTCACGAGTTTATTATGAAACTTGAAAAGGGATATGATACAGAGGTAAATGAAAGAGGTTCGAGACTTTCAGTTGGTCAACGTCAGCTTATTTCCTTTGCTAGAGCACTTCTTGCTAATCCAAGAATTTTAATTCTTGATGAAGCTACATCTAATATAGATACTGCTACAGAAATATTAGTACAAAAGGGAATTAATAAACTTCTAAAAGGAAGGACATCTTTTGTAATAGCTCATAGATTATCAACCATTAGAGATTGTAATAAAATTATGGTAATAGATGACGGAAAAATAATTGAAGCAGGAACTCATGACGAGCTTATGGCTAAAAAAGGCTTCTATTATGGCTTGTATATGGCACAGTATAGATTCCTTAATGAAGGAGCTTAACAGTAGAAAATTAGTAAAAAGAGTATAGATATTAATAAATTATTTTCACCTTAGAGGAATGGCATTGAGCCATTTAGGGGTTCCTCTAAGGTGTAATTATAATAAGCAGTTAAGGTAGAATTATTAAATTTATTAAGCAAAACTTAAATGTTAAATTAATTATATGAGGTATAGAGATAAAAGGGTTATTACAGAATCCTATGAGGGTAAGAGAAAAATTATTATTAAATAAATTGGGGGCTTTAAAATATAGAAATAAGAGAGGAATTTCTAACTATGAATATCAGAAAATATAATGAGAGTGAAATAAATTATATAGTTGAACTTTGGTGTGAGGTTTCTAAGAAATCTCATGATTTTATTAATGCGAAATATTGGGAAGAGAAAAAAGAAGATATGATAACAAAATACATTCCTATGTCTGAGACTTATGTTATAGAAGATAATAATAAAATTTTAGGCTTTGTGTCTATGATAGACAACTATTTAGCAGCATTGTTTATTGATAGCAATTATCATAATAAGGGGTATGGTAATAAGTTATTAAATTTTATAAAAGAGCGTAGAGATGAAATTGAATTAAAGGTTTATGAGAAAAATAAAAAAGCCTACGAGTTTTATTTAAGAAATGGTTTTATTTTAAAAGATAAATTAATTGATAATGACACGGGAGAAAAAGATTATTTAATGATATGGAAATCTAATTAAGAGTTATAGTAAAAGTATAAGATCATTAATTATTAGGGACGGTTCATTAATTTTTATGAATCGTCCCTTAGTACAATAGAAGTAAAAGATTTTCTTCATAATATTCAAAAATAGAGCAATGAAATTTAAGCTAGGATAAAAATTTACAGAATATATTGAAAATATTACACCTAATTTTAATGAATCGTCTCTAAATTTTAGTGAGTAATAAGAAAATAAATTTTAAATTTGTTTTCGTGATAGAAAAATGCATAAGAGAAATAATCAATAACTAGAAGTAGAATGGGAAGTATTCAAATTATGATTATTATAATTAAGCAGGATGTTATTTAAGCAGGGATTTTATTTAGGAGAAAAAATTTGGGCGTTAAAAAATTTACAGTTTTAAATGCAGAGAGTGATTTAGTAGGTTAGGGGTAGCAGAAAATTAAGATTTTATGGATGAGAAGCTACTTGAAAAATAAAACTAATAATATATAAGAGGATATTACTAGCAAAATAAATTAAAGGATTAGAAGTTGTTTTAGTTTAAATGAGTAAGAGGGTAATTAACATGGATATTATAAAACATAATAGTAAAGCTTGGGATGGGCAAGTTAAGGCAGGAAATATGTGGACTAAACCAGTTTCAATTGAAATTATAGAAGATGCTAGAAAGGGACAATGGGGTATTTATCTTACTCCAACTAAGATAGTTCCAAGGGAATGGTTTGGAGATTTAAAGGGAAAAAAAGTTTTATGTTTAGCTAGTGGTGGAGGACAACAAGGACCTATTTTATCAGCAGCCGGTGGAGCAGTTACTGTTTTTGATAATTCGATAGAGCAATTAAAAGGTGATGAATATGTAGCTGAAAGAGAAGGACTTAATATTAAAACCATTCAAGGAGATATGAGAGATTTATCTTGTTTTGAAAATGAAAGTTTTGATTTAATTGTCCATCCTGTTTCTAATATTTTTATAGATAATATTTTAGTGGTGTGGAAAGAAGCTGCAAGAGTACTTAAAAATAAAGGGATATTAATTTCAGGCATAGCAAATCCTATAAATTATATATTTGACTATAAAAAACTAGAAAAAGGGATATTTGAGGTTAAATACTCAATTCCATATTCGGATTTAGAAAGCTTGAGTAAAGAAGAAATAGATGAGTTTATTGAAAAAGATTATCCTTTTGAATTTGGACATACCTTAGAAGATCAAATTAAGGGACAAATTGATGCGGGATTTGTTATTACAGGATTTTATGAAGATACTTATGGTGGAAAGTCTATTTTAGATAAATATATAAATACCTATATTGCTACAAGAGCAGTGAAAACAAGCTGTAAATAAATATTATGGATGGAGGGTTAATTATAGATATAAATAATTTGAAGGAATTTGTTAATCCATATTATAAAAATAAGGATATAATGCATGATTTATCTCACATAGAAAGAGTATTAAAGTATGTAGAGAAACTATTAAAAGAAGGAAAGTATAAAGCTGATATTGACATTCTAATCTATTCAACATATTTTCATGGATTTATATATAACAGTGAAGAAAGAATAATTCAGTGGCTACAGGAGCAAGGACTTTCAAGGGAAAAAATAAGTAAAATAATTAAAGTATCTTGGGAATCTCAAAAGGATAATATAGCAGAAACTTTAGAAGGTAAGATATTACATGATGCACATATGATTGAAGGTGGAAAAACATATCTAATTGTAAAGTCTTTAATAACAGGCTCAGTAAGAGGTCAAACATTAGAAGAAACAATTAGGTATATTGAAGAAAATGTTTTAGATAAGGGGACTTGCTATCTACAAGAGGCGAAAACTATTTTTAAGAATCAACAAGCATTTGCAAAACAATTTATAGAGGATTTAAAAGAGGGTTTAAATTAGGGGACGGTTCATTATATTTTATTGTATTTAAATTTGCATGTAAATACAATAAAAGTTAAATATTTTGATGAACCGTCCCCGATATTTATAAGATGAAATAAATATTATTCAATTAGGGGATGGGCTTATGATTAAAATTAGGGAATTAACGGAAGCAGATATGAAACAAACAATAGAATTAAAGATTTTGTGCTGGACAGAAGAATTAGCTGATAAGGCTAAAAACACTCTTTCATTTTCACAAGAATTGGACTTATGGGTAGATTGGATGAATACAGCTAAAGAAAACAATGATATTCGTTTGTTAATTGGAGCATTTGAAGATGACAAGATGCTTGGCGTTGCCTTTAGTAGCTTTGCTGAAAGTTTTAATATACCTGAGAAAGGGATAGAACTGAACGGTCTTTGGGTATATCCCGACCAAAGAAACAGGGGAATTTCCCTTATGATGATTATTTATACATTAGATTTCTATATGGCTAAAGGTATAGAAAAGATAGTAGTCTATAATCATCATTATTCACCATCAAATCAGTTTTATCGAAAATTTGGCGCACAGGTCACCAGACAAGAATATCAGATGGGTGGTAGATTGTTGATAGATATATTCTTGGCAGATATATTATTAATGAAAAATAATATGGAACAGTCGCTAAAGAAATACGTATAGGAGCATAAGAATAATCTATATACAAAATAATAGGAATTAATATTATATGATAAGTAAAATTAGTAAATGTATATGAAGACATAGGGATATTTGGAGGAGGTTAATGAAATGAAAAATGAAATAAAATTACTCCCAATAGATGCAAAATCACAATCAATATTTAAGAACTTGATGACTTTGTATTTGCATGATCTATCAGAATTTGCAGATGATTTAAAAATAAATTCTAAGGGATTATTTGAGTATGATGGAATTGAATATTATTTTAAAGATGAAAATTTAAAGCCATTTTTTATTTATGTAAATGCAGATATAGCAGGCTTTGTTCTTTTAAATAGTGGCAAATATGTGCCAGAGAATATAGATTACTCTGTACATGAATTATTTTTAATGAAAGCTTATAGAAAAAAGGGTATAGCGTCTATGGTTATAGAAAAACTTTTTGAATTATATAAAGGAAATTATAAAGTAGTACAATTATATCATAATACTCTAGCAATAAATTTTTGGAGAAATTTTTATAAAAAAAGATCTATTAACTATAAGGAATTTGAAGAAGTGATAGATGATCAAAAGGGTATATTTCAAATTTTTTCAGTAATTTAAATGACAATTAACAGATAAAAGAAAAAATCTTTGAGGAGGGCTTTAATGTGAAGGATTTAGCAATTATTGAAAAATGTCCAACAGTTGAAGAATATATTGAATTAAGAAAAGCTGTAAAATGGAAAGTAATTGATATAGAAAATATAAAAAAAGGATTAAAAAATTCTATATACTCTATATGTATTAAAGATAACGAACGTATGATAGGCTTTGGAAGAATTGTAGGAGATGCAGGAACAGTTTTCTATATACAAGATATCATTGTTGATCCTCAGTATCAAAACAAAAAAATAGGCACTAAAATTATGGAGAAGATAATGAGTTATATTGAAAATAATTGTTCCAAAGATGCAATTATAGGTCTTATTGCCGTAAGCGAACTTGATGATTTTTACACAAATTTTGGGTTTGTTCATAATGAAAATAATTATTTTTATCGTTTGAATATTTGATAAGAGATTTATGGGATGAAGTAAAAGAAACAACCTTAAATTGATCTATATGTAGAATAGGATATGTATCAAAAAAATAAGTATAAGGGACGGTTCATTACATTTTATAAACTTTAATAGTTTATAAAATGTAATGAACCGTCCCCTTGAAAATTAAATGTTTGTTTTTTCAGGCATTAATTTATCTTTTATTGAATCTACCATTATAGCTATAGCGTTATCTCCTGATATATTACAAGCAGTTCCGAAACTATCTTGAGTTATATATAAGGCTATCATAAGTGCCAATTGAGCTTCGGAAAAATGTAAATTTGTTTGAAGAAGACCTAATGCAGCCATTACAGCGCCACCAGGCACTCCAGGAGCAGCTACCATTGTTACACCTAACATAGCTATAAATCCAGCAATCTCTCCAAAGTTTATAGGCATTCCATTCATTAACATTATAGTTATACTGCAAGCAGTTAAAGTTATAGTACTTCCAGAAAGATGAATAGTTGCGCAAAGAGGAACTACGAATTCTCTTACACCTTTTGAAACTCCATTTTTTTCTGAGCACTCTAGATTTACAGGAATAGTTGCAGCTGAAGATTGAGTTCCAATAGCTGTTAAATATCCAGGGATCTGATTCTTTAAACAAGTAAATAGATTCTTTTTCCCTATTATACAAGCAATTAAGAATTGAGCTACTATGATAACTAAATGCATTATAAGTATTACTAAGAAGACTTTCCAAAATACTGAAAGAATTCTGCCAACTTCTCCTGCAAAGGTCATATTAGCGAAGATACCCATAATATAGAAAGGTAGAAGTGGTATGATGACATTGGATATTGTTTTTTCCATTATTTTTTGAAATTCTGAAGCTACGTTATATAAAGCTTTAGTCTTAATGGCTGCAATACCAAGCCCTAATAAAAATGCTAATACTAAAGCTGTCATTACTGGCATCAATGGATCAATAGCAATTTTAAATATAGGTTCTAAAAGTTTTTCTTCCGGATTTCCTGTATTTGATAGATTTGAAGTTGTCTCCACAAATTTTGGAAACAGATTAGAAGCTACAAAGAAGGAAAAAAATCCAGCTATTAGAGTAGAACCATATGCTAAAAGTGTTGTTATTCCAAGCATTTTGCCAGCACCTTTTCCTAAATCGGCTATTCCAGAAACTACGAAACCTAAAATTATTAAAGGAATTGCAAAGTTTAAAAAGCTTGCGAATATGGAGCTAAAGGTTGCTAGGATCTCCACAATATTTCTTGGTAAATAAGAACCAATAAGTATACCCAGTATGATTGCGATAATTAATTTTGGTATAAGACCAATCTTTTTCATAAATATAGCACCTCCAATTATTTAAGTTATTCAAAAAAGATATAGTAGTTATAGTATAACAAAAAAATTTTAATCTAAATTATTATTATGCAATAATTCATAGAAAATACATTTAATCATGTATAACAATTATATATTATCGTAAATTAAGGTGTTCTAAAGCATTTTATCAATTATAATTTACAATTGATAAAAGGCAGGGGGGATTGATTTTTACGAAGTTAAAGTAAACAGTTATAACAATTTAATATATGATCTTAATTTTTTATTAACTTATTAACACATTTTTTAATAAACATATTAATTACTATATATTAAGGGGACATTTAATAAAAAATAGAAGGATATAAAAAGAATAGTAGAGAAAGATATATTAAGTTTAAATTATACCGAATTATTTAAGTATGATTTAATTGATAATTTAAATTTATTAAAAAAAGAGTAGATTTTGATATTTATACAAATTAAGAAGGAGAAAAAATAATGTTTATATTTGAAACAACAAATGAATTATGTTGCCTTGCTAAAGGTAGAGGCGAATTTTATGCAAAAAAAGGTGCCATGATAGGATACAAAGGAGATTTTAGATTTGAGAAATCATTACTAGGACCTAACAATAATCGAGGGGCATTAGGTGCTTTAATGGGATATGTAAAAAGAAATATCACAGGAGAAAATATTGAACTTATGATGGTAGAGGGTGATGGAGAAGTATACTTAGCAGAAAATGCTTATCATGTTACCGTAATAGACTTAGAGCCAATGGATGGTGTATGTGTTGAAAGTGAAAACATTCTTGCCTTTCCTAAAGAAATGCATTATGACGTTTCCTTTGTTGGAACAGGGGTAATTTCTCAAAGGGGGTTATGTTCTACTCAATTTACAAACAAAACAAATCAAATATTATCTGTTGCAGTATTATCAGATGGAAATCCTTTAATATTAGAGGGACCCTGTGCAGTAGATCCAGATGCAGTAGTTTGTTGGACGGGAAGAAATCCTTCTATTGGAACTCAAGTGGGATGGAAAACTTTAATTGGACAAACCTCAGGTGAAAGTTATTATCTTCAATTTAATGAATCAGGACAAAAGGTGATAATTCAGCCTTCAGAAAGATTATCTGGGCTTAAGCTATCTATTGATTAGTTATATACATAAATGTTACTTCTACTAATATAGATAATAATATTTTAAAATTAGGGGACGGTTCATTACTTCTTATAGATTATAAAGGAACACTTTTTATAATTTAATGTATTGTAATGAACCGTCCCCTATATAAATTTGAAAAATTTATTAAAAGGGATTTGAGGGGAAAATTATGAGTGAAATAAATATAGAAAAAGTTGAGAAGAATATTGAAGTTTATTATGATAATAGTAAAATACTTTTGCCTGAAGAATACAGTAATAAAGTTG
Organism: Clostridium sp. Marseille-QA1073; assembly: GCF_054863625.1. Classification (NCBI taxonomy): domain Bacteria; kingdom Bacillati; phylum Bacillota; class Clostridia; order Eubacteriales; family Clostridiaceae; genus Clostridium; species Clostridium sp. Marseille-QA1073. The sequence goes on along the minus strand of NZ_JBSVQM010000012.1, from coordinate 120,170 downwards.
AAGAGTATTGGAATGATTTAATAAGAAAAGGAAAAAAGTTCTTTAGGGGAGATTGTTACACAATTGAAGATATAGAAAAATCTAAAGAAGGTATAAAAATTAATGTTAAACTAACAGATTATGCTCATTATTTATATACAGTACATAGGAGTTTTTCTACAGAATTTGATTGTAGAGTTATATCTACATCTGCATTAATCGAAACTTTAGATGGAAGACTTGTTTTGGGAGAGATGAATAGTAATACAGCTGCTCCAGGAAAACTTCAATTTACAGGTGGAGGAATAGATAAAGAAGATATTATAGGAGATTGTATAGATTTAAGGGGAAACATCAAAAAAGAAATCTTTGAAGAGTTAGGAATTGATACTAATAATAAAAAGTTAGTTAAGAGTTTGAAACCATCTTATTTAGTAAGTGGAGGAAATCATGATTTTCTTTCTCTTGTCTTTAAAATGAATTTATTAATAAGTGAAAAAGAAGTATTGGATATATTTAATTCTCACAACGACATATTAAAGTGTAAACAAGTTATTCCAGAGTTTAATTTATTGACATTTATACATAAGAATAAAACTTCTATAGAAGAATTTATTATAAACGATTTAAGAGAAAAGAGTGATAATATTATTTCAGTTTTAAGAGCTATATAGAAGTTAGAATAAATTTATAGTATTAATTTGCAATAATTACATTTTATAATTAGGGGACGGTTCATTACTTTTTATAAAGTATAAAAAGTAATGAACCATCCCCATAATAATATAAAAAATTTGAATTTTGAAGTAGATTTTATTTCAAATATTAGCTATAATCTTTCATAACACAAAAAAATAAGGAGCGGTAAAAACATGATTATAAGGAAAATACAAAAGGAAGATAATAAAAGAATAGAAGAGGTTATAAGAACTTGTTTAATAGAATTTGGAGGAAATAGGGAAGGTCTTGCTTGGGCAGATCCAGAGTTATCATATCTATCTGAAGTTTATAAAGATGAAAATTGTGAATACTGGGTTGTAGAAAATAATGGTGAAATTATAGGTGGGTGTGGAATAGCACCTATGAAAAACCTTGAGGGTATATGTGAACTGCAAAAAATGTATTTATTAAAAGAAGGTAGAGGAACAGGAATAGCTAATGACCTTATGAAGATAGCTTTAGATTTTGCATCAAAGTATTATGATAAATGTTATCTTGAGACTTTGAGTAACATGGGAGCTGCAAATAGATTTTACCAAAAACATGGTTTTAAAAGTCTTGACAAACCTATTGTCCAAACAGAACATTTTTCCTGTGATGCATGGTATATAAAAGATTTAAAATAGATATTAATAGTATTTAAATACCTTAAAATACAAGTATACTTAACTAAAGTACCTATATTTTAAGGTATATTTTTATATAAATAATAATATAAAAAATCTAAATGTATATTATATTTTAATAGAAGAAATCTTTTATATTGAGAGTGCTGTATAAAATATATTATTAAATAAGTGAAAAATTTTAAAATAAATATTTGGGGTGTTGAGAAATGATTGGATTAAAAAGAGGAGTTGTGAAATTAGCTCCATATACCTATGAATGGAAAGAAGAATATAATAAGGAAGAAAAATTACTGTACTCAGTAATAGGAAAATATGTTTTAGATATTCAACATGTAGGTAGTACATCAATAGAAGGGCTTGATGCTAAGCCTATTATTGACATAGCAGTAGCTGTTGAATCACTGGATAAAGTAGAATGTTTTAAAGATTTATTAGAAAATATAGGGTATCAGTATAGAAGTAATGCAGGAGTGGAAGGAAGACTTATGTTTGCTAAGGGGAGTGAAGATTTAAGAACTCATTATTTACATATAGAGACTTTAAATGGACCTATATGGAAAAATCATATATATTTTAGAGATTACCTTCGTTCACATAGGGAATATATTCATCAGTATTCAGAACTAAAAAGAAACTTAGCTATAAAATTTAGTGAGGATAGATACTCATATACTAATGAAAAGGACAAGTTTATTAATATGATATTGAAAAAAGCTAAAGAAGAATTTTTAGAGGATGAAAATTAGTATTTATTAATAATATTACTTAATTAAAAGGAGGAAAGAGGTTCCTCCTTTAACTATATAATTTTAATATAACTATGATAAAAACCAAGAATAACATAGGGTGAATTATAGGTTAGAATTTTTCTAAATTAAATTGACACAATATTAACAAAATTCTATACTTAAAATATAAAATTTATAGGGGGCAATTGTATGGTTGTAAAGGTATGTGTGGGAAGTGCTTGTTATCTGAAAGGATCTCACAAAATTATAAAGGAACTGCAAAGATTAATTGAAGAAAATAATTTAAAAGATAAGATGGAATTAAAAGCAGCATTTTGCTTGGGACATTGTACTAAAGCAGTATCAGTAATGATTGATGATTCAGATATCTATACAGTAGAGCCTAATTTTGTTGAAGAGTTTTTTAACTTAGAGATTGTGAAGAAGGTGATGTAATGCAGGTAATGAATTTTTCGCCGGCTAACTGCAAAAATTGTTACAAATGTGTGAGAACTTGTTCTGTAAAAGCTATAGAGGTTAAAAACCATCAAGCTAAGATCATAGAGGAACGTTGTATAGCTTGTGGTCATTGTTTTGTAGTTTGCCCTCAAAATGCTAGAAATGTACTTTCTGATTTAGAACATATAAAATCAGCAATTAAAAATAATGATAAAGTTATTGCACAAATTGCACCGGCTTTTCGTGGATTTTTTGAAAATTCACCTAAAATTGTTACTGCGTTGAAGAAACTAGGATTTCAAATTGTAGAAGAAGTTTCTATAGGTGCAGAATTGGTTTCTCAAAGTTATGAAAAAATTATTAGAGAAAGTGATAAAAAAGAATTTTTAACAAGTTGTTGTCCCTCAGTAATCATGCTAATAGAACAATATTATCCTGAGTTAATATCTGATATACTTCCTGTGGTTTCTCCTATGATTGCTCATGGGAAAACTATAAAAGCAAGGCATTCTGATAGTTTTGTAGTGTTTGTAGGACCTTGTATATCTAAAAAATATGAAGCATTATTGGAAGAGAATAAAGGAATTGTTGATGCAGTATTAACCTTTGATGAGCTAATTCAATGGATAGGTGAAGAAAATATTAATATTGATAATTTAGAAGAAAGTAATGTAGATAATTATGGTTCAAGAAGAGGAAGCTCCTATCCATTATCGGGAGGAATATTAAGTGCTATAAAATCTACAGCTTTATCAAAAAATATAGATTTAATAAAAGTTGATGGCACAGAAAATTGTAAATCTTTGTTAGAAGCATTAAAGAACAATGATTTAAAGAATGTTTGTGTTGAACTAAGTATTTGTAATGAAAGTTGTTTAGGCGGTCCAGGGGGTACAGCTCAAGGAGGAACATCTTTTAAGAGAATACAAAATTTGCATAAATATATAAGGAGAAGAGAAAAGGAAACTATAAAGGAAATTAATTATAAAGTCCCTTTAGTGGACTTAAGTCGTACTTTTAAAGATAGAAGTATAAGGAGCTATATGCCCACAGAAGAAGAAATAAAAGAGATCTTGCATAAGATGGGTAAATATGAAAAGGAGGATGAACTAAACTGTGGCGCCTGTGGTTATGATAGTTGTTATAAAAAAGCTATAGCAGTATCACAAAATATGTCTCAAATAGATATGTGTCTTCCTTATATGAGATCTATTGCTGAAAGAATGAGCAATGAAATTTTTCAAAATTCACCTAATGCTATTTTATTACTAAATAATTCTTTAAATATTGTTGAAATAAATCCTATAGCAAAAAAAATTTTTAAAGTAGAAAATAAGGATTTAAATGGGGTATCTATTTCTACTATTATGGATGATACTACTTTTAAAAAAGTAATTGAAAATAAAAAGAGCATACCTAAACAAAAGGTAAGTTACTCAGAATATGATTACTATGCTTATAGAAGTATTATATATATGGAAAAACAGTCTGCGCTTCTAGTTATTTTTACAGATATTACAGAAGAAGAGAATAGAAAACTTGAAATTACTAAAATAAAAGAAAACACCCTAGATGTTACTCAAACTATAATTGATAAGCAAATGAGAGTAGCTCAAGAAATAGCAAGTCTTTTAGGGGAAACTACAGCAGAAACAAAGGTTGCATTAATGAAGCTTAAGAAGGTATTGAAAGAGGAAAAAGAAGTATGATTAAATATTTTATTGATGTAGCTAATTTTAGTATGAATAAATATGGTGAAGAACTTTGTGGAGATAATGTAGAGATAACTAAAACAAAAAATGGAATGATTATTGTTATGGCAGATGGATTAGGTAGTGGGGTGAAAGCAAATATATTAGCAACTTTAACTTCTAAAATTGCTATAACAATGCTCAAAGAAGGTGCAAGTATTGAGGATACCATTGAGACTATTGTAAATACTCTTCCAGAATGTCAAATTAGGAAATTAGCATATTCAACTTTTACAATAATACAAATCACTAATGAGGGTGAGGTTTATATGGTTGAATATGATAATCCACCAATATTTTTCTTTCGCTATGGTAGGTCTTGTGAAGTTTATAAAGAAGAAAAAAAGATTAATGAAAAGAGAATATATGAAAGTAGATTTTATATGGGAGAGCATGATGTATTGACATTAGTAAGTGATGGAGCAATTCATGCGGGAGTAGGACAATTATTAAATCTAGGATGGCAATGGGAGGATATAAATGCTTTCTTAGAAAGTATAATAGTAAAAGAAAGATATGTTGAAAATATTGCAAGACATCTTATAGAAGTATGTAATAACCTTTATGATAATAAGCCAGGGGATGATACAACTGTAGTAACTATAAAACTAAAACCAGAAGAGTATATAGATATATTTACAGGGCCGCCTAAAAATATAGAAGATGATAAGTATATGATTAAAAAACTTTTAGAAAGCAAAGGTAAAAAAGTTATTTGTGGTGGTACTACTGCAAATATAGTAGCTAGAGAATTAAAGAGAAAAATAGATATAGACTTGGAAAGTTTTAGCAAGGAAGTCCCTCCAATGGGATATATGAAAGGAATGGACTTAGTTACTGAAGGACTATTAACACTAAATAAAACTGCTGAAATAATAGATGAATATATAAGTCAAAAGAAAAATAAAGTAATAACTTCGCCTATTGAAGGAGATGATGGAGCATCAAAACTTTCTAAAATGCTTATAGAAGAAGGAACTCATATTCACATTTGGGTAGGCCAAGCTATAAATCCTGCTCATCAAAATCCACTATTTCCTTCAGATTTCAACTTAAAAATAAAGGTAGTTAAAGAATTAGAAAAATATTTAAAGGAATTAGGAAAATATGTAGAGATAAGTTATATATAAAAACTTAATTAGATTATTTATAAGTAAAAATAAGATATAAGAAGGAGATTTAAAATGGACAGAGATATAGAGGATTTAAGAATTTCCGAAATGCTTAAGTTTTCAAAAACTTTATGGGAGAAGAATAAGGATAATTGGTCCCCTATGGAACCTAAATATGGTAAGAGTTTTATATTATACATGATAGAAGAAATAGGGGAAGTTATATCCATAATAAAGAAAAAAGGTGAAAATGAAATTATGGATAATAATGAAGTTAGAGAAAGATTTATTGAAGAGATGGGGGATGTTTTAATGTATTATATAGATGTACTTAATAGATTTAATGTCACCAGTGAAGAATTCTCTAAAATATATTTAAATAAATATATTAGTAATATGGATAGAAATTATGAAAAACAATATAAAGACTTTATTACAAATAAGTGATGATAACACATAATGAAATGATAGAAAAAGTTTTTGGACACTTTTCGAAATAAGTAGGAATTAAATTTGATTTTTTGAAAAGTGTCCACTAAAAGACATCTTATTTAATTATTGTAGATAAAGAGTATATTTTTTATAGATATTTAATTTTTTTAGTTCTAAATTCTTTAGGAGTAAGTCCAGTAAAATCTTTAAATTTAGTAGTAAAATAATTTTGATTGTTAAATCCTAATAATATAGCAATATCTAAAATAGATTTATCTGAGTGGGAAAGTAAGAACTTACTTTTTTCTATACGAGCATGAGTTATGTAGTTTGTGAAACACATTTGTGTTTCTTTTTTAAATTGTGTACAAAAATAGCATTTACTTAAATGTACGTGATCTGCAACTTTTTCTAAGGTTAAAGGCTCACCAAGATTATTATGAATATAATTAAGTGCTTTTGTAATATAAATATTATTTACCTCAATTAAATTAGTATTAATTTGCATGCTATAACCTTTAATCATAGATCTTCCCAATTCGAAAATTTCTTTAGTAGATTTACTATTTTCAATAAGCTTAATGAAGGCTTGATTTTTAGCTTTTGCACTATAAGGTGAAATACCTTTTTTTATTATATTATGACAAAGAAGTACAGAGAGAGAAATCATATGATTTTTAATAGAGCGAACTTCACATTTTTCTGATAAATCATAGAAACATTTATTATAAACAAAATCTTCATATGTTTTTAATGCTTCAATTACCTCACCATTTAATATCTTATCTATTAAAATAATCTCAAACTCATAATGTCTATAAAATTCATCAATATTTTGTTTAGGAAAATATATATTAGTAATCATAATAAATACTCCTTTTTAAAAATGATAATCATTATTAATTAATAAAATTATATGTTTATTATAGCAGAGAAATTTAAAAACTCCAAAATAAAATGTAAAAAATAAAAATATATTAGAAAAAACTTTAAAATATATAGAGTAATATCTAGATATGAATTTAATTGATATAAATTATCATTTAAGGAGATGTTTCAAATGAAAACTGCTGTAATATTTTCATCATTAACAGGAAATACAAAAAAGGTGGCTTATGAAATATTAAAGGAGATGCCAAAAGATACAAAAATATATGATTTGAAAGAATTAAATCATGAAATAGAAGAAAAGTTTTTAGTTTTAGGTTATTGGGTAGATAGAGCTAAACCTAATAAAGAGATGCTAGAATTTATGAATAACTTAGAAGGTAAGATTATAGCTACTTTTGGTACACTAGGAGCTAATCCTAATTCTGAGCATGGGAGTATAACTAAAAATAATGTTAGTGAAATTTTAGAAAAAAATAATATTGTTTTAGGAAATTTTCTTTGTCAGGGAAAAATTGATCCTAAAATAACAGAGATGTTTAAGAAGATGGGAGCAAATGGACCACATGCAATGACAGAAGAAAGATTAAAAAGACATGAAGAAGCTTTAAAACATCCAAATGAAGAAGATTTTAAAGCAGCAAGAGATTTTATAAAAGCTGCTTTAGATAAATATAGTAAGGGGGAATACTAATGAAAAAAATTGCTGTATATGGTAAAGGTGGTATAGGAAAATCTACTACTGTATCTAATTTATCCGCAGCACTATCAAAGCTTGGATATAAAGTAATGCAAATAGGATGTGATCCTAAAGCAGATTCAACTAAAAATCTTATGAAAGGTAAATTTATACCTACTGTGCTAAATGTTTTAAAAGATAACGGTGAAGATATTGAGCTTGAGGATATAGTTTTTGAAGGATACAATGGAGTTTTATGCGTGGAAGCTGGGGGTCCTACACCTGGTATAGGATGTGCAGGAAGAGGAATTATAACTGCTTTTGAAAAGCTTGAGGAATTAGAAGCTTTTGAAACTTATAAGCCAGATATTGTTATCTATGATGTATTAGGCGATGTAGTTTGTGGTGGATTTGCTATGCCTATTAGAAATCAATATGCCAAAGAAGTGTATATTGTTACTTCAGGAGAAATGATGTCTATGTATGCTGCTTCTAATATATCTCGTGCGGTTATGCAGTTTAAATCCAGAGGATATGCAAAGCTTAAAGGATTAATATTAAATGCTAAAAATGTAGAGAAGGAAGAAGAGTTAGTGGACAAACTCTGCGAAGAAATTGATACTAATGTTTTTCATTATGTACCTAGAAATTCTCTTATACAAGAAGCAGAGAATACGGGAAGAACTGTAATAGAGGCTTTTCCTGATTCTGATATGAGTGAAATATATAGGAATTTAGCTAAAAAAATAATGGAGGAGTAAAAATATGAAAAAAATAAAAGAAATAATGGCATTATCATTATGTGCAACAACATTACTTGTAGGATGCAGAAGTAATGCTACAACAAAAGAGGAAAATAAAAGTGAAACAGCGGTAGAGCAAAAAAAGGAAGTTACAGATAAAAAAGTAATAGCAGGTACAACTATGTCTGCAGAATTATTAGATTTAATTGATGTAGATGCAGTAGGAGTACTTTCAACTAAGAAAGAGCTTCCTGAGAGATTTAAAGATTTACCTGAGATAGGTTCACCTATGAAACCAGATTTAGAAAAAGTAGTATCACTAAATCCTGATCTTTATATATCTGATGGAAATTTAAAAGGAAATATAGAAGAATTGTTTAAGGAGAAAAATATAAATACATTATTTCTAAACAATAATTCCTATGAGGATGTTATTAAAAACATAGAAGACTTAGGAAAATATTTTGAAAAGGAAGAAAAAACTAAGGATTTAGTTTCAAAAATGAAGAAAGAAGAAGAGAGAATTCTAGATTCAGTTAAAGGAAAAGAAGCACCTAAAGTATTAGTTATATTTGGAACTACAGAAAGCTTTATGCTAGCAACAAAGCATTCTTATGCAGGAAGTTTAGTAGAGAAACTAGGCGGAAAAAATGTTACTGATGAATTATCTAAAGATAAATCTACTCCTTATGTGCCATTTAGTTTAGAAGCAGTGGCAAACTTAAATCCAGATATAATTTTAAGATTAACTCATATGGAACCAGAAGCTAGTAAAGAAGCTTTTGAAAAGGAATTTTCAAAAGGGTTATGGGTTAATTTAGATGCAGTAAAAAATAATAAAGTTTATGATTTAGATCCTAACTACTTTGGAGTTTCAGCTAATATAAAAGCTGTTGAAGCTTTAGAAAAGATGTCAGAAATATTATATAAGTAGGAGAGTTTTATGAAGGTAGAGTTTTTTAAAGAGAAAAAACATCTTGCCATAGTAATTTCATTTTTACTTTTAATATTTATAGGGATACTTTCAATTAGGATGGGAAGTGTTGATTATAATTTTTCAGATATATTTAGAATTTTATTTAACAGTAAGATGACTTCAGATAAAAATGTCCTCATGAATATAAGATTACCTAGAATTTTAATTGCAGCTATAGTAGGAGCAAATTTATCTATAGCAGGTGCGCTTTTACAAGCAGTAATGCAAAATCCATTAGCAGACCCTGGTTTAACTGGGGTTTCTTCTGGAGCAAGCTTAATGGCGATAATAATTATGCTACTTTTCCCGCAATATAGTTATTTAGTACCCTTTGTATCATTTTTAGGTGGTGCATTAGCATGTGGATTAGTATATGGGTTAGCTTGGAAAAATGGAATTAAGCCTATGAGAATTATATTAGCAGGGGTAGCGGTTAATGCCATATTAGGTGGAGGAACATCTTTATTGTCAACTTTAAATAGTGATAAAATTCAAGGAGTATTGTTATGGGTAAATGGAAGTATAAGTGGTAAGACATGGGGAGATGTAAGAGTATTAGCTATATATAGTGCCGTAGGATTATTTTTTGCAATGCTTTGTATAAGGAAAGCTAATATTCTTCAATTAGGAGATGAAATGTCTACGAACTTAGGAGTAGATATAAATAAATATAGAATTATTATCTCATTAGTAGCTGTATTTTTAGCCGGAATATCAACAGCTATTGTGGGGATCATAGGTTTTGTAGGTCTTATAGTACCTCATATAGCTAGACTTTTAATTGGTTCAGATTATAAATATCTATTGCCATTAAGCGTAACTTTAGGAAGCAGTTTATTACTTTTAGGAGATACTTTTGCAAGAACAGTAGTTAATCCTATAGAACTTCCAGTAGGTGTTATTATGGCAGTTATAGGAGGCCCATTTTTCCTATACTTGTTAAGGAGGGGACAGGCTTAATGATAGAAACTAAGAACTTATGTATAGCTTATGAAAATAAAATTGTTATAGAAGACTTTTCCTTCAGTGTAGAGGAAGGACAAATGGTATCAATAATTGGACCTAATGGTTCAGGAAAGTCTACTTTGCTTAAGGCTATATCAAGATTTCTTAAAAAGAAAAGTGGAGTAGTTTATCTTGAAAAAGAAGATATGAATTTAATGAATATAAAAAAAGTAGCTCAAAAAATGTCTACATTATCTCAACATAATAAAAGTCCTGAAGACTTGGTAGTAAAAGAATTAATTTATTATGGAAGAATGCCTCATAAAAAGTGGCTTGAAAGAAGAAATAGTGAGGATGAAAAAATAATAAATTGGGCAATTAGCCATACTTCTCTTCAAGGTTATGAAAATAAAAAGGTAATAGAACTTTCAGGAGGAGAGAGACAAAGAGTATGGATTGCCATGGCTCTAGCGCAAAAGCCTAAAATTTTGTTATTAGATGAACCTACTACATATCTCGATATATGCCATTAATTAGAAGTAATGGAACTTGTTAGGGAACTTAATAAAAGCTTAAATCTTACAGTGATAATGGTATTACATGATTTAAGTCAAGCAGCTAAATATAGCCATAAGATTGTGGTTATTAAAGATGGAAATTTAGTTGCAGAAGGTAATCCTCATAAGATTTTAACAGAAGAACTAATAAAAGAGGTTTATAATGTAGAAACCTGTATAAGAAAAGATATCTTAAATGGAGAGTTTATGATACATCCTATTGGGGTATGTAAGAGCTGTGAAAAGAGGTGTAACCATGAAAAATTTTAATTTAGATAAACTGGCAAAATTAAATGAGGTAAATGAAAATGAAGATATAAAATCTTTATCTTATGCTATATTTCCTGGAACTCATTGTCCATTATTTGGAGTGGCAATGATAGCTTCATTTATAGAAGATCTAGTAGTTTTAGTAGCAGGGACACAAGAATGTACTTATTATGCTAAGGACTTTGTCTATGAAAGACAAAAGGGAAAGGATAATTTTTATTCTGTAGTTACTAATAAGCATGATATTACTTTTGGCTGCGAAAGAAAAATAAAAGATGTGATTACTGAAATAGATAAAAAGTTTAAGCCTAAAGCTATAATGATTGTAAGTACTTGTGTTTTAGAACTTATAGGTGAGGATTTTAAGGCATTAGGAAAGTCTGTTGAGAATGAGGTTAATGCAAAGATTTTAGTAGTGTCTACTGAACACTTTAAATGCAATAGCCATATACCTGGAATGGAAAGAGCACTAGAAGAGCTTACAGTACTTATGGAAAAATGTAAAGTAGAAGAAAATAGTGTAAATATTTTAGGACATAGACAACATGGAGTTGAAAATACAGAGCTCATGAAATTATTAATATCAGAAGGTATTAATATAAATTCTGTTATTCCATCAAAATGTACAATTGAACAGTTAAAAACTGCGCCTAAGGCCAAATTAAATATAGTGACAGATTTTGTAGCTTTACCTATGGCTAAAAAAATGGAAAATAAATTTGGAACACCTTATGCATATTTTGATAAACATTTATCCTTAGAAAGAATTAAAAATCGTTATAAAAAAATTGAAGAAATTTTATCTGTAAATCTATTGGATAAACTTAGAGATAAGGAAAAAGAATTAATTTCTCTTATAGAAGAAGCAAGAGAAGTTTTAAAAGGAAAGACTTTTATATATGGAAATACTCCTATGATGGCTCTTGAAGTTTCAAGTTTTTTATGTGACCTAGGATTGAAGCCAATACTTATTCAAGTTAGAGAATTATATGAAAATGATGCCATTTACATAGAGGAAATTAAAAAATATAAATTTAATCCATATATAAGCAAAATAGCTAATATTGCACCTATGCAATATGTATATGACGAGTTAAAACCTAATTTTTATTTGGGACATGAAAACCCTATGAATTTAGCGAAAAGAAATATTGTACAAGTTACCTTAGATGAAGTAACTAAGAAGCTAGGGTATGAAATACCTATAGATGCTATAAAGAAAATATTATTATGCTATAAACAACAAGATGATATGAAAAAGAAAATGATTGCTATGACTTCAAAAGGAGGTATGAAACATGGAGTTTTATAGGTTTTTTCCGATGCCTTCTGATAGAATGGGAACTATTTGGACTTTAAGTTCAATAAAAGATGCTTATGTTATTGAATTTGGTCCAGCGGGTACAACTCATTTCGCAATAGAGGGAATGATGCAGCTTAATGGAGAGCATAGGGCAAATATATATACTACTCATATAAATGAGACAGATATTTCTTTTGGAACTCATGAAAGATTAGAAAAAGCAATAATGGAAGTAGATGAAAATTATAATCCTAAGGTTATGTTTATAATGGCATCCTCTATATCAGCAATCATAGGGACAGATATAGAAAGTATATGTTATGAAATGCAACCCAAGATACAAGCTAAATTAATTCCTATAACTACGGGGGGATATAACGGAGACCATACATTAGGGATAGAGAAAACACTTTATATGCTATGCAAGGAAATAGTAAAAGAAACAGAAAAAAAAAAAATAAATACCTATAATATTATAGGTAATAACGTGGACATGTTTAACTTCTTATCTGATGCTGAAGAAATTAAATCTATAATGAAGGAGAGCTTTAATGCTGAAATAAATACAGTTTTTGCAGCTTATACGTCTGTTGAAGAAATAGAAAATTCTTCAGAAGGTCAGCTAAATTTAGTACTTAGAGGTGAGGGAATAAAAGCAGCGAAAGCTTTAGAAAAAGAGCATAATATATCTTATTATTATGGAAGACCTTATGGATTAGAAGGGACTGTCGCTTGGATAAGAGGAGTAGAAGAAGCTTTAGGAATAAAGGTAAATGAAGAATATTTAAACAAGAAAATATCACAGATAAGGAAAAATTTAATTAGTTATAAATTTATGATTAGGGAAATTGAAAACAAATCTGTGGTACTAGTAGGGGATTACGATGTAATTATAGGATTGGCTTCTTTTATGGAGGAGCTAGGATTAAAGGTAAAAAAACTTATAGTAAAACATAATTTATGTAAAAATGTCAAAGATTTTATACTTGAAAAATGGAAAGATGTAATTGAGTTTAATTTAATTGAAGAAGAAATAGAAACTTACTTAAATACTTCTTCAATTTATTTACTGTTAGCTGATGGAGCTACTTTAAAATTAAATCATAAAAGTAAGCTTCAATTTCAAATATCAAACCCTAATCTTCTAAAACATAGTATTTATCCATATACTCCTTTTGTAGGGTTCAATGGCGCTCTTTATATAATACAATGTTTATTTGAACTAGAAAAAATCAAAAATAGTTATTAGTTTTGTTTATAGAGTTTAGTGAAAAAATTTTTATATTATTCACTAAATTCTTTTTTTATTATTTACAGCGTAACAATGTTATGTTACAATTAAAATACTTTTATATTACATAAAAAGGGAATAAGGAGGCTTTATATTTTATGGAAGCAATTGTGAAAGTTGACAATGTTAAAAAATATTTTTATAGCAAAAAGAAGAAATTTTTTAGAGTTGTTGAAAAAAAAGAGTTTAAGGCTGTTGATGGGGTCAGCTTTGAAATTAATAAGGGTGAAGTTTTTGGATTATTAGGACCTAATGGTGCAGGGAAAACTACTGTAATAAAAATGATAACAGGCTTATTAAGACCTACTAGTGGACAAATAAAAATTAAAGGTTTAGATGTGGATAAGAACTCTATTGAAGCATTAAGAAATTTGGGAACAGTATTAGCAGGAGATAGAAGTATATACTGGAAACTTACTGCTAGAGAAAATTTAGAATACTTTGGAGCTCTTTATGGATTAAATAAAAAAGAAGCAGCTAAAAGAGCAGATGAAATATTAAAAAAGCTAGGATTAGTTGATAAAGCTGATGAACTAGTAGAAAAGTATTCTACAGGAATGAAGCAAAAGGTTGCCCTTGGAAAAGCATTAATGCCTAATGCTCCTATAGTCTTATTAGATGAACCTACTTTAGGATTAGATCCACAATCAGCATTAAATCTAAGAGAAATTATCTTAGATATAAAAAATGAAGGAAGAACTGTGCTTTTAACTACTCACTATATGGAGGAAGCCGATTTTTTAAGTGATAGAATTGCAATAATGGATGGGGGAAAAATTATTGCTTTAGATACTCCAGATAATTTAAAGAGCAGACTAAATGATACTAAATCTATAAAAGTAGAGTTGAATAGTTGTAGTGAAGAGTTCTTAGAATGTGCAAGAAATATAGAAGAGGTAGATAAAGTTATTTCTACTTATATAGAAGATAAAAGAATCTATGAAATTACTATTCAACATCATAGTGATAATGGAATAATGCAAAACCTTTTAGAATGTATATCTAATAATGATCTTAAGGTTATTAATATTAATGTACTAGAACCGTCTCTTGAAGATGTATTTATTCATTTAACTGGCAAAAGTCTTAGAGAGTAGGTGATAGCATGAATAGATTAAGAGTTATTTTTGCAATATTTAAGAAAGATCTTCGACAAACTTTAAGATATTCTACTTGGTATATAAATCTGATAATATGGCCATTAATCATGCCACTGATGTATATATTGTCGGCAGTAGGTATGGGAGGTAATGACAGTGAAAGTATGGCTATTTTTGAAAGTGCCACAGGTGCAGATAATGTAGTTAGTTATATAGTTATAGGTACTATGGTATGGATGGCAGTTAATATGATTATGTGGAGTTTTGGAAACTATTTAAGAAATGAACAAAATAAAGGAACTTTAGAGTCTACATGGCTTTGTCCTATAAACCGATTTGACATTTTAATTGGCGGAGGACTAATTTCTATGCTAATGCTTATTTTTCAAGCAATAATTTCTGTACTAGAGTATAAATTGATTTATGGTATTACTTTTACTGGTAATGTTTTAGAATGGGTAGTGCTTTTTCTAATAATTATGCCAGCTACTTTTGGAATAGGAATGCTATTTGCAAGTTTAATATTATGGCTTAAACAAGCCAATGCTACAATAAATGTAATAAGAGGAGCGGTAATGATACTTTGTGGAATAAGCTTTCCTATAACTGTAATGCCAAATTCTTTGCAGTTTTTATCTAAACTACTACCTTTTACTCATGGTATAGAAGCAGCCAGAACAGTTATGGTTACTGGGGGAAATTTAGTTACTGCAAGTAAAAGTATTATGATTTGTTTAATTCAAGGTGTAATAATATTGATATTAGGTAGAATAGCCTTTGGGTTTACTGAAAGAAAAGTAAGAGAAGTAGGTTCTTTAGAAAGATTTTAGGGGGAGAGGGTTATATGGAGAAAATAAAAAGAGGGCTAAATATTTTTAGAGCAGTATTTATAATGCAAATGAAGATATATTTTAGATACCCTATAAATTTTTTTATGACTTTAATTGATCCTATTATATGGCTTGCGCCAATTTATTTTATGAGTAAGTGTTTTAGCCTAAATGGAAAGTTTCCAGGTTTTGAAAAATATGCGGGAAACTCTGATTATATGGGATTTGTAATTTTAGGATTTATGGTATCTACTTATGTTTGGACGGTATCGTGGAGTATGGGCTTTGCGCTAAAAGAGGAAATGACTCAAGGAGTTTTAGAATCAAATTGGAGTGCACCTGTAAGTAGAATAGGACTGTTAATAAGTAAAAGTGCTTTTCAATTTTGTGTAGCAACTTTTGAAATTATATTAACAGGAATATCTTGCTACTTTGTATTTGGATTTACTGTAAATGCTAATATATTAAAAGCATTATTATTTATCACTCCTGGAGTTATAGGATTACTTGGACTAGGCTTAGCAATCTCTTCCGCAGTACTATTGTTAAAAGAAGCAAATACAATTATTGATATAGGAAATAACTTAGTTATAGGATTTTCAGGAGGATATTTTCCACTAAAAGTGCTTCCAAAATGGGCATTGTTTATATCTTCAATGATACCATTAACCTATATGTATGATAGTACAAGAGCAATACTTTTAGAGCAAAATTCAATAATGCCACTATCTAAAGAATTTTTACTATTACTATGTTCCATGTTTGGATTTTGCTTAATAGGATCATTAGTATTTAATACTATAGAAAAAAGATGTAGAACTAAGGGAATATTAGGAACACATTAATTATCTATTAAAGGGACGGTTCATTAGATTTATTAGATTAATCAAGATATAATTTGAAAAATAATGAATTATCCCTTTAATTAGTAGTCAGCAAAAGAAAATTTGTTGACCTATGAGTTTTTAAGAGAGGTGGTTAAAGCATTGAATATAATAACAAATTTATATAATGAATCCAGAAGGTATTGTATATATAATAGTGCTTTTTGGGATAGGCAAGGTTCTGAATTAGGAGAAAAAAATATATATAGGTATAGAAAAACAAAAGAATTTATTCTTTATCAAGCTGAAGAAACAAGTAATGCATCTTTTAGAGAAGAGATTTTAAGAACTATATTAAATGAAATTGAAAAGATAATACCTGAAAACTTTAAAACAATAGAAGAGCTCAAAGAATATATTATATGTACTTCAAAAAATGCAAAGATTAATGAAAAAAAATATATATTTGGGCCTTATAAAGTTGAAATGAAAAAAGTATTGTATAATGCTATAGAAGACGAAAAAGAAAAATTCAAGAATTTTATAATGTCTTTAGATGAAGAGAATTTGCAGAATGTTAAACCTTTATTTTATAGAAGAGTTTTTTCTGAGGAAGAAGGTAAGACAATTAAAAAATCTTTAATTGAGACTTACAAAAAACTTACTTGCAGTAAAAAAGATGTATTATGTGGTAATTGTCTTTATATAGATAAAGAATTACCGCCTCAAATTTTAAGAAAGATATTTATTAATCGTGGAATAAGAAAATTATACGAGATGCATATAGGTAGAAACATCTATCATGAAATAGATGTTTCTATCTTTGATCCTTATGATGTAAGTCAAAGTGATAGATATTGGTCATCCTGTGATATGGACTGGGTAATTTTTGCCGATCATGAAGAATCTATATACATTCGTGGTGACTGGTTAATAGAGGATATTACTTCAGAGGTTCCTAAGGCTCACAATATGTTAAATGACTATGTGTACAGATAAAAAGTATTATAATATTTAGCTGTACGGAGAACAGTAGCAATATGGGTATTTATATACTAAATAATAATATTTATTATTTTTAAAGAGAGGTAATTAAGGCATTGGATATTATAAGAAATTTACATAATGAATGTAGAAGATACTGTATGTATCATAGTTCTTTTTGGCTTAAAGAGTATTTTTATTTATTTAACAGAGTTGAATATAGAGATTATAAAACAAAGATGTATGCTGAGTATGAACTTGAAGCATTAAATAACGCATTGGCTAGAGAAAAAATTTTAAGTAGTATATTAAAGGAAATTGAAAAAACTATACTAGAAGATTTTAAAACAACAGAGGAATTAAAAAAGTATATTATGTATTCTTATGAAAATGCACATATCGATGTAGATAAATACTGTATGGACTCTTATTCATTTGAAAAGGAAGAAATAATGTATAGAGCTATAGAAGATGAAAAGAAAGAGTTTAAGGATTTTATAATATCTTTAAATGAAAAAAGGCTAAAATATGCAGAGCCTTTATTTTACAGAAGAGTTTTAGGGATGGAAGAGGGTAATAGAATAAAAAATTGTTTATTAGAAGCTCGTAGAAAATTTCGTAAAGCTGAAAATGATTCACTATTTGGTGATTATTTTTTTATAGATAAAAAAGTCCCACCCCAGATTTTAAGAAATATATTTGTAAGTCATGGAATAAAAAAATTATATGAAATAGATACTTCTAGGGAAGCTTATCTTGAAATAGATGTTTCTATTTTTAATCCCTATGGAAAAATAAGCAGAGAAGATACTTCTATTTTTAATCCTTATGAGAAGATAAATAGAGAAAAAATTTTTTCATCTAATGCTATGGATTGGGTATTTTATGCTGATCATGAAGATTATGTACGTATTGATGGCAAGTGGTTGATAAATGATATTATTTCAGAAATTCCAGAAATGCAGAATATGTTAAATGAATACATTTATAAATAAAATATCTCTACTACGGATATGTTTATTCAGAGAAAATATATTGTGTAAGGAAATATAATAGTTTCTTTAAATTTACTACTATTTTATTTATTTTTAAACTATAACAAAGGGACGGTTCATTAGATTTATTAGATTAGTCAGCATAAGATCTAATAAATAGTGAACCGTCCCTTTGATTTAATTAAATTTAGCTTATTGCTTCATAGATTTGTCAATAATTATAACAAATTATAATTATTGGAGGAATTTTTACATGGCAAGAAAAGCAAGAGAATTATGCGATACAGGAATATATCATGTTATGACGAGAAGTTTTCCAAAGAAACTTTTATTTTATAACGATAAAGATAAAGAAGTTATGCTAAAAATTTTAAGAAAACTGCAGATAGAAGAAAATTTTAAAATATATGCCTATTGTTTAATGGATAATCATACACATTTTCTAATTGATATTAATGGTGGAGAATTAGGAAAAGTTATGAAAAAATTTAATTTAAGATATGGAGGATACCTTAGAAAAAGCAAAAAACATGAAGGACCTGTGTTTAGAGATAGATATAAAAGTAAACCTATAAAAAATGATGCTTATTTAATAGAAGTTTCAAAATATATACATAGAAATGCAGTGGATATTATAGGGTATAAAGATAAGCCGGAAACTTATGAATTCTCTAGTTTATCACTATACCTAGGATTTAAAAAAGATAATTTCCAAATATGTGATGAAGCTTTTATTATGAGATTATTTGGTAAAACAAAGAAAAAAGCAAGAGAAAATTATTATAAAACTATGTTTAGGATAACAAATGAAAAAATTAAAGAAATAGAATTTGAAGTTGAAAAATCAGAATATAGGAGTGAAAAAGTAATTTTACTTAGAAATTTAAGTGATGAACAAATACGAAATTTTATATGTAAGAAAACTAATACAAAAGAAATAGAACTCAATCTAAAATATAGAAGAAAAAGTCGAAAAGCAAAGGCACTTTATGTAGTGTTTTTAATACAATTTGCAGGTAAGAAAGCTAAGGATATATGTAGTTTAATAGGAAATGTAACGCAATCCAATATATCTAAACTGTGTAGCGATGGTATTGAATTAATTTTAAAAGATAAATTTCATAAAAATTTATTAGATAAATTTATAGAAATGAATAGCAAAGTGATAGCATGCTAAGACAGTGATAAAAAAATAAAATTTGATTTAAAAGGTAATATTTCTATAATTTTAATGGACAAGCTATTAAAATTATAGAAATCTGTGTTAAAGTTTGATTGCTATATAATAGAACAATTAACTTTTTATATAAAAAGAGTTCTGTAAGTAGGGACGGTTCATTATTTTTTGATATCAATTGCTAATAATTTTATAAATATATAATGAACCGTCCCTTATATTATATTAAAATTTATAAATATAAATAGTCGTATTATCCATCATTGAGATGAAAACTGTAAATGTAGAAGCCGTAATACTGATATTGAAAACATATGGTATAATTTTCATATAGAATCTGTTATATTAGCTAAATATAATTATTACAATAGTCTATAATTTAAAATAAATGTAGATATTTAATATAATTAAAGGCTAATTAAGTTTTACATAATAGTATAAATATAAGTAAATAAATATGCAGATGATTATTTATAGAGAATGATCATGCTAAAGAGTAAGGGTGAAATTATGAAAAATAATATATTAAGTGGAGTTCCGACTTTAGAAGAGGCAAAGTTAATTTTAAAAGAAGCAGAAAGTTTAAATCCAGGTCCATGGGTAGAACACTCTAAATATACTGGACAAGCTGCTAGATTAATAGCGGAGAATATAGAAGGTTTAAATTCAGAAGTTGCAGAAGTATTAGGAATGCTTCATGATATTGGAAGAAGAGTAGGGGTATATAAAATAAGACATAGTATAGACGGATATAATTACGCTATGGAAAAAGGATATAGTTCATTAGCAAGGATTTGCATTACACATTCTTTTCCTTATAAAAATATAAATATAATTTTGGATGAATGGGATAGTACTGAAGAGAATTTTAATTTTCTTAAAAAATATCTGGAAGAAGTAGAATTTGATGATTATGATAAATTAATACAGCTATGTGATGCATTAGCTTTGCCAAGTGGATTTTGTCTTTTAGAAAAGAGAATGGTTGATGTAGCTTTAAGATATGGGGTAAATGAACTTACAATACCAAAATGGAAAGCTACTTTTCAATTAAAAGATTATTTTGAAGAAAAAATGAAAAAATCCATTTATAATGTATTACCAGATGTAGTTGATAGTACATTTAAATAATGCTAAAAAATATGTAAATAAATTTTATGTTTATTTTAAGCTCTTAGGGACGGTTCATCAAAAAATATATTAAATAGATAAAAGATAATATATTAAAAAAAGAATGAACCGTCCCTTTGTATATTAAGGATATTATCATAAAATGATTATAAAAATTATTTAATAGAACTAATTAAAGAAATAGATCTCCATTAATTAAAAAAGAATAGGAGAAATTTTATGAATATAAAAGAGTTATTATTCAAAATAGAATATGATATTCTAAAAGGTAATGATAATGCAGAGGTATGCGAAATTGCATATGATTCAAGAAGAATTACAAAGAAAAATTCATTATTTGTATGTATAGAAGGGTTTAAAGAGGATGGTCATAAATTTATAGATGACGCTATTAAAAATGGTGCTACTTCTATATTAGTTGAAAAGGAAATAAAAATAAATTCTGAAGATGTAAATGTAATTAAGGTTAAAAATATAAGGAAAGTATTATCTAAAATATCAAGTATATTTTATGATGAGCCGTCAAAAGAATTAAATTTAGTTGGAATAACTGGTACTAATGGGAAGACTTCAGTATCTATTATGATTTCAAATATATTGGAAAATCTAGGTCATAAAGTTGGTACAATTGGTACTATCGATAATAGAATAGGAAATAAAATTTTAGAAGTAGAAAAGAATACACCTACAACACCAGAATCTTTAGAACTTCAAATGCTACTTAGAAAAATGGTAGAGGAGAAAGTTCAAGATGTAATTATGGAAGTATCCTCAATGGCATTAGAATTACATCGAGTAGATAATTGCATATTTGATATAGGGGTTTTTACAAATTTAAGCCAAGACCATTTAGATGACCATAAAACTATGGAAAATTATAAAAATGCAAAACTAAAGTTATTTACTAAATGTAAATATGCTATAGTAAATATAGATGATAGTACATCAAAAGATATAATAAATACTGCTACAGCTGAAATATTTACCTATGGAATTAATAATAGTGCAGATTTAATGGCAAAGGATATAAGTTTATCAGCTGATGGAGTAAGATTTAAAATAAGTTTTAATAAGGAAGAAAAAGATGTAGTTATTAAAATTCCAGGCTTATTTAGTGTTTATAATTCTTTAGCAGCTATTGCAGTTTGTCTTCATTTAGGATTAACAGTTGACGATATAATTTTAGCAATACAAGATATAAAAACTGTAAGGGGAAGGGCAGAAGCAATAAATACAGAAGAGAGATATACTGTAATTGTTGATTATGCACATAGTCCAGATGCATTAAAGAATATT
Source organism: Clostridium sp. Marseille-QA1073 (assembly GCF_054863625.1). NCBI lineage: Bacteria > Bacillati > Bacillota > Clostridia > Eubacteriales > Clostridiaceae > Clostridium > Clostridium sp. Marseille-QA1073. The sequence goes on along the minus strand of NZ_JBSVQM010000012.1, from coordinate 98,371 downwards.
TTAACTACTGTTAAGGGATTTGCAAAAGGTAAAGTTATTACAGTGTTTGGCTGTGGTGGTGATAGAGACAAAACCAAACGTCCTATAATGGGGAAAATAGCAGACGAAAATTCACAATTTTGTGTAATAACATCCGATAATCCTAGAACGGAAGAGCCATTACAAATTCTCTATAATATTGAAGAGGGAATAAAAGAAACTCAATGTTCATATGAAAAAATTTTAGATAGAAAAGAAGCTATACATTTTGCAATGGATAATGCAAAACCTGGAGATGTAATTGTTATAGCTGGAAAAGGTCATGAGACTTATCAAATTTTAAAGGATAGAACTATCAAATTTGATGATATGGAAGTAGTAAAAGAATATTTAAAAAAGAAAGTTGGTTTTAAATAAAAATTTAAAGCTAGGAAATTAGGGTTGGAAAAATATTTTATATAAATTAATATAGTAAGATGGGGAATTTAGGGTATGGGAGAGTTAAGAGTATTTATTAATAATAATCCAAAATTTAAAACTGCAATAGAAAGTATAGTAAAAAAAGAAGTTTGGGATATAGATAATAACCCATATATAAAAGTAAGTGGAGAAGACTTTCAAGATGGACAAAAGAATATCGAAGTATATTGTGATGATGAACTTTTAATAAAAAGTATTGTTTTAGTGAAAAAAAATACTTTTAATTTAAAAGTTGATTTAAAAGAAATATTTCAAAGTATGACTAACATTAAAGTAATTATAGATAGAGACGAATACAATATTCCAGTACAGTTAAAAAAACTTTATGGAAGAGTTACTTATTTTGATGGGACACCAGTAAAAAACCCAGTGATTTTGACCAATAATGATATTAAAGTTATAGGAAATGAAGAAGGATACTATGAATTATGTTTAGCTGAGAAAGAGGAGTATATAGCAATATTTAATAAAGATTATTCTAAAGAAGCCTTAGAATGCTGGCTATATGATGTTAATTTAATTGAAGATATAGAGTTAGACGTAAGAATAGATAAATTTGAAATTTATAGGTTGCACGGATGGTATGGTGAACATAGTGTTAATATACATTTTATTCCAATATCTTTAACAAAAGTATTAGAAAATATGAAGTATGTAATTAATGAATCGGATAAAAATAATAATATTTGGCCAAAAGTAAGTGAAGAAGATATAAAAATTTATATTGGCGATATGGAACAAAAAATAGTTGCATTTAGAGAAGTTGAAGACTTTTTATACTATGAAGATAAAGGAAAGATTAGTAGATCAGCCTATTTAATTAGTATTGCAAAAGAAACTATGATTAATGATGTTATAAAAGTTGTTATTAGTAATAAAACATTGAAAGATAATAAAGAAATAATCGAAAAAGGTGAAAGTTATTATTTTGGATTTTTAAGATAAAGAATATTTATTTAAAGAATCTAAGTTTATATAATTATTATAAAAAGCATAACTTTATGAAAAAAATTATAGTTTTAGGGGGAGTAACATATGGCTATAAGAGAAATCTTATTATTAGGTAATGAAAAATTATATCAAGTATCAAGTGAAGTAAGAGAAGAAGAATTAGAAGAAGTGAAAAAAATAGCTGAAGATTTGCACGATACTTTAATAGATTTTAGAAAAAAATATAAATGTGGAAGAGCAATAGCAGCACCACAAATTGATGTATTTAAAAGAATTATTTACATGTATATTGATAAACCAGTAGTATTTATTAATCCTAAACTGCAGTTTGTTGATGAAGAAAAATTTGAACTTTGGGATGATTGTATGAGTTTTCCAAAACTAAAGGTTAGAGTTTCAAGATATAAAAAATGTAAAATTTCTTATAAAGATTTATTATGGAATGATTGTGAAATGTTGCTTTCTGATGATTTATCAGAATTATTACAACATGAATATGATCATTTAGATGGGATACTAGCTGTACAAAGAGCAATTAATGATAAATCACTTAAGATAGAAATATAGATTATAGCATTAAAACACTTCACAGTTTAACATCACCCTTAACTGTGAACTGAGGATAAAAAATGAGATTAAGATTAATTATAAATTTTAATCTCATTTTTATAATGTTATAAATTATATTTTATTTTAGTTCCATTATAGTTTCTTTTTTACCTTGTAGATGATTTAAATACCTAGATAGCGTAAAGAAATAGTCAGATAATCTATTTATATATTTATAGCTATCTCCTACATTTATATTTCTCTCATGAATTAATTCAACGAAAGCTCTTTCAGCTCTTCTAGTTATAGCCCTTGCTACATGTGCATAAGTCCCTTCTGGAGAGCCGCTGTATAAAATAAAGTGAGTTTGTGGCGGCATTGAATTAGTCATTTTATCAATAGCTTCTTCAAGAGCAGTAACATCCTCTGATTTAATTTTAGGTTCTTTAAATTCTAAGGAGATTTCCACACCAGTTACATATAGTTTATGTTGAATTTCTTCTAAGAAAGTTGAAATTTCTTTTCTAGCAGAAGGTTTAATACCTTGATTTAAATAAAGTATAGAATTTAAATATCCTACATGACTATTTAATTCATCTATATGTCCTTGAACATCAATTAACAAGTCACATTTTAATAGTCTGTTTCCAGCTAGGTTAGAAGTTGAACCTTTGTCTCCACCTTTTGTATAAATACCCATAGTTATCACCTCTGAAATTATATATTTATATTATTAATCTATTTTAGTATGTATTTGATTATATCTTAATTATACACTAAATTGTAGAGGAGAGAAAGATTATTAGTTGATAAAGGTAATTAAGTAAGTTGAATGATTATTGCTAAATATTTTAAACAATCAATAGAATCTTAAAAAGGATTGGTATTTAAATACCAATCCTAGAGAATTATAAATTATTTATAATATATAAAATTTTATTACTTAATCTCAGTAAGCGTATTATTATAAAACGCTATATTGCTTTAATAGAAACAAGATTATAATAAGGCGAAAAGAAGTAATAAAGCAAGTAGGTCATCTTCTCCATTACCCCAATCATTACTCCAGTCGTCTCTTCTACAACATCTTCTACAACATCTTTCGCATCTTCTTTCACATCTTCTTCTGCACTCTCTTCTACATCTTCTTTCTCTATCCCAACAGTCGTTAGAACCAAAAGATCCAAATAAATCTTGATTACTCACAATTAATTACCCCCAACTAATTTATAATTATTATCTTTAATGTCAAATTTATCAATGGCTTGTCCATCTATAATTACTCCTATTTATAATATATAAATATTATCAAAAATTGTGATTAAGAAAGCATTATTATAAAAAATATATATAATAAAAAAACTAGATTAATATATAATTTTCTTGATTTCATAATGTATATATTAAAAGAGTAGATATATGATATTAATTAGAAAATAAATAGTTAAGATGTTATATAATGAAAAAAATACGATATAATCAACAAAAAGAAAGGATGTGATAAATTCATATCCTTTCTCTGTAAAAGGGGTTTAATTGTATGAATATTGTAATATTATAAATATTTAAGTAAATTTATAATATTGTTTCTCTATTAATTAATATTTATATTTTAGTAAAGTTAAATACAGTATAAATATAAGGTTATTGAAGTTTTAAATAAAAGTTATTACCTTTTATAGTAAAACCATTATTTTTATAAAAATTTATTCTATCATCATTAATATCTTCTTCAGAAATAGAATTATTTCTACTATAAAGCATTTGAGTTTTAAATTCCTTGCTTAAAGATAAATTTCCTTCTTTGAGTTTTTTATCTAATATATGGTTAAGCTCAGGAATTAAAGTTTTAATTAAATATTGAAGTGCAGTTGCACCTCTGTCTGAATCTTTTTCTTTTCCAATTTCTAAAGTTTTAAGCTCAAGTACAGAAGTAAAATTATTGCTATATCCTAAAGTCATTTGAAGATAATTACCTTTTTGTGATAGAGATTTATACTCACCATAAAAACCATAAATTTTAAAATTATTTGTAGTATAAGAAAAGTCTGGTGAATTTATATGGCAAAAAAAGGCTATAGGACTTCCCTTTTTATCTTTAGAGAAGTGAAAATACGGTCTTTCTACATTTGAGCAATTAATGTTACAATCCCTTAAAAATTTATTTAAATCCTTTACTACATTTATATATTTATTATAGTTTTTACAATTATTTTCTATATTTTGAATTATTTTATTGCTTATAAATAACTGCTCTATAATAGTATCTTCAGTAGGATAGTTGATATTTGCTAAATGAATACTATCTAAAATATCTTTAGACACAATCTCTTCTAAAGAAATATAAGAAAGATCACTACACAGTATTTCATGTATATATTTACAGTTTAAGCATAAATATTTAAATCTATTTAATTTAATAGAGGTTTCAATTTTTGCATTTTCTAATATTCTATTATATTCCTTTAAAGTGTCTAAGGTTTTTTCAGTATTATTTTTACTTATGACTGATAAAAATATATGTTTAAAAGAATACTTCATAAAAACGCTCCTTTCAAAATGGAGATATCGTTAGATTATATGAAGTATAAAGGCCTAATTATTCTTATTTTCAAATAAATTTTATAATCATAAATGTTAATTTCATAGAATATATTTATATATTAGAAATTTTATGGAGGAAATCAACTTGATTGTAAAGTTAAATGAAGGCCATAGTGAAAAATTAGAAGAGTTTCTAAACAAAAATAAAGAAATTAATGTTTGTATTATAGGATGCTTAGAAAAATTTGGTTTTGATGATAGGTTACAAGAGATATGGGCTGAATTTGATGAAAATTACAATTATATAGCTATACTATTAAAACATAATACTCAATTTTATTTTCACTCTATAATAGAAGATTACGATGCAGAAGGATTTTGTAAGATTATAAATGGCTATAAAGATAAAGAGCAGATTTGGGGAGAACTTATTTCTATAACTAAGTTATTATCTGTATTAACTTATGATAAAGTAAAGTTTAATCAATTTGCATATTTAGATAATTTATTATTAATAAAAGAAAATGTTTCAGTGATAAAAGCAAATCTGGAGGATGCAGAAGAAATTTATAGTCTTAGAAAGACCATAGAGGAATTTGATGATTTTAAAACATCACCTGCTAGTATTAAAGCAGCAATTAATAGCGGTTTTGGAAGAGTATATTGCATTAAAGAGAATAATAAAATTTTAGCTTCTGCAGCGACTACAGCAGAAAGTAAACAATTAGCAATGATAGTTTCTGTTATGACTCACAATAATCATAGGAATAAGGGATATGCAATGAGTTGTGTTTATAAGATATGTAGAGAGCTTATAGATGAAGGAAGGACTCCTTGCTTATTTTATGATAATCCTAAAGCAAAAAACATATATAAAAACTTAGGATTTGAGGATATAGCAGTATGGGTTATAGTTAATTTTTAAAAATATATTTATTGAGTAAACCACATTTTTCATTTTTTTATGAAAAATGTGGTTTTTGATGTTGACAAACCCAAAATTAACAAATATAATATAAATAGATGGTAATGATAATCATTTTCAGTTAAATGTGATTTTCGTAAAGGGAGTGTTATTATGAATAAAGTTTCAATAATTTATTGGAGTGGTACAGGAAATACAGAATCTATGGCTAACTTCATTGCAGAAGGTGCTAAAAGTGAAGGAGCAGAAGTTGAAGTAAAAGCTGTTTCAAATGCAGCTGCTAGTGATATAGATAGTGCAGACGTGATTGCTTTAGGATGCCCTTCAATGGGAGATGAAGTTTTAGAAGAATCAGAAATGGAACCTTTTATTGAATCAATAGAAACTGCTGTAAAAGGAAAAAAAATAGCCCTGTTTGGTTCATACGGATGGGGAGATGGAAAATGGATGAGAGACTGGGAAGAAAGAATGACTGGTTATGGTGCAATTGTGGTAAATGAAGGATTAATTGCTAACTATACACCAGATTCAGATAAAGAACAAGAGTGTTTAGAGCTTGGTAAAGAATTAGCAAAGTAGTTTTAACATCATCAAAATATTAAGGGAGTGATTACAGTGAAGTTAGCAGTTAAAGCTTTTAGAGAAAAAATAAATACTTTAAATGATGTGGAATATATGTTTAATGTGATAGCCTATAACATTGCCCCTACAATTAAAAGGCTTAAGGCTGCTACCACTGTAACCCTATGTAACCATGATAAAAACATGTGTAATAACTGGAAAAGTTATAAGCATGAATTATTAAATAGATTAAAGGTGAAAGCCTTTGAATTAAAAGAAACAAATAATGCAGTAGTAGTGCTGTTTTATAATGAAGAATTATTAAATAATAGATTACAAGATAAAAGAGTTACAAATTTTTTAGTACAGTTTGGTTATGAACCAAATATGTCTATAGATGAAAAGCTAGAAGTATTGAAAAAAAGATATGATGTTTCAATTTGTCCTCATGAAATGGGAATATTTTTAGGATTTCCACTACAGGATGTACAAACATTTATAGAAAGTCCACATAAGGAATGTTTACTTTGTGGATATTGGAAAGTGTATTATGATAAAGACTCTGCCTTACAAACTTTTAAATACTTTGATGAAGCAAAACTAGAAATAGTAAATAGCATTTGTCAGGGTAAAAAACTATTCGAGGCTATAGAAGTATTATCTATAGCCTCATAGGAAAATCGATAAAACAATCTTCTTTAAATATATAATATTTTTTAGTACATGATATACAAACAAACTTATAAAATCCACAGTTTTATCTAAAAATTAGTTAAAGCTGTGGATTTTATTTTAAATAAATTGAAAAATATAAATAGCTTTCAATATAAGATTTTATTTAGTAGGCTAAGCAACCATCTTTTGGATTTATATGAATTATAGAGGGAATTTGAAAAGTTTGTAGAAATATAATGTAAGTTTTATTAATTATATTTTCAATATAATTTAAATGGAAATTAAATAAATCTATAGCTAATTATATAAAAGTATATTAAGATGTATATCAATTAGTAGGGGTATAAAAGTGTAATGTAGGGAAATAATATGGTATTGCCTAAAGTTACTAATTATAGTTTAAAACAATAATCAATATATACAATAGCTATTCCTTTATAAAGCTAGTATGTACTTTATAATATAGTTAATTCTATTAAAGAATTTATAATAAATGTAAAGAAAAAGTAGATTTTGATATATTTAATAACTTTATAGAAAAAAGAACAGAAGTGAATTTATCTAAATTTTTTGATGAATAGATTTTTGAAATGAAATCCTTTAGATATGTTGCTGATGAATTAAAATTTAATGAAATTTTGAAAAAACATAATAAAAAGGTATAATAAAAGGCAAATTACATTTTAGTTGATATATAATAGAAAAATTTTCAATATATATTTAATTATTTTATATTGTAAAGTTTGATTGTGAGAATTAATTAAAGTAAGAAATAAATTTAAATTTCACATAGCTTTAAACATATCTGCCTAAAATGTGATTTTTACTAAATATATTAATAAAGATAGGTGATAATATGTCAAAGGAAAGAGCACAAGTAGTTATAATTGAAGAAGATAGCGTGTTACTTGGTATTGGTAAAATTAATGGGCAAATTAGACACTTTTTTATTAGTGGAAAAATACAGGAGGGAGAAACCCCAGAAGAAGCTGTAATTAGAGAACTGAGGGAGGAAGCTAATGTAGATGGGAAAATCATTTTTAATATAGTTGACAATACTTATTTAATAGATATAGGAAATCAAATTCCGATTTTAGGTTATATTTCTCAAGAAGAGGATGACTTGGAATTTCCGGAAAGGACATTAGAGGATATAAAGTATATTTCACTAGATGATTATGAAAGTTTTAAGGATATAGATATAAAATATTTTATTTTTCTAGAGAAGAAGTGTAAAGCCTTAAATTATTATCCAATATGGTATGAAAAATTAAGAAATTTAATTGAACATTATAAAAAATAGCTTAATTTTTAATGGTTAATATTTATTAAGAGATTAGAAATTATAAAGGGAATTAATTCTGAGAAATTAATTCTCTTTATTTTGTTACAATATTGTAAGATTGGACTTTTAAAATGTAAGTCTGATGAATGGACTAAAAAATACTATAAATATAAAATTATAGTAGAATATAAATGAGTAAATTTAATTTATATATGAGGCAAAGTTTTAGGAGGCAATGGAAATGAAAAGTACAAAAAAACTTGTATCTTTAGCAATAGCGTCAATGATAATATCAGGAATGCTAGTTGGATGTGGAAATATTACAGGAAGTAAAGCTGATAATTTTAACAGTTTTATAAATTATAAAATAGATGCAAATTTAAATGAAAAAGATCAAACTATAACAGCAAAACAAAATGTTAAATTTAAAAATGTATATAAAGATGAGTTAAAAGAGATATCATTTAATGTTTTTGCTGATGCTTATAATAAAAAAGAAACACAAACTGAAATGTTTAGAAATAGTAATGAAAAGATAGCAAAGGAGAATCCAGATAAAAAGCCGGAAGACTTTTTAGGGGGAATAGATATAAAATCTATTAAAAGCAGCGATGAAAAAGAATTAAAGTTCACAAAAGAAAATCAAGTATTAAAGGTAGAACTAGAAAAAGCATTGAAAAACTCAGAAGAAGTTTCTTTTGATATAGAGTTTGAGGTAAAAATTCCTTTTGGAATGAATAGATTGTCATATTACAATGATGTTTTTTCAGCAGTTCACTGGTATCCAGTAGTTGCAGTATATGACGAGAAAGAAAAGAAGTGGAATGAGATTCCTTATAGTAAAGATTTTGAGACAGACTATTTCGAGTCCTCAAATTATGAAGTGAATTTAAATGTCCCTAAAGATTTTAATGTAGGTATTACAGGAACTGAAACAGAAAAAATAGAAGGAGACAGAAAAATAGTTTCAGCTAAGGCTGAAAATACAAGAGAGTTTGTTTTCTTTGCTAGTAAAGATTACAAAAAAGCTAGTAAAACTAAAGATGGTATTACTGTAAATATTCATTATTTAAGTGAAGATGAGAAAAAGGATAAATTAATGAATGAATATATAGATGAAGCTTTTAACGCTATTGAGTTCTTTGGTAAGAAATTTGGTAAGTATCCATATAAGGAATTTGATGTATTTGAATCATATGTCGAAGGAGTTGCTATAGAATATACAGGAGCAATACAATTAGGAAGATTTAATGTAGATGGGAATGATCCTAAAAAGAATTCAGTATTTATTCATGAAATAGCTCACCAATGGTTCCATGGTATTATTGGAAATAATTCAGAGACAGAGTCTTTCTTAGATGAAGGCTTTGCAGACTTTTCAACATACTATTATTTAGATAAGACTCAAGGTAGTGAAAATGGCTTTGAAAGTATGTTACTTTATGAGAGTGGTCCAGCAAATAAAAAAATTACTTCTACTAATAAAGAAGTTGATGGAATGTCTAACCAAGTTTATTATGATAGAGGAAGAACAGCAATATATGAACTTTACAAAAAAGTTGGTGAAGAAAAATTTGATAAGCTTATGCAAACTTATTTCAATAAATATGAGTTTAAAAACGCTACTATAAAAGGATTAACAGAAACAATAGAAGAAGTTTGTGGTAAAGATGTGGCAGACCATTTTAATGATATAATAAACGATCCTAATTTTGATTTAAGTGATGAATATAAATTATCACCAGAAAGACAGGCAGAATTACAAGCTAAAAGTATAAAAGAATTATATGATAATTTATTTCAGATGGAAAGTACTCCAGAACTTTCTTTAGCTAGAATTATGCATAGAAGATTAAATGAAGAAAAAGTCACATTAGTAAAAGCAACAGACGTTTCAGAAAAAGAAAATATAGCACAAAATAAATTAATTGAAAAACTTACTTTACAATATGAAATGAATAATGTGAATTTTGAAGTTGTAGAAGATAATAAAGTTGATGATAATACGATAAAAAATAGTAACTTAATAATATTAGGAAATTCATGGAGTAACTCTTTTTATAAGAAAATAGAGAATAAAATAAATAAAAAAGTTACAAAAGAGGGCTTTACTTCAGATAAAAATGTAAAAAATGAAAATATATTTGGAGCATTTATAGATAAAAATCCTGAAAATGAAAAATACTTAGCAGAAGTAATTTTCTGGAATGGTGAAATATTAGATGATGAAAATTTTGAGAAGACTTCTCAAGATATAGTTACTAAAAGTACCTCATTTGGATCAAACTTTTATGAATATATTGTATACTCTAATAATGGAGAAAGATTACTAGATAAAAAAGAGAAAAATCCATATTCAGATTTCCTACAAATGGATTAGTTTAAATGGCGTAAGCAATGCTTACGTCATTTTTATAGTCTCTAAAATTATATTTATAGATTTGAGAAGTATTTACTTTATAAATAATAAGATTTAATTTAATATAAAAATAGTTAGAAAATACCCTTTATTAACTGTGAATTAGTTTACAATTTTACTATATAGGGTTACAATAGTTGAGGAAATATATTACAATTATATTATCTTAAATTCTATTAAGTTATATGAAGAAAATAACTAATTTTAAATGCCAAATATATTCTGTGTCAGAAAAGAAAAATATATTTTTTGAACTATTGGGTTCTCATAATGTATTATAATGAAAGCATACTGACACTAACTGATTTTTAAATATGACTTACATCGGAGGATTATATTTATGAATAATAAGGAGATTAAAGAAGAAGAAAAAACTATAAGCGAAATTGCTAATTATGAAATGCATACAATTTTTATATTAGTAATAGGGTTGTTTTTAGATGTAGTTTATAAGTTCTTTATATTACAAAAGCCATTTTATGAGTTTGCCATATCATTTTTTACTCTTGTAATAGGAATGTTATATCTTTCTATAAAGTTATGGGGAAACGGTATAATAATGAAAACCAAAAAAATAAATGAAGTTAAAAGGATAAAATTAAGCTTATTTAAAGAAAGTATAATCATAGGAATATTCATATCTATAATTACTTATGCAATTGCTAAAGATGGGTTTAGAATACTATATCCACAAGATCTTAGAATAAGTTTTGTGCTAACTTTTATTTTAGAATCATTTTTTGTGACAATAATAAGCTATTTTATAAAAATAATGATTGGTAAAGTCTTTAAGAAGACTTTAGAATAATAGATTATAAAATAGATTTAAAATGAATTTTAATAATTATTAATTTAATTATAGTTATAAGATGAAATTAAAAAATCGTGACTAAAAGTCACGATTTTTCAATATATATTTCTTAAATATATATTAAAATTTTATATTTTACGCTAGAATCACTTTATCTATATTGATCATGGTATTATCCTCTAATTTTACAGTAGAATTTAAGTACCAACAAAATGATTTTTTAAGTCCTTCTTCTAAATCAATTTTAGGAATATATATATTATCTTTTATAAGTTCAGTAATATCAAGCATATAATTTATATTCCTAAAAGGAAAATATGAACGAGGACTAAAAGGAAACTCTTCTGTATTTACTTCTCGTATTATAGGTGTTTTTCTCATTACTTTTCCACAAGTTTTTACTAGTTCTTTAAAGGTTATTATTCTAGGATGAGTAATATTATAAGCTTTTCCTACTACATTACTCTTCATAGCACTTTCAAAGGCTCTAACCAAATCATCAATATGGATAAATTGAGTTTTAACATTGCCATACGGTATAGGAATAGGTTCTTGATCTAAAATTTTATCAAAAAAATAAGCTTCTCTATATAAATTATTTTCTTCACCATAAATATATGTAGGCCTAAAAATTATAATAGGATAGTTATCTTTTTTAGATTTTTCTAACAAATAATCTTCTGCCAGTTTTTTATTTAACCCATAATCACCAAAATTTTTGTTTTCTCCTCTTTTAAAATCTTCGGAAATTAAGTCTTGATTTTCTTTATAAACAGCGCCTGAGGAACAAAAAATATATTTTTTTAGTTTACTACTATCTATAGTTTCTATTATATTTTCTACATCTTCTTTTGTATATCCACTTATATCTAATATATAATCATAGGTTTTTCCTAAAAGCACTTTTCTTAATTCATCAATATTTTTTCTGTCGCAAATTAAATGGTTTTTATATCCATGATAGTTTATTTTTCTAAGGCCTCTTGTAAGTATATCTATATTATAACCTTTGCATATTAAATGTTTACATAAGTTACTACTTACAAAGTTTGTACCTCCTAAAATTAAAACATTATACATTAATCTATCGCTCCTTAAATGTTTTCATTATGGACTAATAGTAATTTTATTATAAATATATTCTATGAATGTTACATAATTATGACAATCTAGTATTTTTACCATATTATAATTATGAATAGCTATAAGATAATTAGATAACACACTATCTTTGAATAGTTATTTTAGCTAAGAGTAATTAAACTATTGAATTAAGAAATTTTATTGTGATAAAATAAATACAGAATATTTTGAAAGGAGTGGTGTTTTATGAAAAAGAGAATTTTATTTGCAAAGTTAAATTTTAATAAAAACTACTCCAAGGTATGTATGGTTTCTTAGCATATTAAAAGTTTGAATCACTGAGAGATTTAAAAAAATTTTAATATTCTTATGTTGTGGTATGATATATACAATATTTATTTAGCTATACATTATAAATTTGAACAGTTCCCTGGAGTAGTTTATAACACTATTTCAGGGTATTTTTATACCCAAAGTTAAAATTTGGGAGGAAATAAATGAATTATAAAAGATTATATGACTTAGGGCTAAATGAAGAACTAATAAAAGAGATAGAAGAAAAATATAGTGATTTTTATATAGGAAGAGTTGCTTTTGAAAGTAAGGGATTATATAAGGTTATAACGGAAGAAAATACAGTTATAGCTAAAGTTTTAGGAAAATTAATTTATAACTCTAATGGAAGGACTGATTATCCAGCAGTAGGAGATTGGGTTGTATTAGATAGAGATACTGATAAGAATGGAGAAGCCATTATTTATGGTATACTAAGTCGAAAAAGTAAATTTTCAAGGAAGGTTCCAGATAGAAAAATAGAAGAGCAAATAGTAGCAGTAAATATAGATTATGTGTTTATTTGTATGTCACTTAATAATGATTTTAATATAAGAAAGTTAGAAAGATATATTTCTGTAGCCTATGATAGTGGTGCAGGAGTAGTGGTTATACTTACAAAAGCAGATTTATGTGATAATGTAGAGGAAAAGCTCTTAGAAGTATCATCAGTAGCTTTAGGAACAGATACTATAGTTATAAGTTCAATTTTAAATTTAGGAATAGAAGAGGTTAAAAAGTACGTTAAAAAAGGTAAAACTGTTGCTTTTTTAGGTTCTTCAGGAGTAGGGAAATCTACTTTAATAAATAGCTTATTAGGTGATGAAAAGCTAAAGACTAGTGATATTAGAGAAGGCGACGACAAAGGAAGGCATACTACAACTCATAGAGAATTGATATTGCTTCCTAATGGAGGAGTAGTAATAGATACTCCCGGAATGAGAGAGCTTCAAATCTATGATTCTTCTCAAGGGGTTAGTATTAGTTTTAGTGATATAGAGGAGTTAGCAGCAAAGTGCAAATTTTCAGACTGTAATCATGATACCGAGCCAGGATGCCAAATTAGAAAAGCTTTAGAGGACGGAAGCTTAACTATTGAGAGATTTAATAGTTATTTAAAATTAAAAAGAGAAGCGGAGTTTATGGAAAGAAAGGTAAAAAGATCTGAAGCATTAAATTATAAGAAAAATATGATTAAGGCAAGTAAAAAGTTTTATAATGAAAAAAGAAAACACTAATAGTTATAATTATAAATTTTAGGCATCTGCAAAGAAAATGAAAAACTAAAGATTCTAAATTAATGGAGGAGAAAATGGAAACTTTATATACAGCATATTATCAATCTCCTATAGGAGTTATATCAGTTCAGGGAAATGAGGAAGGTATAATATATATAAACTTTTTAGATGAAAGTAGAGAAGATGATGAAAACTTATCTGAAGTAATGTTAGAATGTTTAACTCAATTAGATGAATATTTTAGTGGCAAGAGAAAGGACTTTAAATTAAAACTAATAGTTAATGGTACAGAATTTCAAAAAAAAGTATGGACTGCTTTAACTACTGTTAGTTATGGAACTACTGCTTCCTATAAAGATATAGCAGAAAAAATAGATAACCCTAAAGCAGTAAGAGCTGTAGGAGGAGCAAATAATAAAAATCCTCATAGTATAATTGTTCCATGCCATAGAATAATTGGAAGTAACGGCAATTTAGTTGGATATGGTGGAGAACTTTGGAGGAAACAGTGGCTTTTAGATTTTGAAAAGAAAAATCTTTAGTATTAAATGACCAAATTAATGATATAATAATAGTGTAAATATTTATGAAATTTCGGAGGTAATATCTAAAATGAGAATTTCTGTTTTTAACTAACCAAATTTAATATTTTCTAAAAGAATAATTTATAAAAGTACCTTGGGTATCTTTTTTTAGATGCCTTAAATAAGGGGTTATTTATTATGTATTCTTTTAGGTTAGGTTGTTAAGAACAGAGGTTTATAATGATTTTAAGAATATTATGCTCTAAATTTAAAATTTATTAAAGCATAATAAGTCATAAGTAGACGTATGTTTATTTATGACTTTTTTTATTTCTAAATGAAGAAAAATATATTTATATTTGAGTAAGAATGATTTTTATTAATAATTAACTTAATAAAAGTTTATTATTAGTATGTATTAATTATAGATTTAGAATTAAAAACAAGATGTTCTTAATAGCCAAAGATAAAGCATCTTTTGAAGATGTATAGCTTTGAGGAGGAATATTTATGTTGTTATCTTTTAAAAATATAAAAAAAGATTTTGATAATGTAGAAGTATTAAAAGATGTTAGTTTAGATATAAAGAAAAATAAAATATTAGGGATTGTAGGAAGAAACGGTGCAGGAAAGAGCACTTTAGTTGATATTATTTTTGGACTATCAGAAAAAGATGAGGGAAAGATACTTTTTCACCAGCTAGAAATTAAAGCAGCTTATCTTAGACAGAATGGTTCTTATGAACTTAATATATTATGTAAGACAAATAGTAGAAATGATAAAGATATAACTTTAAATTATAGTATGCTTAAATATACTAGTGAATTGGGACTTGAAAAATTTTATACTTGGGATAATGTTAGGCTTGACAATTTAAGTGGGGGAGAGAGAACTAAAGTATCTTTAGCTAATATTTGGAATTTTAAGCCACAGCTTTTAATTTTAGATGAACCTACAAATAATATGGATTTCAAAGGAGTTAACTGGCTTTTAAGTGAACTTGAAAAATTTAATGGATCAGTAATTATCATATCTCATGATAGATACTTTTTAGATAAAGCTGTGGATGAAATTCTAGAAATAGAAGATGGAAAGTCTATAATTTTTCAGGGGAACTATAGTTTCTACAAGGAAGAAAAAGAACGTAGATTTAAGGCACAACTTAAACAGTATAAGGAAGAACAAAGTTATAGAGAAAAGATTGAGGAAGATATTGATAATTTAAAGAATTGGTCAGAAAAGGCTCATAGAGAATCTAGAAAAAAAGCACTTGCAACGGGAAATAAGATGGGAGGAAAAGAGTATTTTAGAGTTAAAGCTAAAAAGAAAGATGTGCAAGTTAAATCTAAAATTAAAAAATTAGAAAAATTAAAAGTAGACGGTGTGGAAAAACCTAAAGAAGATAAAAAAATATATTTTGAATTTAACTCTAATGCAAAAGGAGGAAAGAGACTTTTAGAATTTAAAAATGTAAGCAAGGCTTTTGAGAAAAATGTATTATTTAATAATTCTAGCTTTTATATTAATAGAGGAGAAAAGATAGGAATTTTTGGTGAAAATGGCACCGGTAAAAGTACTCTTATAAAAATAATAATTGGTGAAGAAAAGTTAAATAACGGAGAAATGTGGATTAGCGACTCACTTGAAATTGCATATTTAAGCCAAAATGTAGTAGATTTAGATATTGAAATTACTCCCTTAGAATTAATAGGTGAACTTCCCAGAGAAGATATGGGGAAGGTAAGAACTATGTTATTTAATATGGGTTTAAGTAATAGAATTTTAGATACAAAAATAAAATATTTAAGCTTTGGGGAGAAAATGAAAGTAAAGCTAGCGGGATTTATATTGAAAAATTATCCATTAATTATTTTAGATGAACCGGAAAATCATATTGATCTACTAAGTAGAGAGCAATTAGAAGAAGCATTGATAAATTATGAAGGTACAATAATAATTGTTTCTCATGATAGATATATGATGGAAAGAGTTTGTAATAAGATAATAGTAATTGAAAATAAAATGATTAAAAGATATGAGAAAAACATTAGAGATATAAATTTAAGAAAAAATAATAATGACTTATCTGAAGATAAATTAAAAGCAAATCTTATGGTAATTGAAAATAAAATTGCTGAAGTGTTAGGAAAATTAAGTATGATTGCAAATAAAGATGAAAAATATTTAGAACTGGAACAACAGTTTAATATTCTTCTAAAGGAAAAATCTATATTAACGGATAGAATTAAAAGTAAATAATTATAGTTAAAGAGCATGAAAATAGTGATAGATTTTAATTAAAATCTATCACTATTTTATGTATTAAGGCTAAAAGGGTTTTAGGTTATATTAAAAGAGTATTATAAGTTAATAGAATAGATATGAATTAAATATTAAAAATTTTAAAATTATTATAGTTAGAAAAAAATATTTTTAAAGCTCTAGAACATATTAGTATATTGACTAGCTATTTTTGAAAAAAATTTATATAAAATTAAAAATCTATGGAGTTTAGTGGTAAATATAAAAATTACTATTAGATTCTTTTTTTTGTTTATTAGAATAATTTATGAGATTTTACATTTTTACGTTAATTACTATTAGTTACATATATGTATATAATATGATTTTTATTTTTTGTTTGTATACAATTACATGAACTTTTCTCTAAAAAAGTTATAAAATTGACGTGTTTTTTGTCAAAAAAGGTTGATTTTTAAAAACTATGAGTGTATTATAATACAATACTGACTAGTCAGTACAATAAACTACGGAGAGGTGATTGCATGAAAGTTACAGAGGTAACTAAAAGAGATCTTAACAAAATAAACAAGAATGTCTTTAAAATTTTAGTAGCCTTAGGAATTTGTGTTATTCCTGTTATTTATGGATTTACTTATTTAGCTGGATCATGGGATCCATATAATAATTTAGATAAAATGAAGGTTGCTGTAGTAAATGAAGACAATGGTTATATGAGAGAAGATAAAAGATATAATTTTGGACAAGATTTAATTGACAAGCTAAATGAAGATAAAAATTTAGATTGGCAGTTTGTATCTTTAGAAGAAGCAAATAAAGGTATGGAAGATAAAAAATATTATGCTATGATTCAAATACCTGAAAACTTCTCAAAAGACATGTTTACTCCCATTGACAGCAAAGAAGTGAAAGAACCAGTAATATATTTTACTTCTAATAAGAAAAAAGGATATGTTTCAAATAAAACAGTAGATGTGGCAATGGACACAGTACAAAAGAATTTGAATCAATCCGTATCTCTTAAGGCTACTGCTAGAGTTGTAGATAAAGTATATGACACTAAAGACAAATTGATAAAAGCAGTTGACGGTAGCAAAGAATTAAATAAGGGAATGGAAGGCCTTAATGAAGGAGTTAAGAAGATAAAAGATGGTACAGATCTTTTAACAGGAAAAGTTCCTGAAGTAAAAGAAGGGGTAGAAAATTTATATAATGGTGTAGTTCTTATAGATGACAACATTGCTATGCTAAATAAGAAATTTAAAAATGTAGAATATATGTTAAATGAAAATTTAGATTCAATAGATAAAGCAAGTTTAGATAAATTAATAAATGATGCTTATCAACTTGAAAATGGATTAGCACAAATTGATATGGAAAAAATAAATGCTACATTATCAAATCCAATGATTCAAAAAATGTTAAGTGACCCGGAAGAATTGCAAAGTGAAGTTAATGAATTAAATAATAAAATTGATAAGATTTTAGCTATAACTAACAGTTCAGAAGTTGCTAATGCTATGCAAACTCTTTCTTCAGTAGGAGAAAAGTTAAATCAAATACAATCTTCAGGAATATTAAATCAAACAGCAGCAATAGCAAATAATAAAGATGGATTACTAAAACTGATAGGATCACTTCAAGCAAATGGAGCTATAACAGAAGAACAAGGAAAATTACTTATGGGTTCTGTTATGGTAACTAGTACTGTTAATAATGAAGCAGGTAATTTAGAATCAATTTCAAAGACAATTAATGGATTGAATATCAATCCTCAAGATATACAAAAAATAAATGATACATTGGTAAATGCTAAAGGTTCACTTAATGCTATAGCACCAATGTTATCACCAGAAAACATGAGTAATTTATCAGCTGTAAAATCTTTAATACCACAAGTTAATGAAATAAAATCAGATATTGAAAAGAACCAAGGAAATATACAAGCTGCAAAACATGCAGTAGCACAAGGTAAAGAATATTTAGCACTATTACCAAGTTTGTCAGAAAAACTTGATATGTTTAGTGAAGGATCTAATAAATTAAGAACAGGTGTTGAATCAATGTATAATAAGATTCCTTCAGCACTAGAAAGTGTAAATAAATTATCAGGGGGAACATCTGAGCTATATGATGGATCAACAAAAATTAAAGATGGATCTAAAAAACTAGCTACTGAGTTAGAAGATGGTGTAAAAGAGTCTGATAAAGTTTTAATTCATAATAGCGAAGAACTTTCAAAATTTATGGAAGAACCAGCAAAGGTAGAGAAAACATTCTTAGGAAATGTTGAAACTTATGGTGAAGGATTAGCACCATATTTAATTCCATTATCATTATGGGTAGGAGCGTTAGTTAGTTTCTTCTTAGTAAAAGAGAAAGTAGATGAAGATTTAAAAGGTACTAGTAAAGTATCAATAGTTTTAGGAAAATTTATGTCCTATGCTTTAATAGGTATAGTACAGTCAGTAATACTTAGTACAATGCTTTTAGTGCTAGGAATAAGACCAGATAATATAGCTTTATACTATTCCTTAAATGCCTTACTTTCATTAACATTTATGGCAGCACTTCAATTCTTAATATTTACATTTGGAGATATAGGAAAATTTTTAGGTATAGTAGCCTTAGTTGTGCAATTAGTAAGTTGTTCAGGAACATTTGCTGTTGAAACTTTACCAAAGATATTTTCAGTAATACATCCATTTGTACCATTCACTTATGCTGTTGATTTATTAAGAGAAGTATTAGCAGGACCAAATATGAGTATAGTTATTAAAGATTCACTTATCTTAGGAGCATTTTTAATTGGATTTATTCTGCTAACAATAATCTTTAAAGATAAATTAAGTGAAAAAGTAAAAGATGGGGTTGAAGAAGCTTTAATGGATTAGTACTTATGTAGTATAATTAATGTTAAATTATCCATTGGGATTTTGGGAGGAGAATATGAGTAAGACAAAGGAAACTATCTTAAACTCTGCAATAAAGGTTTTTTCGACAAAAGGTTATGATGGAGCCACAATGGATGACGTAGCCATTGTTGGAGGAGTAGCCAAAGGAACATTATATTACCATTTTAAAAGTAAAGAAGAGCTTTTTAAATATGTTATAGATGAAGGCATAAAAAGTATGGAAGAAAAAAGCTCAAGCGTATTATCTCTTGAACAAGAACCTATTGACAAGATAAGAGCATTAATTAAAATACAATTAGAAATAGTACATGAGTATAAAGATTTTTTTAGAGTTGCGCTAAGTGAGCTATGGGGAAATGAAGAAAGACAAAAAGATCTTAGAATTACCATTAAAGAACACATAGAATATTTATCGAATCATATTAAAAAAGCTATAGAAGCTGGAGTAATAGAAAAAAATGATTCTGAGTTTTTAACATATACCTTCTTTGGAGGACTATGTACTCTAGCTATATATGATATAATCAATGAAGACAAATATGATGTAAATGAATTAACTGAAAAACTTATAGCGTATATATCAAAAGGAATAAGCTTAAATAAATAAAATACCTCTAGGATATTAACTAAATTAGATAATATCCTAGGGGTATTTTTTAGATTATAGGGATACAATGTGAAAACTTAATATATACTGTGGAAAATAAATTTTTTATAAAAATAGTTTAAATTCTTAGAAATTAAGGATTAATAATTAAAAATGAAAAATTTAGGATGAAATTTATTTTGAAAAACTCCAAAGACTTTGACAGTGGAGTTCTAACCATGATTCTTCATTCTTAATTTTTAATTCATAGTAAAAGTTTTATTATGGAAATTAAAATCATGCATAAGTTAAATTTTAATTAAGGAATCCTATAAAATCTTAGTTTGATTTATCTCTTACTATTTTGTAAGTCTAAAATTCATTTAACTGTAAGATTGAATATTTATAATAGATTTATAAAATGAGGGGGAGAGTAGAATGAAAAAAACCAGTGAAATATTTTGGGCAATACTAGGAATGGTATTCATATTCGCATTTAATCCATATAAAGATTATTCTGAAGTATTAGAAGTAGATAATAAATTAGTTTTAGTAAATAGAAAATATAAACTTTCTAATAAGTATATTCCAAAAGAATTGCAAGAACCAAATATTAGATTTTCAGATAATATGCTAAAGGAAGAAAAGCTTATGACTAAGGAAAGCGGCAAGGCTTTAGAAGAATTAATGTTAGCAGCTGAAAAGGAGGAGGGTATAATACTTTATGCAATATCAGGCTATCGCTACTATAATACACAGAATAATCTTTATAAACATAGAGTTAAAATATTAGGTAGGGAAGAAGCTGATAAATATGTAGCTAAGGCTGGACATAGTGAACATCAAACAGGATTAGCAATGGACTTAACTAATAGGGAAGGATTAAATAAATTTTTAAATGATGATTTTGGAAAAACCACTGAAGGAATATGGATTAGGGAAAATGCTCATAGATTTGGGTTTATAATAAGATATCCTAGAAATAAAGAACATATAACTGGATATGATTATGAACCGTGGCATATTAGATATGTAGGAAAAAAAGCAGCAGAAGAAATTTATAATAATAATTTGGTTTTAGAGGAGTATATAAAATAAATTGTAAAATTATATAATTTTTAATTTACATTTATATAAGTCATACCAGTTGCTAATATAAAAGCTTTAACTTATATATAGAATTTGAAGGTTATACTAATGTTATAACATATTTAGTCATATTAAAAAATAACTAGTCATATATTTATATATTTTGTGGAATATGAGTCGTAAGAATCCAAAGATAACCTAACGACTATTGGAACATATCATTTTATATTATAGAAAGTATAATTGTAACTTTGAATAGTTATTTTCTTTTATTTATTATAACTTTATAATAAGTATATTATAAATATTATTCAATAGGTAAAAAATGAGGGATTTAATATATAAAAAATTATTTGTATAATAGAATTTAAGTATTAAAACATCGATAAAAAGGAGGAAATATGGTTAAAATTTTATTAGTTGAAGATGATGCTACCTTGGCTATGGGAATGGAATATACTTTAAAAAATGAAGGTTTTGATATTACAGTTGCATCAACTTTAAAAGAAGCAAGAGAAAGTATAGAAAATTGTAGTGTAGATTTAGTATTACTAGACTTAATGTTACCAGATGGAAGTGGTTATGAACTTTGTAGAGAATTAAGAAAAAAAAGCAATACTCCTATAATTTTTTTAACTGCCTCTGATGAGGAAGCCAATGTAGTTATGGGGCTAGATATGGGCGGTGATGACTATATTTCTAAACCTGTTAGGATTGGTGAATTAATTTCAAGAATTAAAGCAGTTTTAAGAAGATATGAGAAGGATTCAGGTTATAGAAGTAATAAATTACATTCAGGAGATATTACTATTGAACTTTTAAGCAATAGAGTTATGAAAAACGATGTAGAAATTATATTGACATCATTAGAATATAAATTACTTATATCTCTAATACAAAACCCTAAAGTAGTACTTAGCAGAAGTCAAATACTAGAAAAAATATGGGATGTAGGTGGAGAATTCGTCGATGATAATACTCTCTCTGTATATGTAAGGAGACTTAGAGAAAAGATTGAAGATGATCCAGCAAAACCAGAATACATAATTACGATAAGAGCAGTAGGATATAAATGGAATAAGGAAACGAGGGAATAGCTATGGAAAAATTATATAGAAATCCGGAAATTAAAAGTATCACTATTAAAATTGTGATACTTTGTTTTGTATTTTTAATATTTACGTTGGTGACTATGAATATAGGTATAAATAATATAAATAAAAAAGTCATAAGACAAAATGCAGCAGTATTAGGCATAGTATTAGAAGAAAATCCTGAATTAGAAAAAAATATAGTAGGATATTTTACTAAAGGAGTATCAGAAGATCAAATTAAGAGTGGATTAACTATTTTAGAGAAATACAGTTATAATGAAACATTAAAACCAGCAGATATTCCTTTGATTAGAGAATCTTCAAAGAACTTATTATTTAACATTTTAACTATTAATATTATATTTTTTATTACAATCTTTTTTATAATCTTGCTTGATTATAAAAAAATTCTATCTAAAATAAATATCGTATCTAGTAGTGTTGAAAGAGTTTTAGAAGGAGAATATGATATGACCCTTGAAGGAGGAGAAGAGGGAGAGTTTTCTATTTTATATAATCAATTAAACTTACTAGTAAATAGATTAATTGAAAACATGGAAAAATTAAAGAAGGAGAAAGAGTTTTTAAAGAATATTATTTCAGATATTTCTCATCAACTAAAAACTCCACTATCATCTATAATCATGCTCAATGAGCTAATGATTAGTAAAGATGATATGGATGAAGAAACAAAGGTGAAATTTCTTAATAAAACTAGCGAACAACTTACTCGTATGGAATGGCTTATAATTAATTTGTTAAAGATAGCTAGAGTAGAAGCTGGAGCTATTAATTATAAAATGAGAAATCAACCTTTAATTATAACTATAAATAAAGCATTTTCTCCATTAAAAGAAAAAGCTAAGGCTAAAAAACAAAATATCATTATAGAAGAAAAAAGAGATGTTTGTTTAAATCATGATAGTGATTGGATGACTGAAGCTATAGGAAATATAATAAAAAATGCTATTGAACATACAGAAGAATACGGAACTATATCTATAGCAATAAAAGAATCACCACTGCTTGTAAGTATTATTATTAAAGATAATGGTAATGGAATAAAAAAAGAAGAATTACCACATATTTTTGAAAGGTTTTATAAAGGAAAGCATGAAGTAAAGCCTATTAGTATAGGAATAGGTCTCACACTATCTAAATCCATAATTGAAAGTAATGGTGGTAGTATTTCAGTGAAAAGTATAGAAGGAGAAGGAACGGAGTTCGTTATAACATTTTTGAAAAGTATAGTATAAAATGCAATGTTAATCTTGTAGAAGATTTCAAATGCCTTATAATCTTTCTATTTTGTAAGAATAAAATTCACTATAGAGTAAGAATAGGAAAGTATACTTAAGATATAAATTAAGAAACTAGGAGGAAACACTATGGAGATATTAAAAACCGTTTCTCTTTGTAAAAGTTATGGTGAAGGAGAAATTAAAGTTGAAGCATTAAAGGATATTAATCTTTCTATAAATCAAGGTGAGTTTGTTGCAATAGTAGGGGCAAGTGGTTCGGGGAAAAGTACATTATTACATTTGTTAGGAGGGGTAGATAAACCTACTTCAGGAAATGTCATTGTAGATAATGTAGATGTATATAATTTAAATGAAAATCAGCTTGCGGTATTTAGAAGAAGGAAAGTAGGATTTATATTTCAGTTTTATAACTTAATACCTGTACTTACTGCAGAAGAAAATATAAAGCTTCCTCTTCTTTTAGATTATAAAAAAGAAGATAAAAATTATCTTGAGGACCTAATTAATATTTTAGGTATAAAAGATAGACTACATCATCTTCCCTCTGAGCTTTCAGGAGGACAACAACAAAGAGTTTCTATAGGAAGAGCGTTAGCTTACAAACCATCTATAATATTAGCGGATGAGCCAACAGGAAATTTGGACTCAAAAAATTCAAAAGAAATATTAGAGCTATTAAAACTTTCAGTTAAAAAGTATAATCAAACACTTATAATGATTACTCATGACGTAAATATTGCTTCTCAAGCAGATAGAGTTATTACTTTAGAGGATGGTAAGGTGGTAAGTGATGAGGTGATAAGAAGATGAAAAGCTACAGTGAAATTACAGGAAGATATTTAAAGGTACAAAAAAAGAGGACTATTCTGACTATAATAGGGATAGTACTTTCAGTAGCACTTATAACTTCTATTGCTACAATGTTTAAAAGCTTTCAGGACAATAGGATAAGACAAGTAAAGGAGAATTCAGGAGATTTTCATATACTTTTCAAAAATGTAAATGGTGGGCATATACCTTATTTTGAAGCTCATAAGGATATAGAAAAATTGGGAATAGTTAGATATGATGGAGTAAGCATCATCGATAAAAATAAAAAAAGCGGTAGAAATGTAGAACTTTATATAGAGTCTGATAATAAAGAAAAGCTTGAGTTAAAAAATATTAAATTAAGAGAAGGACGCCTTCCGCAAAAGGAAGATGAAATTATTCTTGAACCTTGGGCTATGGAAGCACTAAATGCTAAAGTTGGGGATAAGATAGCCTTAAAATTAGGGGAGGTAATATACCCAGAAGATGAAGGCAATGGTGAAAAAATTAATTATGAAGATATAAAATTTAAAGAGAAGAACTCTAAGGAATATATCATATGTGGATTAATGGAGAAATCAACATATGGAAATGGAATAAGTTATTTATCGGAAGAAAGTTTTTTAAATAAAGATGGAGAGTACGATATTTATGCCAATGTAAATTTAAAAAAACAAGTTCAAGCTATAGGCAAACAAATTACAGAAGAACTAAATTTAAATGAAGACAGTGTTTGGTATAATGAAGAGCTTTTAAGACTTATGCTAAAGAGTTTAGATGATAGTGAAAATAGAGTAATAGGTTTGATTGCAGTATTTTTTATAATTTTAGTTATTGTAGCAACTATTTCGGTAATTTATAATTCTTTTCATATGTCTGTTATGGAAAGAGTATCTCAATTTGGAATATTGCGTTCTGTAGGAGCATCTAAAAATCAAATAAAGAGAATTGTAATGAAAGAAGCTATGATTTTAGCAATTATATCAATTCCAATTGGATTAGTTTTAGGATTAGTGGCCTTAAAAATTGTAATTATGATATTAGGTTCACTTGCTTTCTCTATGTTTGAAGGCTTTAAAATAACTATAAATCCAATAATATTATTAGGAAGTGCAGTTTTAGGTCTTATAACTATATATATATCATCAAAGGGACCAGCAAAATTAGCTGCTAAAGTATCTCCATTAGAAGCTATTAAAAATAGTGGAAGTGTAAAGAAGGAAGATCTTAAAAAGGTTAAAAGTGGAATTGTGGCAGGAAAGATTTTGGGTATAGAAGGACAAGTTGCTTATAAAAATTTAAGAAGAAATAAAACAAGGTTTAGGATAACTATTTTTTCAATGGTTATAAGCATTGTATTGTTTATTGTATTTAATTCCTTTGCTTATGACATAAAAAAAGTAGAAAAAGTTGCAATGGCGACGGAACCTGAATATAGAGTTATGCTAAGCAGTGATGAAGTAGAAGAAAGCACTCTATCAAAATTTTGCGAGGATATAGAGAAAATACAGGGAATAGATTTAGTGTATAAAGAAATACATAAGCTCCCAGCCATAGCTATTGAAAAGGATAAGCTTAATAAAGAGTATGAAGATTTAACGGAAACAAATTTTTATAATTTTATGGATGGGAATTACGCCTTTGTCTATAGTCCATTTTATGCTTATAATAGTAAATCTTTCGAAAAGAGCAAGAAAAATATTATAGCAGGAGAAATAAATGAGAAAAAATTAAATGAAGAAAATGGAGTTATAATAATCCAAAATGCTCATATCAAAACTAAAGATAAAAAAAGGGCTAATATTAATGTTACTAATTATAAAGTTGGAGATGAAATATCAATTATACCTTCATCAATTGCTGGAGATACAGATGAAAATTTATTAAATCATGTAGGAAAGATTAAGGTTAAAGTCTTAGGAATTCTTGAAGAAGATGCTGTATTTGAAGATAGCTGGGAAGGGGGCAGTTTAAGATTTATAAGTACAGAAAAAGTATATAAAGATATATTTGGAGAACTGAGATCTAACAATTTAAATATAAGGACTGGAAAGGACGCCGATCATAAGGTAATTAAAGAAAAGCTAGAAACTATTGTTAATGAAAATAATATGTATATATTTGATAATGTGGAATCAGCAAAGAGAGATAAAAGTATGATGATACAAATAATGGTATTTATTTATGGATTTATAACAGTAGTTACCTTGATTAGCTCTATAAATATAATAAACACCATAAATACAAATTTATTACTTAGAAAAAGAGAATTAGCAACTTTTAAATCTATAGGTATGGCAGAAAAGCAAATTAAAAAGATGATAGTTTTAGAAAGTGTATACTATGCTATTATTGCATCATTTTATGGAATATTGATGGGAATGCCATTGTCCTATATTCTTTATAGATTAATGAGTGAATTGAGAGCTTATGAATGGAATATACCTTGGAGTTCAACAGTAATGGCATTTATAGGTTCTATAGTAATAGTAATTATAGCATCAATGATATCTTTAAGAAAGATGAGTAAAATAAACATAATGGATAGCATTAGGGCAGAAGAATAATGTCTTAGATAACTTACAATCTGTTTAGACTTTTAAATAAAAATATTAGTTTAGATAATATTAAAAAATCATGACTTTGTCATGATTTTTTAGGTTTTTCTTTATATTTTGAAATAAAATTAGGTTAATATTTACTAAACTATTATATAAGTAAAACTTTATTTTGATGATAAAACTTATTATTTCTCAGAAGTAAATTTTTATAATAAAATTGACCACTGAAAGATATCTTTATTGATAAATAGTTAACAGGTGAAAAGCCTAAAGTTTTCTTAGGTTTTTAACGAATATAAGTTATATAATTTTACTCGTTGTGCTAGTTAATCATTAGCAATATTTACAAATAGAAAAACTCTAGCATTTTTGCTAATCTATCATCAAAAGAACCAACAATCAATGATAGGAGGAAAGCAATATGCTAGAGCTTAATAAAAATTCTACCATAACAATAAACAACTTAAAAGATTTTATTACTGTCATTTATGTTATAATTGATGATATTTACCAAAAAGTAACTCCAGCATACATAAAGTATCGCTGCAACATTGATAAAGCAATAATGTCAGATAGTGAAATTATAACTCTATCCTTAGTAGGTGAACTTTTAACTATTGATTCTGAAAAGCATGGTTTGGATTTTCTCGAAAAAATCTAAGAGATTTATTTCTAAATTTTGTACTAGAACAAGATTTCATAGAACTAGAAAATTCTTTTTAAAGTAGTTGAAGTTATTCGTAAGGAACTAACAAGTTTCCTTAACTATCAACATGATCAGGTTAGAATCATAGATAGTATGCCTATACCAGTATGCGCTTTGGAGGGCACACTTTCACAGATCTTTAAGCCGGAGGCTGCCTACGGTAAATGTGCTTCAAGAAACAAACTTACTATGGGTTTAAATTACATGCTATCATAGCTCTAGATGGATATATATCAGATTTCATCTTAACTCCAGCTGATACAGACGATAGAGTCGCAATATGGACTTAACAGCTACCGCTCCATTTACAACAGTTATTGAGATAAAGGTTATATTGAGAAAGCCTAGCTTTACATTTGAAATCTGAAAATCACATAAACCTAGTAACTATAAAGCGTACTAACTCTAAA
Source organism: Clostridium sp. Marseille-QA1073 (assembly GCF_054863625.1). Classification (NCBI taxonomy): domain Bacteria; kingdom Bacillati; phylum Bacillota; class Clostridia; order Eubacteriales; family Clostridiaceae; genus Clostridium; species Clostridium sp. Marseille-QA1073. Next base: position 70,319 of record NZ_JBSVQM010000012.1, on the reverse strand, counting down.
GTTAAAGTTTCAAAACAGTTCAGGAGAATGATTTTTAAAGCTCATGAAGAGTTGAAACTTTTTCTCAGCTTTCTGGACAATTAAATATCCAAAGAGTTTTAGCAAAATCTATGTGGGGACTAGTTTCTAGAATAACAAATAAAATTTTAGCCTATAATCTTTGTTTTTTCATAAATAAAATCTTAAATATTAATCCTAATATTGCAAAAATCAAGGATTTAATATTTGATAAAACTTTTAAAAGAACATTTTAAATTCTTAGGATTACTATGCCAATGTACTATGGAATAATAATCCTATTAATGAAAAATTATCTTTTAGCACAACAGGTTAATTTTATGTAATTTATCATAATAAATTACAATCTTTAAAAAAATCACTATAGTTAGAAGGAGAATAAGATGGCAAAATTAAGATCTAAAAGCATAAAAAGTAAAATGTTAGTTATGATATTACCAGTAACTATAATATCAATGCTTATGTTATCATCATTATCTTATGTTACTGCAAAGAAAACAATAGATAGTGAAATTAATGAAAAAATGAAGTATCAAACTGATGCAGTTATTGAAAATATATCTAAAAGTTTAGAGAATCATTCAAAAATTCCATTTACTTTAGCAAGAACAGTGGAAGCAAGTAGAGATACTTTAAGTGAAAAAAACTATGAAAATTTAGTAAAATCATATGTAAATTCTAATGATCAAACCTTCGGAGTTGGAATATGGTATGAACCTTTTAAATATAAAAATGCTGTAAAATTCTTTGGTCCATATGCTTATAAAAAAGATGGCGTAGTAACTTATACAAATGAATACAGTAAGACAGATTACACTTCTAGTCATTGGTACAAGCTAGGTGAAAATACAGATAAAGGTTTAAGTTGGTCAGAGCCATATATAGATGACGTTACAAATACAACTATGATAACTACAACAGTGCCTATCTTAGATGATAAAAAGAACCGTATAGGTGTTACTACAGCAGATATAAATTTATCCAATATACAAGAAATGATAAAAAACATAAAAGTAGGTGAAGGTGGAAGAGCATTTTTATTAAATAAAGATGGAACATATCTTTCTGATATAGATGAAGAGAAAATAATGAAAGCCAATATTTCAAGTGATTCAAATGAAAGTTTATCTTCTATAAGTAAAAATATATTAGAAAATGAAAATGGTATAGACTCTTTTACTGACTCTAATGGTAAAAATATCATATTTTTCTCAAAGATACCACATGTAGATTGGAAATTAGTTTTGTCTATTCCAGAAAAAGAACTTTTATCTCCACTGAGAAGCTTATTATATAAAGTATTAATAACTATGACAGGAACTATATTGCTTATAGTTTTAATCATAATGCTCATAGTTAACAATATAAAAAATAGGATATCTAAGGTTAACAAATTAGCAGAAGCTATATCTTCTGGAGATTTAACAAATAAAATAGAAATTACTAATAATGATGAGTTGGGAGAAATGGGAATTTATCTTAATAAGATGAATAATAATTTGAAGAATATAATAAAAAGTGTGTCTGACGGATTAGAACAAGTAGTTGCTACTTCAGAAGAATTAACTGCTAGTGCAGGACAAACTAGAGAAGCAGCAGATCAAATAGCTGTTTCTATACAAGAAATAGCTAACGGTAGTGATTTACAATCTTCATCATATGATATTGTGTCAGAGGAAAGTGAGCAGGTGTTTAAAGGCGTAGATAAAATAGCAAGTGATATAAATACTGCTACAAACTCTTCAATTACTGCTTATAATAAAGCTTTTGATGGAAATGATGTCATAGTAGGAACAATAAATCAAATGAATGAGATAAATTCTAAAGTATATACTTCATCTAAAATGATAAATTCTTTAGGAGAAAAATCAAGTAAAATAGGAGAGATAATATCCTTAATAACAGATATATCTTCACGAACTAATCTACTTGCATTAAATGCAGCCATAGAAGCTGCAAGAGCTGGAGAACAGGGAAGAGGATTTGCAGTTGTTGCTGATGAAATAAGAAAATTAGCAGAGCAATCTGCCAATGCATCAAATAATATTTCTTCAATAATAAATGAAATTCAAAATGAAATTTCATTTACTATAACCTCAATGAATGAGGGAAATAAAGCTGTTGATGAAGGAATGATTCTGGTTGAAAATGCAGGAGAATCATTTAAAGATATATTAAGTGAAATTGAAAATGTTTCTAATAATATGAAGAGTGTTTCAGAAGTGATAAATAGTGTTTTATCAAGTACTAAAGTAATGGTTAAATCTATAGATGAAAATGCTCAAATTTCAAAACAGACCGCTTTAAATTCACAAAGTGTAGCAGCTTCAAGTGAAGAACAATCTGCTCTTATGCAGGAAGTTTCACATGCATCAGAAGAACTTTCAAACATGGCGTTTGAGCTACAATCAGATTTAACTAAATTTAAATTATAGCCTATTATAATATAATTTTGAAACAAATAAGAGCTTCTTTATAGATATCTTAAAAATATTTATAAAGAAGCTCTTATTTATTTTGTTTTTATTATTGTTCAATAGTTGCTTTTACGTAATTTGGTTTTCCTGTTAATTTAAGTTTAACTTCTAGTTCTACATCTTGAGTATCAACAGGAACAGAGAATGCAGTTTCGCCAGTCATTTTTCTTCCAGCAGCGAGTGAACCATTTAAACTACCATTTAAATCAGTTACAATAGCCATATCAAAACTTCTTCCATCTTTATCAAGTAATTTAAAACCTAATGCTGAACTTATAGTTGCATCTTCATTTCCTGTGTTTTCAATTGTAACGTCTGCTGCAACCCACTTATTTCCTTCAGCAGGTTTAAGTAAATCATTTGTAGGCTTTACTTCTCTAACTTTATTTACAGTGACTTTAAAGCCATCTTGATCGAAAGTATCTCCAACTTTAAGTTCTTTATTTTCTTCTTTTTTCTCCTCTTCTTTAGTTTCTTTTTTCTCTTCTTTCTTTTCTTCTGCAGCAGGTTTATTTGTATTTTCATCAGCTTTTTTATTATCTGATGAACAGCCTACAAAAGTAAAAATAGAAACAGCAGCTAAAGAAGCACAAATTAATCTAAATTTTTTACTCATCATAATTTTAACCCTCCCATAAAATTATATAAATATAATTTGACCATGAAAATTATAGCATAAAATTATATTTATGTAAATTTAATGAATTATTTTGTTGTTTTAAGTAAAATATTAAATGTTTGCCATAATAATATAAAATTTGAATTTAATAATATTGTGATGACTTTTATAGAATTAATATGTTAAATACTTAGTTTAGAGTAATAAGCAATAAAAGGATGTCATTCTATTATCCAAATATATGTATATTCAAATAAAAAAATTTTATGATTAAAAAAATAAATAATAAGATTTTTTTATAAAGAATTAAGTGAATAAATATATTGACATAAATAATAAGTAGAATATAAATTTTTCATTAGGAATAGTGATTTTATCACGATTTTTCTTTTTAGTGGTATAATAAATATTACTATATAAATTTAGATTGGAGATATGAGATGTCAAAAATATTGGTTTTAGCTGAAAAGCCTTCTGTTGGTAAGGAGTTAGGGAAGGTTTTAGGTTGTAATAAAGTTAATAATGGATATTTAGAAGGAAATAAATACATAGTTACTTGGGCACTTGGACATTTAGTTACACTAGCCGACCCAGAAGCTTACGATAATAAATATAAGGTTTGGAGTTTAGAAACTTTACCTATGCTTCCTAAAAAGATGGAACTAGTGGTAATTAAACAAGGTGGAAAACAGTTTAGTATTGTTAAAAATCTTATGAAACGAGAGGATGTTGGAAGTCTTATTATAGCTACTGATGCTGGAAGAGAAGGGGAGCTTGTAGCGAGATGGATTATGGAAAAAGCTAATTTTAGAAAGCCTTTTAAAAGACTTTGGATCTCTTCTCAAACGGAAAAAGCTATAAAAGATGGATTTAATAATTTGAAAGATGGAAGGGCTTACGATAATTTATATAAGGCGGCACAATGTAGAGCTGAGGCAGATTGGCTTGTAGGTTTAAACGTAACTAGAGCACTGACAAGTAAGTTTAATGCACAATTATCAGCAGGCCGTGTGCAAACACCAACCCTTTATATGATAGTAAAAAGAGAAGAGGAAATTAAAAAATTTAAGCCTGTGGATTATTACAGTATAGATGTGAAAACTAAAGGTTTTAATTTAAGTTATGTGGATAAAAATAATAATAATAATAGAATTTTCGATAAGAAAAAGGCCGATATTATAGCAAGCGATTTTAAAAATGGCACTATAGCAATTAGTGAGGTTAAAAGTGAGAATAAAAAGGAACTTCCACCATTAGCCTATGATTTAACAGAACTTCAAAGGGATGCTAATAGAAGATATGGTTATTCTGCAAAGCAAACTCTTCAGCTTATGCAAAGATTATATGAAAATCATAAGTTATTAACTTATCCTAGAACAGATTCAAGGTATTTAACTAGTGATATGGTTTCTACTTTAAGTGATAGACTTAAAGCAGTAAATGTAGGCCCTTATAGTGAAGCTGTAAGAAAAATATTAAGAGGAAAAATTAATACTACTAAAAGGTTAGTTGATAACTCTAAAGTATCAGATCATCATGCTATTATTCCTACTGAACAACATGTTAATTTATCTTCTTTAAGTTTTGAGGAAAGAAATATATATGATTTAGTTGTTAAAAGATTTTTAGAGGTTTTATCTCCAGCTTTTGAATATGAACAAATTACAGTTAAGGGAGAGTGTAATAATCATATTGTAAGAGCTAAAGGAAAAGTTGTTAAATCTTTAGGATGGAAAGAAATCAGTGGAAATGTGGTTAATGATAAAGAAGATGAGGATGAAAAAGAGCAAAATCTGCCAAGTATTAATGCTGGAGATAAATTGAAAGTGGAAGGAATTTCATTAAGAACTCTACAAACTAAACCGCCAGCAAGGTATACAGAGGCTACATTGCTTTCAGCTATGGAAAATCCTCAAAAGTTTATGGAAGACAATAAAGCCTTAAAAGAAGCTATAAATGAAGCAGGGGGACTAGGAACTCCAGCTACAAGAGCAGATATCATTGAAAAATTATTTTCTACATTTTATGTAGAGAGAAAAGGAAAGGAAATACATCCTACTTCTAAAGGAATTCAGCTTATAGATTTAGCACCAGAAGATTTAAAATCTCCTAAGCTTACAGCAAAATGGGAGCAAACTTTAAACTTAATAAGCAAAGGAAGTGCGAATCCTAAAGATTTTGTAGAGGAAATGAGAAGATATTCTGCAGAGCTTGTTAAGACAGTAGCAGGTAGTAATACAAAATATGTTCATGATAACATGACTAGAGAAAAATGTCCTGATTGTGGTAAATATCTACTAGAGGTAAATGGCAAAAAAGGAAAGATGCTTGTATGTCAGGATAGAGCCTGTGGATATAGAAAAGGAATAGCAAGAGTGACTAACTCAAGATGTCCAGAATGTCATAAAAAGTTAGAGTTAAGAGGACAGGGAGAAAAGCAAATATTTGTATGTCCAAATTGTAATTATAGAGAAAAAATGTCGGAGTTTAAAAATAGAAAGCAAGAGAGTAACAAAAAAGTTACTAAACAAGAAGTAAATAGATACTTAAGACAGCAGCAAAAAGAAAATAATGAACCTATAAATTCTGCACTAGCAGATGCTTTATCAAAATTAAAGTTTTAAAAAATTGTTTTAATTGAAATCAATTTTTATTACTATTATAAACACCCCAGAGGAAAGAGATTTCACTGGGGTTTTAATCTACCTAAGAAGTTATAATATATATTTTATTATAGCTTACTTATCTTTTATGAGATTGATAAAATTATATATAAAATGGTGAAATTTTACGATACTATATAGTATATGAATTAAAGCAAATAGTAGTATTATAGATAAAGGAGGAGTTTATGGGAAGATTTATTGGGCTTAGAGTATTAAAGACTGCCATTGGAGCAACACTTGCTATAATTTTAGCTAAGGCAATAGGACTGCAATATGCTGTATCGGCAGGAGTCATTACTATTTTAACTATTCAAAACACAAAGAAAAAATCAATTACTTTAGCTTTCCAAAGATTTGAATCTACAGTAATGGCACTAGGAATAGCAGCTATTTTATTTACTGTATTTGGTTATAATGCTATATCTTTTGGAGTATTTTTACTTATTTTTATCCCATTTACAGTGAAGTTTAATTTGACAGATGGTATAGTAGTTAGTTCTGTTTTAGTAACCCATTTATTAGTTGAAGAATCTATTTCATTTTACTGGATGAAAAATGAAATATTATTGATGATAGTGGGTGCAGGAATTGGAATTTTATTAAATGCTTATATGCCTAAAATAGAAGGTGAGATTAAAGAAGATCAACGTTATATTGAAGAGAGTATACGTAAGATTTTATTAAATATGGCTCATACCTTAAGAAGTCATTCTGTTTATATAGATGAAGAGAAAATTTTTCAGGAGTTAAAAAAACGATTAGAAGAAGCAAATGAGCGTGCAAGACGGCATTTAGATAATTATATTATGCATGAAGTAAAATACTATGTGCAATATATGGAAATGAGAACTACTCAATTTACAATATTAGAACATATGCGTAAACATATTGTTAAGTTTGAAATGACGCCAACTCAAACGGAGATTGTGGCAAATTTTGCAGAAAAAATTGCGTTAGAGCTACATGAATATAATAGTGCGGAAGAGTTATTAGAAGAATTTAAATTAGTTTTAGAAGCCTGTCGTATTCAAGAGCTACCAAAGACTAGAGAAGAATTTGAGAGCAGGGCAATATTATTTCAATTTCTAAATGATTTAGAGTATCTATTAGAAGTAAAACGAGATTTTAAAAATAATTTAGATAGAGAAGAAATTGGATATTTCTGGCCAAGTGAAAAGTAGTATAGTTAGAAAAGTTACTGAAATAAGAACATTATTGTTTGAATATTATAGTTTAACTCAATTAAATATTTAGTGAAGTGAGAGGAATTTATGAATAAAAATGTTGTATTTGCAAGCTTAGAAAATATAGATGATATCTTACTTATGGCTTTACAATTATGGCCTGATAATACTTATGATGGACTAAGAGAAGAGCTAACTGAAGTTTTGAATAATGAAAAAGAAATAATACTTTTATACAAACTAGAAAATGAATTTATTGGATTTAATCATGTTGCTATAAGGCATGATTATGTAGAGGGATCAAACTCTAGTCCTGTTGGATTTATAGAAGGTATATTTGTAAAAGAAAATCACAGAGAAAAAGGTATTGGTAAAATATTAGTTAGAAGTGGTGAAGAATGGGCAAAATCAAGAGGATGTACACAAATGGGGGCCGATGTTGAATTTCACAATGTAGAGAGCTATAACTTTCATAAAAAAATAGGATATACGGAAGTTAATAGAATAATATGCTTTTTAACGAATATAGGCTAATCATTTTAGATTTAATGATTCAATAATTAAAAAGAAGCTGTTATTTATTGAGTTATAATTGTAAAATTAATTTTTTAAAAGAAAATTTTAAGACAATAATATTATTATATCGGTGATTTGAAAATGTATTTATTATATAGATAATCTATAATTTAGTATACAACTGTTGTAATTTATGGGCATTTAAGGGGTGAAAAAATTATGGCAAAAGTGAAATTAACAATAAAAGAAAGTAAATGCAGATGTGGATATTATAAAAATAGTGATAGTTTTATTGTTGAAGACATATGTCCACCTATTTGCCATGAACTTTGGAATAGTATATGCCCAAGCGTATACGCTCTTCTAAATGGTGCTACATTAGACTATGGTAATTATAAAGAGAAAAAATTTAAAATGAAATGTCCTGATAATGGTAGAGTTGTTATTTATGGAGAAGTAGAAGAAAGTGAATTTAAATAACAATGTGATTATATTGCTTATTAAAAGAGAAGGAGAAAATATAGAACTACTTATAGAAAGTGGTTCTTTTTGTTTTGCAGCAATAGATTATTATTGTAAAATAATGAGTGAGGATAGATTTGTATTATATATAATAAACTATGAAGAATTAAAACTTTATTAAATAAATTTATTAAGGGGGAAACATGTTTAGAAAAGTACAACAACAAAAATATATGATATTTTTAAGGTATGGATATATATTACTTTTTGTGCTGTCTTTTGGTAAAGAGTATAAAAATATAGGTTCAATAGAAATTATAATTTTGCTAACTTATATTATAAATAATCAATTAAGATATTTTGTATTGCCTAAGGAAAATACTTTCATAGTGCCGTCACTGATAGTTGAAATATTGTTAGGTTATAAATTATATATTTTAGCTGGAAACTTTGGTGGATTAATATTTGTTTTGTCGTTAATAGATATTATTTATATGTTTAAAAAAGTGTACACACTAATATATATATTAGGAATAACAATATTGATAATTACTCAAAAGAATTTAGAACTGCTGATAAGTTGGCTTATAGCAGCTTTACCTATATTTTTATTATTAGTAAAAGTAAAAGATGAAGAAGGAAGAAAGTTAGAGGCTCAAAATTTATATGATAAGTTAAGAGAGAAAGATGAAGAGTTAAAAAGAGTAAATAAAGAATTGGAAGTTTACGCTAATACTATAGAAGAAATTACTATTTTAAGAGAAAGAAATAGAATATCAAGGGAAATACATGATAATGTTGGACATGCATTATCTACAATAATAATCCAATTAGGAGCTATTGAGAAAATATGCAAAAGTGATGGAGAAACAGCTTCAATTATGGCTAAGAATTTAGGTGATTTTACAAAAGAAAGCATGGAAAGAGTTAGAGGAGCTGTGAGGGCTATGAAGCCTAGAGAATTTGAGGAGTATGAAGGTGTAATAGCTATATCAGAAATGATAAAGAACTTTCAGAAGCTTACAGGGGTAGAAGTAAAATTAAGAGTGTCAGATAGCGTTTGGAAATTAAATTCAGATCAGACCATAGTTATATATAGAATAATTCAAGAATTTTTATCTAATGCTGTGAGACATGGTAAGTCAACAGAGGTAAAAATATTCTTAAATTTTTTAGAAACTCATTTAAGAATCCATTTAAAAGATAATGGAGTGGGATGTTCTAAGGTTATACCAGGAATTGGACTTCAAAGCATAAAAGAAAGAGTTGCAACTTGGGGAGGTAATATAGAGTATTTTACTAAAGAAGGGCAAGGCTTTGAGCTTGTAGTAACAATGGATAAGGTCAAGCTTAGTTTAGATGGAGTATAATTTTTATTATAGGAGAGCGAAATAAATGGATAAAATAAAAATAATAATAGTTGATGATGAAAAATTAATTAGAGAAGGGTTAAAAATAATACTTTCCACCTATGAAGATATTGAGGTTTTGTCTATATGTGAAAATGGAAGAGTTGCCTATGAATTCTGCAGAGAAAATACTGTTGACGTGGTTTTGATGGATATAAGGATGGAAGAATGTGACGGAGTGCTTGGAACAAAGCTAATTAAGGAAACTACACCTAATACGAAAGTTTTAGTTTTAACTACCTTTAAAGATGGAGAGTATATTGAGGAGGCTCTTAAAAATGGTGCTTCAGGATATCTTCTTAAAGATAGTTCCTATGATTTAATATACGGCGGAATTAAAGCAGTTCATGGAGGGAATGTAGTAGTTCATCCAGAGATTATTACAAAGCTTATGGTAAGAGAAGAAACACAGCGCGAACAGTTAAAAACAGAGTATATAAAAAAAGAAACAGGATTAACAGAAAGAGAACTAACTATAATTAAGGAAATAGCTAAAGGATTATCAAATAAAGAAATAGGAGAAAAAATGTTTTTAACTGAAGGAACTATAAAAAACAATATAACCACCATACTTTCAAAGCTCTCCCTCAGAGATAGAACTCAGATAGCTATATTTGCTTTTAAAAATAACTTGGCTCAGTAATATTATAATCTGATAGTTTTTAGGTTAACATTCAAATTTAAAATAATTGGCAATAAAAATAAATATTAAATTAAGAATTGAAATAATTTATAAAATATTTACGTTCAAAGAGGTTGATTATAATCAGCCTCTTTTGCTTTTAGCACTATATTAAATGACTTAAGTCATTTAATGTGATGACCTGGGCTAATAGGTAGAATGACAAAATTAATTTATAATTGACTTATAAGGTTAATGGAGGTAATTAGTATGAAGTTTATAGAAACTAAAAACTTAACAAAAAGATTTAATGATAAACTTGTTATAGATAATGTTTCTTTAGGAATAGAAAAGGGTGAAATTTTTGGATTACTTGGTCCTAATGGAGCTGGTAAATCTACCTTAATTAATTTGATGGTTGGACTTTTAAAAATAGATAGAGGAGAAGTAGTTATAGGGGGATACAATATATCAAAAGAACCTTTAAAAGCAAAGGAGAAAATAGGACTAGTTCCCCAAGAAATAGCTCTTTTTGAAAACCTAAATGCTAAAGAAAATTTAGAATATTGGGGAGGCCTTTATGGACTAAGAGGAGCTATGTTAAGAGAGAGAATAAATGAAGCTTTAGAAATAGCAGCTTTACAGGAATATATAAAAAAGCCTGTAAGAAAATATTCTGGAGGAATGAAAAGAAGACTTAATATAGCTGCGGCTATGATGCATCATCCAGAGGTTTTGATTATGGACGAGCCTACAGTAGGAATAGATCCTCAGTCAAGAAATCATATTTTTGAAGTAGTTAAGAAAATGAATAAAGAATATAATTCAACAATAATATATACTTCCCATTATATGGAGGAAATAGAAGCACTCTGTGACAATATATTTATTCTTGATTTAGGAAAAGAAGTTGCGTATGGGAGTAAAGAAGAATTAAAAAGAATGGTTATAAGCGATAAGGTAATAAAAATAAAAGCTCAAGGAGAGCTAGAAAAACTTATGTTTGATATAAAGAAGCTTTCTACTATAAGAGGAGTAGAAATAAAAGGGGAAGAGCTTAAAATAATAGCCAATGAAAAGATAACCCTTAATGAATTATTTAACGAAATTTCAAAAAATAAAGTAGATGTCAAAAATATAGGTATAGAAGAACCAACTTTAGAAGAAGTCTTCTTAACTTTAACTGGTAAAAAATTAAGAGATAAGGAGGAATAAAAATGCAAATATTTCCTCAGATTAAAAAGAACTTAATATCATTTTTAAGAGAAGGTAAAATTACAATTATTTGTTTTTTGCTTTTTCCAATGATAATGGCTTATATATACGGAGCAATGCAAGAAGACATGTTTCAAGGAAAAAGTCATTTTGAACCAATAAAGGTTATTTTTAATTGTGATAAATTCTCAAAAGAAGGAGAAGTTTTAACAGCAATACTAAATGACAAAGAAATGAAAAGCTTTATAACTGTTGTAGCAGATGAAGAGTCCCAATGTAAAGTAACCATAAGTGATGATTTTAAAAGCATAGATATTGAAAAATTAAAGGGATCAGATGCTCAAGTAGACATGGTGAAAGAATTTATGGAAATCTTTAATGAAAATATAAATCAATATAATATAGTAGTAGATAATGTAAATAAATTAAATTTAACATCTGTAGAAAAAGGGGAATTAATAAATAAGCTACTACTTAAATTACAAGAAAATAATAAAAAACCACTAATAAAAGAGCAGTTGGTAGAAGGCTATAAAAGTTTAGGAGCTAGAGAGTATTATACAATTTCAATGTTTAGTTTTACATCAATAATGCTTGTTATAGTTCTAATAAAAGAGTTTTATAAAGAGAAGAAACAAGGAGTAGTTAGAAGAAGTTTTTCTACGCCAAATAGTGAGATAAGTTACCTTTTGGGATATTTAAGTTCCTGTTTTATCTTAGCATTAATTATAAATTTTATTTATGTAGCTATAAATATAATATTAGGAATAGCGTTTTTAGGCAATTTTGTAGGGAATGTTATAATTATAATATTTCAAAGCTTACTTCAAACAGCTGTAGTAGGAATGATAATTTCTTTTATAAAAAGTGAGAAAATAGCAAATTCTATTATGAATATCATTATATTCATACCAGTTGTAATTGGTGGAGTATTTTTTTACTCTGATTTAATAGAGATTAAGATTTTAAAGTTTTTTTCAAATATTTCACCGAACTCATTGATATTAAATTCATATAAAAATTTGTCTATAGCTCAAGAAATTTATGGAGCTAAAAATCAGATAATAATTATGGCCATGTTATCACTAATGCTTTTAATTATAAGTTGTATTAGAGTTAAATTTAGTTGGGAGGAGTAATGATGAAATTCTTAATTGTTTTAAATAGTAATTTAAAAAGAATCACTAAAAGTAAAAAAATTGTTATTGCAAACTTTCTGCTACCAGCTATAGTTATTTTAACTCTTGGATTTGTATTTAATAGAATTACTGGTACAGATAATGAATATGCAATTATAAATAGCGACAAAGGTGTTTATGGTGAAGAGTTTATAAAGGAAATTCAAAAAAATAGTAAAGTTAAGATTTATAAAAAAGATGAGGGAATAGAAAGAGTTAAGAAGAAAAGAATGTCTTTATGTTATGAGATTCCAGAAGAATTTTCAGATCTAATATCTAAAGGCGAAAAGCCTCAAATTATTTCACATAAAATAGAAGAAGGTACAGAGCCAGGAAACTTTCAGTTTAGTGCAAGTTCCTTAATAAATAAGATGATTTTGAGAAGTGAACTTAAAAATAATGGAAAAGACATTTCATTAGAAGCTCTAAATTACGAAAAAAATAATATAAATGTAATAGGTAAAGATAAAAAAGCAATGGGTGATATAATAACTTTGAATATGATTATAAGCTTTATTCTATTTGGATCTATAGGAATTTCTATGGAGTTATTTGAACTTAAAAGACAAAATATTTTAAAAAGAAGTTTTGCTACATCAAATAAACCTAAGACTATAATTAGAGGAGTTCTAACAGCATTATTTTTAATATCCTCACTAGGATATAGCGGAATATTTTTACTAAATTTATTTATAAATTCAAACAGCTACCTAAATAGAGTACCTATTATAATATTAAATATAGTGTTTTTAGTATTACTTGCACTTAGCTTAGGGGTGTTTATTACAAGGATAATTAAAAATGAAAATCTTATAGCTATAGTATTGCAAATAATAATATGTTTTACATGCTTTGTTGGAGGAAGTTTTATGCCTATAGAGTTTTTACCTAAAGGTATAAGAGTATTTTCAAAATTTACTCCTCAATATTGGGAACTACAATCGATTGAAACGGGAAATGTTTGGTTATCATTTATAGTAGTATTGTTTGCATTAGCTTTATTTACTGCAGGAACTTTTAAGACAAAAAATTTTATGGATTAAAAAAATATAACCTAATAGAATAATTCTATTAGGTTATATTTTTTTGGTAACTATATTAAAACAATTAAATAAATACATAATTACAAAAGTTATTATTTTATAGTTTTTATTATCTTAGCAGGATTGCCTCCAACAACTACATTGTTAGGTATGTCTTTTACTATAACAGAGCCAGAAGCAATAACTACGTTATCACCTATAGTTGCACCAGGGTTTATAGTAGAATTGCCACCTATCCAAACATTGTCTCCTATGGTTACTGGTTTTCCAAACTCAGTTTTAAGTCTTTCTATAGGATCAATTGGGTGAGAGGCTGTATATATATGTACGCCAGGAGCTATAAAGCAATTACGTCCTATACGTATTTCACAAACATCTAACATAACACAGTTAAAGTTAGCATAGAAATTTTCTCCTACATGTATGTTATATCCATAATCACAACGAAAAGTAGGCTCTATATAAAGAGATTCTCCTGTAGATCCAAAGAGTTCTTTTAATATAGAAATACGTTTATCTATTTCATCTTCAGTGGAATTATTAAAAAGCCTAGTTAATTTTCGAGCTTTCATTCTCTCTTTTACTAATTCAGGGTCATTCGCTATATAAGGATAACCTTTGATCATTTTTTCTTTTTCTGTCATAAAATATCTCCTTTAATTATAGTTCTATAAATACTTATATATGATTATTGTATGTTAATATTTAGAAAGCTATAACAATATAAATAACTTTTAGAATAAGAGATTAGAAAGTTTAATATTAAGAAAAATATAGATGGAAATTTATAAATATTAATTGGAAAGTATATTCACTAATCACCATCAATAGATAGCTTTTTCTTGTTTTTAGTTATAATAAAAATATAAAGTAAATTATTTAAATATTACGGAGGTATATAAGATTATGACGTTATGGCTGTTCTTATAATATTTAGTTTATCTAAATATAGGATTTAAAAATTGTTTTTAAGCTTATTTTTATAGGCTTATTAGTGTTGTAATTTTTAAATTTAAAATGAAGGACAGCATCATCAGCTATATATCATGATATTTAATAATCAATAAACTATTATATAATAGTTTATTTGTAGTACCATTTATATGTTTTAGATATCGCAAAGCTGTGTGCTATACATAGCTTTTTCTTTTACACTTTATTATTATAGAATTTAAATTTGTAAATACTAACTTGGAATTTAAGTATCAAAATAGAGTTTTATATTTTAATATTATTAAGGTATATTTAAAAATAACTAATTAGCATATTGTTCTATTTTCTTTCATATTATATTTTTCGAATCTCATTAACATATTATCATTAGCAGATTTTGAAGTTGTCTATGAGATAAAATAATGAACGTATGTTTAAAGGGTTATTTTGGATACCTAAAATTTCATCTTTTCTATGATTAAAAGTTCTTTAGATGATGTTGTTCTTTTGGAGAATTTTAATTTATTAGAGAGGATTTAATATAATGAAAATAATATTAAAAGAAGTAGAAAAAAGTTTTAAAGGTAATACAATTTTTAGAAATGTATCTTTATCAATACATGAAGGAGAAAAAATTGGGCTTATTGGTGTTAATGGTATTGGAAAAACAACAATTATTAAAATATTGATGAGAGAAGAAATTGCTGATTCGGGAAATGTGATAATTTCTCCAGAATATTTGAAAATAGGATATTTAAAGCAATTTAATGAATTTGAAGAAAGTAATACTGTAAGTGAAAAATTGAATAGTTTTATTGTAGCTCTATCTGCAAGAGCTAATAATAATAATAATTATTATTATGGAAAAAAGCTAAAAGATTCCTTAATAAAATTAGGATTTAAAGAACGAGATTTAAATAAAAAAATTTCAAAGTTGAGTGGAGGAGAAAAAACTAAATTATCACTGTGTATAGCACTTTCAGAAGATCCAGATATGTTAGTTTTAGATGAGCCAACTAATAATTTAGATGTAGATAGTATTAAGTGGCTTGAAGAATTCTTAAATAGTATTAATAAAACTATGCTTATAGTATCTCATGATAGATTATTTTTAGATAATACAGTTAATAAGATATTTGATATGGAGAGAACTGGAATTAAAGAATACAACGGAAACTATACTGCATACAAATTGCAAAAAGAGCATAGTTTAAAATCTTTAAAAAACAAAAAAGCAAAACAAGAAAAAGAAATAAAAAAACTTGAGAAGGTTATTGAGGACAGAGAAAAATGGCATGAAAAAGCTTCTAATGATAAAAGCATAAAGCTT
Organism: Clostridium sp. Marseille-QA1073; assembly: GCF_054863625.1. Taxonomy (NCBI): domain Bacteria; kingdom Bacillati; phylum Bacillota; class Clostridia; order Eubacteriales; family Clostridiaceae; genus Clostridium; species Clostridium sp. Marseille-QA1073. The sequence continues at coordinate 54,647 of NZ_JBSVQM010000012.1, read as the reverse complement.
AAGATAGGAAATCCTAGAACTTTTAAATGTAATTCTACAAAACATGCTTCTGTACTCCGCTCTAAGGAGAAACAACTTAAAAAATTAAAAGAGAATAAAGTGGAGGTACCTAAAGAGTCTAAAAGTGCATCATTTGATTTTATAAACAAAAAAACTAATATAGATTATAATCTTCCAAAATTTCTTATCAAAGTAAATAGACTTAAAAAAAGTTTTGGTAACAGAATTATTTTTAACAATGGCGCCTTCAATATAAAAAATAATGATAAAATTGCTTTAATTGGTAAGAATGGTTCTGGAAAAACTACTCTATTAAAAATTCTATTAGGAATAGAAAAACAAGATTCTGGTACAGTTGATATTACTTCTTCTTTAAAAATAGGATATTTTTCTCAGCAGTTAGAAAATTTGAACTTTAAAAATACCATTTTACAAGAGATTCTTTCTACGGGAATTGATAAAAATGAAGGAAGAAAATTATTAGGAAAATTTTTATTTAGTGGGAAAGATGTTTTCAAAGTAATAGAGTTTCTAAGCATGGGAGAAAAATGTAGAGTCGCTTTTGCAAAACTTATTATATCTCATATAAATATGCTGATTTTAGATGAACCCACTAATCATATGGATATTGTATCGAAAGAAAGTATTGAAAAAGCCCTTAAAGATTATAGTGGAGCTATTATTTTTGTATCTCATGATAGATATTTTATAAATAATATTGCAAATAGGATTTTTGAGATAGAAAATCAAAGCATCAAAATCTATGAAGGAAATTATAAATATTATTTGGAGAGAAAAGAAGAAGATAAAAAGAAAGAAAAATTAAGAGATAAATATATAAACATAAAGGACGAAATAATTAAACTAGAATGTGAAATGGCTTTTTTATCTAGCAAATTAAAAGGAAGAAAAATAGATATTGAATCGGAAGATGAAGATGTACAGAAATTCTTTCGTATAGCAGAAAAATTAAAAGAATATAAGATTAAAATAAATTCAAACTAAATATATCACTAATTTATTTAAGACATACACAAGTAAAATAAGAAATTAAAGATATCTTAAATAAAATATTTTAATAATACCCATCAAATTTAAACATGATATTTTAAAATGAGCGTATTATAAAATAATAATTTTAATAAACCCTATGAAAGACAACAGCTCTCATAGGGTTTTATTATTTTTGAAAAATATTTAGTATAAAAGTTATTATCAATGCAATTAATAACGAAGGTAAGACTAGAATGATAAAATAATCTAAAAGTTTATTATGACTAATCATCCAAGATATATAACTACACCATGCTTCATATAAATTCTCTGTACAAGCATTAAAGGGAATTAGATATGTTTTCACTGCTTTTATCCTCATTAGAGTAGTTACTATGAAGGATGTAAGAAAGATTGTAATATTTCGTTTGGAAAAGACATAGCCCCTCATATTGAATACCCCCTTAATTAATTTAGAGATTATCTAGAGGATATAATGTATAGAATTAAAAGTCAACAGATTATAAAACTTATTTTTTGAAAATTAAAAATATTATTATGAGCGTTACTAGTTGTAATAAAAATCTTAAAATAAATATTTGATTATTATTAAAAGAAATATATTGCAATTATAAATCATATTTAATACTCTGGAATTTATAGATTTTATATGGAACGTAATTTGTATAATAAGTTAAAGTAAATGAAATAAAATTAAAAAACTTTAGGAGAAAGTAAAGAATTATTTTTTTAAATATTAAAACTATATTGACAAATTGAATACTTAGTAGTAGAATCTTATTAAATTCTATGAAGGAAAGAGTAGGTATTGGGTTAGTATCTAAAGCGAATGAGGGATGGTGGAAGCCTCATGAGAAAAACAATGCTGAATGACATTCCAGAGAAGTTTATCTGAACGCTATTTTAGTTAATAGGATAAAACGTATCCCTACGTTACAGGATTAGAGATGACTTTAATTTTTAATTGAAGTTAAGCAGGATGGTACCGTGAAGTTTATACTCTCACTCATGCACAATGAGTGAGAGTTTTTTAATTTTCATAATGTGCTGCTTAAAATTTAATTATATATTAAGGTTAATTAGGGTGGTACCGCGAATTTTTCGTCCCTTGAGATTTATCTCAAGGGATTTTAATTTTCAAAAGAAAGCTTTCATCAAGTAAACTAATATATAAAAATTAAGAATAAATAATTGTAAATTAGATTAATTAGAAAAAACTAGTCTTTTATAATAGACTTTATAAATATCAATAATTATGGACATTTATGATAAATTATTGATTTCTTAAGGTCATTAATTTCTTTAACTTAGTAAAGAAATTGGCTTTAATATGTAGATAATTTAAAGTTTAAAATCAAAATTTATTTTAAAGGAGAGATTTATATGAAAAGAATTATGATAAATGAATTATTAAATTATGAAAATCAAATTGTATCTATGAAAGGCTGGGTTCATAGAATAAGAAAACTCAGCAAGATTTCATTTCTAGTAATAAGAGATAGGTCTGGTATGGTTCAGGTAATTATAGATAATAATGAACTTTTAAAAAATATTAAGTTAGAAGCGGTAGTTTCTATAGAGGGATTAGTAGTGAAAAGTAATAATAAGATTTCATCTATAGAGATACAAGCAAATAATATTCAAATTATATCAGAGGTAAAAGAAGATTTACCTATAGAAGTAAATTTAGATAAAATTAATGGAAATTTAGATACCATATTAAACAATAGAGCTTTAAGTCTAAGGAATGTAGTGTTGAATGCAATTTTTAAAATACAGGCATTATTGGCTCAAGGCTTTAGAGAGTATCTTATAAAAGAAGAATTCATTGAGGCTTTTACTCCTAAAATTGTAGCAGAAGGTGCAGAAGGAGGAACTGCAATTTTTGAGATTAAGTATTTTGAAAAAAAAGCATATTTAGCTCAAAGTCCTCAGTTTTATAAACAAATGATGGTTGGCGCAGGTTATGAGAGAGTCTTTGAAGTAGGTAGTGTTTATAGAGCAGAAGAGCATAATACTAATAGACATTTAAATGAATATGTGAGTATGGACCTTGAAATAGCATTTATTGAGGATGAAAAAGAAATTATGAAATTAGAAACAGAACTTTTGAGATATATGCTAAATAAGTTAAAAACAGAAGGAGAAGAATATTTAAAAATATTAAATATAGAAGTACCTTTCATAGGAGAAGAAATCCCTTCTTTAACACTTAGTGAAGCAATAGAAATATTAAAAAAGAAATATAATAAGAATGACTTAGAGGGAGATTTAGACTCAGAAGGAGAAAGACTCATTTCCCAATATGCTAGAGAAAAATTAAATTCAGAATTTATATTTTTAACAGATTATCCTAAAGAAAAAAGACCTATGTATACTATGCCTAAAGAAGATAATTTAACTCGTAGTTTTGATTTGCTGTTTAGAGGACTTGAAATAACTACAGGAGGTCAAAGAATCCACAATTACGAAATACTCATGGAAAATATGATATCAAAAGGGTTAAATCCAGAAAATTTTCATAATTATATGGAAGTGTTCAAATTTGGTATGCCTCCTCATGGTGGTTTAGCTATAGGCCTTGAAAGGTTAACGGCTCAACTTATAGGGCTTAAAAATGTAAGGGAAGCTTCCTTATTCCCAAGAGATAGAACTAGAATAACACCTTAATTAGGCATCTTCAAAAAAATAATAGACCAGTATATTAGCCTATTTTGCATCATAGTGCGTCGTCAGAACCCACCCATAGCGCCACTATGAGCAGAACCTAAAGCCTTGTCTGATATGAGGCATATTCAAAAAAATAACTAGTCAGTATGCTCATCTATTTTGTATCATACTGCGTCGTCAGAACTTCATGATAGTTAAACTATCATGAAAACCTGTCTTCTTGTATGATGCAAAATATATTTCACATCTTTAACTAGCTATTTTGTTTCATATGCTTAAAATATACTAACATCTTTAATCTATTATTTTCTTTCAGATGCCCTAAATAAAAAAAAGCGTGATTTATTTCACGCTTTTTTATTTCTCTTTTAATATATCACGAATTTCGGTAAGCAATGCTTCTTCTTTGTTTATTTCAGTTACAGCTAGTTTTTCCTCTACTTCTTCTTTACGTTTAAATTTAGATATAAATTTTATAAATAGAAAAATGGAAAGAGAAATTATTAAGAAATCTATAACAGTTTGAATAAACATTCCATAGTTTAGTGTAAGTGCTACCAAGCCATCCTTTTCAGGCCTAATTGTATATTTTAAAGATGTGAAGTTAACTCCACCAAGTAACAATCCTAATATAGGCATTATTATATCATTTACTAAGGAAGTAACAATTTTACCAAAGGCACCACCGATAATAACTCCTATTGCTAAATCCATAACATTGCCCTTAAGTGCAAACTCTTTAAATTCTTTAATCATAGAATACCTCCTGTAATAAATATAACTATTATTATAGACAAATTTTATAAAAAAATATATAGGAGATTTTTTACATTATGCTTTGAAGATAAAATCATATAATAGTAGTAGTATCAAGGTGGTATGAATCCTTATCTTAGACAAAATATTTATTTTGTCTAAGATAAGGATTGTTAAAGATTAAAAACTAATCAAAAAAACCGCAACTTGATCACGGTTTTTTGAATTAGCTCTTCTAATAAGCTTTTCCCCAATATACTAAAGAATTTGCTTCTTTTCCGCAGCATATACAAGTATTAGAAATAGATTCTTGTTTAAATGGCATACATCTAGCAGTTACTCCAGCCTCTTCTTTTAATTTATCTTCACAAGCTTTATCTCCACACCACATTGCTTTTATAAACCCAGGTTTATTTTCAGCGATATCTTTGAATTCTTCTAAAGTTAATGCATTGAAAGTTTTTGATTCTCTATGATTCTTTGCTTTTTCAAGTAAGTTTAGCTGAATTGCATCAAGGAGCTTAGAAAGTTCCTTTTCAAGTTCATCAATAGAAACTACAAGTTTTTCTCTTGTATCTCTTCTAACTAGAACAACTTGATTATTTTCAATATCTTTAGGACCTATTTCAAGTCTTATAGGTACTCCTTTCATTTCATATTCATTAAATTTCCATCCAGGCATTTTATCACTAGCGTCAAGTTTAACTCTAAAGCTATTAGAGATTCTTTTTTCAAGCTCTTTAGCTTTATCTAAAACTCCTTCTTTATGTTGAGCAATAGGAACTATAACTATTTGATTTGGAGCTATTTTAGGTGGTAGAACTAAACCGCTATCGTCTCCATGAACCATAATTAATGCACCTATTAATCTAGTGGTAGTTCCCCAAGAAGTTTCATGTACATATTGTAGATTTCCATTTTTATCACTATATCTAATATCAAAAGCTTTAGCAAAATTATCCCCAAAATTATGAGATGTACCACTTTGAAGTGCCTTACCATCATGCATTAAACTTTCTATTGTATAGGTAGATTTAGCACCTGCAAATTTTTCTTTATCAGTTTTCTTTCCTTTTATAACAGGTATAGCAAGTACTTGCTCACAAAAATCTGCATAGAGATTTAGTATATTTATTGTTTCTTCTTCAGCTTCTTCATAAGTAGCATGTATTGTATGACCTTCTTGCCATAAAAATTCTGTAGTTCTTAAAAAAGGGCGTGTTGTTTTTTCCCACCTAACAACAGAACACCATTGGTTATAAAGCTTAGGTAAATCATTGTATGATTGAACTATTTTAGCATAGTGTTCACAAAATAGAGTCTCTGAAGTAGGACGAACACAAAGTCTTTCAGTTAACTCCTCTGAGCCACCATGAGTTACCCAAGCAACTTCAGGTGCAAATCCCTCAACATGATCCTTTTCTTTTTGAAGCAAGCTTTCAGGGATAAACATAGGCATATATACATTCTCGTGTCCTGTAGCTTTAAGTTTTTCATCTAAAATTTTTTGCATGTTTTCCCATATGGCATATCCATATGGACGAATTATCATACATCCTTTAACACTAGAATAGTCAACAAGTTCTGCTTTTTTAACTATATCTGTGTACCATTTTGCAAAGTCTTCATCCATTGAGGTTATGGCTTCAACGAACTTTTTATTTTTAGACATAATTTATAACCATCCTTTACTAATTATTTTCATACATAGACTTTAATTTGAAATTTTGTTAGAATTAACATTTAGCCTATATTATTAATAATACAATTATCTATATATCTAAACTATTCTTAAAAGCAATGGATATAAAATAATTGATTTTTATTAATAACTTCATTGCTAGTTTTTTATATTAATTAATTATATATTTAGAGAAATAAATTAGTTTTGGAAATTTCTTAGATACTACTAAGAAATTTTCATAATTGTTCATTATCAATAATCTTATACTAATATGAATTCTAATAGTTCAATACCAAAATTATATGAATGTATAGATCAAATTCAAAATTAGTATATCTATATATTTAGCATTATAGAATATTTTATTATTTCAAATATTCGTAAAATATCTATGATGTTATGTTAGAATAACATAGTATAGTTGTCAATACTTATACAATTTACAACCTTATACAGTTGAAAGTTAGCAACTATATTCAATATAATAAATGTAATTTTCATCACAGCAGAAGAGCTATAGATATATCAGCTCTAAAATTAATATATGTAAAAATAATTGATATTTTTGGTATTATAGCTGAAACGATTGAATTCACAATTCACAGTTCACAATGTACAATTGTGGATATTTCTAAGTTGCCACTGAGAAATTTATAATTGATTATTTCTTGAAGTTACAAGGTAACTTTTCATGAATGATTAGCAATTACATTGCTAGCCAAAAAGTACATTAAAGAAATTATTTTGCTAAAAAATAATTTCTACTCAATTGTGAATTTTGCATTGTGAATTGATCTATATTGTCTGCTATAATTAAAATAGATAAGGTAAGGGGGGGATTTTATATGAGCAAAAGACCAAAAATTAAGATTACTTTAGTAGATAAAAAAGGAAAATGTGGATGCCATTATGGACATAAAATAGGAGATAGTTTTGATTTTGATAGTGATAGAGGTAAACTTTGTCCTATGGCTATGCATGTAGCTTTTCCTTATGTAGACATATTAAGATATGGTGGAACTATTCCAGGAAGTAAAGACAATGGTGAAGTGTTAATTTGCTGTCCTGATGTAGATGTAATTAATGTATTTAAAATTGAAAAGATAGATAGTTAATTTATTAATACTATCTTTATATAATCAGTGTACAATATAAAGAAATGTAGTAATATTACGTTATATTCAATAGAGAAGTATTTTTTATTTCTTTAAGGCATCTTCAAAAGATAATAGACCAGTATATTATTTTGGAGATGTCTAAAACATGAGAAAGGTAGAATTATATGAAGAAAAAGAGAAAATTTCCCATAATAACTTTTATCCTCTCATTGTGCTTATTATCTGTAGCTTCCTACAACTATATAAATGTTAGTGCTGAAGAAAGTGCAATTAAAGATCAAATACATAATATAAAGTCTTCAGGCCAAATTAGTGAAGGTTTTTTAACTAAAATAGAAAAAGAAGAAATAGAAAAACAAAAGCAAAAGGAAGAGGAAAAAAAGAGGAAAGAGGAAGAGAAAAAAAAGAAGGAACAAGAAGAAGCTAAGGAAAAGGCTGAAAAAGAAGCTAAAATAAAGGCTGAAAAAGAGGCAAAGATGAAAGCGGAAAGAGAAAAAGAATTGGCGGCTATAAAGGCAAAACAAGAAAAAGAACTTAAAGGAAATGAAAAAAAATTACCTGAAAAAATAATACTTGATATAGAGCCTATAAGTCAGTTGCCAGAGCTTAAAAATGGATGTGAAGTTACGTCTTTAACTATGCTTTTGCAATATAAGGGAGTCAAAATAGATAAAATGACCTTAGCTAATAAAGTCAAAAAGGATACTACTAGTATAGAGTATGATGGCTATGGGAAAATAGTCAAATGGGGAGACCCAGATGAAGGATTTGTAGGAGATATTACTGGAAAATATTCACCAGGATATTCTGTTAATCCTAAGCCATTAATGCCACTTATGCAGCAATATATAATGCCTAAACCAGTGGATTTAACTAAAAGCGATTACAGAGAATTGGAAGCATATCTAAGTATGAAAAGACCTGTTATAGCATGGATTACTAATGATTTCTCTATGCCTTCAAAGGATGCTTCTTGGAAAAAAGGGGACAAAGTTATAGAAGTTCATTTTAATCAGCATGCAGTGCTTTTAACTGGATATGATAAGGATTATGTTTATTATAATGATCCATTAAAAGAAAGCAAAAACTCTAAAATTGATAAAGAAACTTTCAAAAAAGTTTGGGTTAGTATGGGAAGTAAAGCCCTTAGTTATACAAATTAGTTTAATGAAGTGAAAGCCTGGGAATTTATTGAATAGTAATTACTTTTCAGATACGTATTTTTTAACGGGTCTGAAATTAGGGATTAATTCATATAAAAATTTCGAGGTTTTTCTTTTGATACAAATAAAATTAGAAATTGCTCAATTTTAAATAAAAAATTAAGGATGTTAATTTTGATAAATTTATTATTAGTGAGGCTAAAACATAATAAAAAGGTAATTATATGGGAAAAGTAAAAAAATAATTATAAATTTAATAGTAAAGATAGAAGGAGAAAACTATGGAATTTTCTTTAGTAAAGGTTGAGGTATTTATACCTAAGGAATATATAAATAAATTAAGATATAAACTAAATGAAATAGGCGCATTAACTATAGGAGGAAATTATGATAATTGTATGAGCTATTCTATGGTTGTGGGATCATGGAGACCATTAGAAGGTGCCAATCCTTTTAATGGTGAAATTGGGGAGGTTTGTGAAGCAGAAGAAGCAAAGATTGAATTTTGCTGCAAAAGGGAATTAATAAAAAAAGTTGTAGAAGTAGTAAAAAAACTTCATCCTTATGAAGTGCCTGTGATAAATATACTTCCTATAATAAATGGAATGCTTATATATGAAACTTTAAATTAATTATTAATGGAAAAAAAGCATGATTTTTCATCATGCTTTTTTCTTTAAGTTTTAACAGAGTAGTACTCATACTTGAATAAATATTTTCATGGGGAATTTATTTAGTATGCATTTTGAATTAATTCTATAATTTCCTTAACTAATGGAAGTCTTGGATTTGCAGTTGTGCATTGATCTTCAAAGGCCTCATCAGCAAGGTTATAGATAACTGAATCTAAATGATCTTTTGTAACACCACATTCTGATAATGTAGAAGATACATTAAGTTCATTCATTAAATCTTTTATAGCATTAATTAAACTTTCAATACCTTCTTCTTTAGTAGAACATGGAAGCCCTAAGTGCTTAGCAATTTGCCTGTATTTTTCTGGTGCCATATAGTATTCATATTTAGGGAAAGATACTAACTTGCTTGGATTACTTCCATTATACCTAATAACATGAGGAAGCATTATAGCGTTAGCTCTTCCATGTGGTATATGGAACTCAGAACCTAATTTATGAGCTATACTATGGTTAACACCTAAGAAGGCATTAGTAAATGCCATCCCTGCTATGCAAGAAGCATTGTGCATTTTTTCTCTAGCTAGTGCATTAGAACCATCTTTATAAGCTATCGGTAGGTATTTAAATACCAATTCTATAGCTTTAAGTGCTAATCCATCTGTATAATCTGAAGCCATAACAGAAACATATGCTTCTATAGCATGAGTTAATACATCCATTCCAGTGTCAGCAGTAACTGAAGGTGGAACAGTCATAACTAGTTCTGGATCGATTATGGCGATGTCAGGTGTTAACTCGTAATCTGCTAATGGATACTTAACTCCATTTGCTTTATCTGTAATAACTGCAAAAGCAGTAACTTCAGAACCAGTTCCAGATGTGGTTGGAATAGCTACCATTTTAGCTTTTCTACCTAATTTAGGGAACTTAAAAGCTCTCTTTCTTATATCCATAAATCTAAGTTTTAATCCATCAAATTCAATGTTAGGATTTTCATAGAATAACCACATTCCCTTAGCAGCATCCATTGCAGAACCTCCTCCAAGGGCTATGATAACATCAGGTTCAAAACTTCTCATTTGATCTGTACCTTTCATAACTGTTTCTGTTGATGGATCTGGTTCAACGTCTAAGAATACATTAATGTCCATATTAGCTTTCTTTAAGTGATACATTACTTTTGAAACATATCCTAATTTATCCATAAATTTATCTGCAACGATAAATGCTTTCTTTCCTTCTAATTTCTCCAAGTATTGCAATGAGCCTGGTTCAAAATAAATTCTTTCAGGCACTCTAAACCACAGCATATTAACTCTCCTTTTTGCTACCTTTTTAATATTTATAAGGTTTTGTGCACTAACATTTTGAGTAGTTGAATTTCTACCCATAGTACCACAGCCTAAAGTTAATGAAGGCATATTTGTATTATAAATATCACCTATAGCTCCCTGAGAAGATGGAGAGTTTACAATGATTCTTCCAACTTTAACTCTTTTTGAAAATTCTTCTATAACTTTTTCATTGGATGTATGAATTACAGCAGAGTGGCCTAGTCCGCCAAACTCTATCATTTCTTCACATTTTTTAATTCCTTCCTCAGTGCTATCTACAATATACATCGATAATATTGGGCTTAACTTTTCTCTTGAAAGTGGATATTCTGGACCTACTCCTTCCAATGGAGTTATTAATATTTTGGTGTTTTGTGGAATATCAATTGATATCATTTTAGCAATCTTTGTTGCTGGTTGCCCAACTATCTCAGCATTCATAGAACAAGATTTTGGGTTAATTGCTAGTTTTTCCAATTTATCCATTTCATTTTTGTTAAGTATATGACAATTATATTCTTTTAAAAGTTGAATAACTTCTTCTGAAATATCTCTATCAATTATAACTGCTTGCTCAGAAGCGCAAATTGTACCGTTATCAAAGGATTTACTCATAACTAAGTCGTTAACTGCTCTTTTTAAATTTGCTGTTTTTTCAATATAACATGGAACGTTTCCAGCACCGACGCCTAAAGCAGGTTTTCCGGTGGAATAAGCTGATTTAACCATTCCTGGACCGCCTGTTGCTAAGATCATATCAACACCATAATGATTCATTAATAGCTGAGAAGCTTCAATTGATGGCGCTTCAATCCATTGAATACAGTTCTCAGGTGCACCAGCTTCTATTGCTGCATCTCTAACTATCCTTGCGGCTTCAGCGCTACATTGTTGAGCTCTAGGATGGAAACTAAAAATTATAGGATTTCTAGTCTTTATAGAAATAAGAGATTTGAAAATTGTTGTTGATGTAGGGTTTGTAGTAGGGGTAACACCTGCTATAACACCGATAGGCTCAGCAACATCCATACAATCTTCTTCATCATTATCTCTTATAATTCCAACAGTTTTCATCTTTTTTATGCTATGATATACATATTCAGATGCGAAAATGTTTTTAGTTATTTTATCTTCATATATGCCCATTCCAGTTTCATCAACGGCCATTTTTGCTAATTTTCTATGATCTGCAAGAGCAGCCAAGGTCATTTTTTTCACTATATTATCTATTTGTTCCTGGTTAAGATTTAAAAATTCATTATAAGCTTTTCTAGCCCTATTTACTAATAAGTTTATAGATTCTTGTGTATTAGGAGTTTTAACTTCTAAATTTTTTTCTTCAGTAACATTTAAGTTTTCCGCTTGACTCATGTAAATTACCCCCCAAATAGTTTGTTATTTTTTTAACTAATTATATTGTAGCATATAGGAAGAAAAAAGCAATATATTTTGTTAAAATAATATCAATATATTTTCGACAAATGTATAAAAAGTAAATTTAAGTAAATACAATAGAGATTAAAAAATGTTAAAGATTTATATAATTTTTAGTATAATTATTATTGAGGTGATGAAAATGATAACAATAATATCTCCAGCAAAGTCATTAAATTTTGATTCAACTTTAATGTTGGAGAAATCTACAGAGCCAAAGTTCTTAGTTCAGTGCAATGAGCTTATAGATAAGCTAAAAACAATGAATTCTTACGAGATTATGAAATTAATGAAAGTGAGCAAAAATATTGCTGACTTAAATATAGAAAGATTTAATAAATTTAAAGAAAGTAATAAAGCTAAGCAAGCAATATTTGCTTACAATGGACAAGTTTATAAATCTATGAATCCTATAAATTTCTCAGAAGAAGAAATAGAGTTTGCGCAGAATCATTTAAGAATTATGTCTGGACTTTATGGAATACTCAAACCCTTAGATTTAATAAAAGAATATAGATTAGAAATGAGTACAAAGTTAAAAAATTCTTATGGTGATAATTTATATAAATTTTGGGGTGAAAAAATAACAGCTGTATTGGAGGAAGAAATTAAAGGTCATAATGAAAAGGCTATTGTAAATCTTGCTTCAGAAGAATATTCAAAGAGTATTGATCTTAAGAAATTGAGTGAAGAATGTAAAATTTTAAATATAGTTTTTAAAGAGAATAGAAACGGTGAATACAAGGTAATAGGAATGAAAGCCAAAGCTGCTAGAGGACTTATGGTTTCTTATATTATAAAAAACCATATCGATAAAGTTGAAGAAATAAAAGATTTTGATATAGATGGATATAGTTTTAATAGTAAATTAAGTAATAAAGATACATGGATATTTACAAGATAGAAATTATAATTATAAATTACGTATTTTAATTAAACAAGAAATAAGGAGCGAGTTTTATATGAGATATGAAGGTACTGTTTATAGACCACCAAGTGAGGCCTATAGCTTGATAATTCAAGCTACTATAGGATGTTCTCATAATAAATGTAATTTTTGTAGTATGTATAAAGAAAAGAGATTTAGAATAAGACCAGTAGAAGAGGTAATTGAAGATTTACATATTGCGAGAAGCCGATATAAGAAAGTAGAAAAAATATTTCTTGCAGATGGAGATGCACTTATTATTCCTATGAAAAAGCTTAAGATTATACTGAAAGCTATAAAAGAAATCTTTCCAGAGTGTCAAAGAGTTGGGGTATATGGTTCGCCCAAATCAATACTTATTAAATCTGTAGAAGATTTAAAGGAATTAAGAGATTTAGGAATAGGAATAGTTTATTTAGGTATTGAAAGCGGTAGTGACAAAATCTTAAAGGAAGTAAATAAAGGTGTAACATCACAAGAAATCATAGTAGCGGGTAAAAAAGTTAAGGAGTGTGGAATTAAACTTTCAGTAACTTTAATATCTGGATTAGGTGGAAAAGAAAATATAGAGGAGCATGGGGTAGAATCTGCACTGGTTATAAGTGAAGTAAATCCTGACTATTTAGGTTTTTTAACACTTATGATAGAACCAGATACAAAACTATATGATAAAGTGCAAAATGGAGACTTTAAGTTATTAAACCCACAGGAAGTTATGGAGGAAATAAAAATTTTTATTGAAAATGTAAATGTAGAAAATACTGTGTTTAGAAGTAATCATGCTTCTAATTATGTAAGTTTGAAGGGAACATTACCATTAGATAAAGAAAAGATATTAAATACCATAAATAGTGCATTAAAAGATAGTAATAGTTATAAAAGTGAATTTTTAAGAGGATTATAGAAAATATTAATTGCCAAAGAAACTTTATAAAATTATTCTCCTATTTTAAAGTATTAAAAGTATAAAATTGTAAAAGCTAAATGCATATTATATTTTGAAATGGAGGATTAATAATGGAAACAGGAATAGTAAAGTGGTTTAATAATAAAAAAGGATATGGTTTTTATCAGGCAGTGAAGGAAAAGATGTTTTTGTACATCATTCTCAAGTAAAAGAGAAAAGTCATGATAAAGATCTACATGAAGGTGAATCAGTAATGTTCGATATTATAGAAAAAGAAAAAGGTTTACAAGCTATAAATGTTCAAAAAATGGAATAAAAAATAAATTATAAATTTTATTTATAAATTAATTATAAGAGAAATAAAAATAAGAGCTAATAGTTTTGATTATTAGCTCTTATTTTAGTTAATTTTTTATATGTAAATTTATAGGAAAAATGATAAAATCATTTTAAGGGCTTTATTATGATATGAAAGTAGGAATTTGTATGAATAGAAAAAGTAAAAAAGAAATAAGAAAAGAAATTCTACATAAGAGAGATTCAATAAATGAAAAAGATAAAAAACTTATGGATGAAGAAATATTTAATACACTTATAAGTAGTGATGAGTATAAAAAAGCTAATATTATTTTTGCCTTTGTAAGCTTTAAAAGTGAAGTAAACACACATAAGTTTATTGAGTATGCTCTTTCACAAGGTAAAACTATTGGAGTACCTAAAATAAGAAAAAAAGAAGAGGGAATGGAAGTTTTTAAAATCCACTCACTTTCTGATTTAGAAAGTGGATATTTTGGAGTAATGGAACCTATTGAAAGTTGTGAAAAAATAAATAGAGATAATATAGATTTTATATTAATGCCCGGAGCTGTCTTTGATGAAAAGGGTGGAAGAATCGGATATGGTGGAGGCTTTTATGATAAATTTTTAAGTGATGTAAAAGATTCTGTTCCAAAGATAGCTATTGCTTATGAATTACAAATTATAGATAACGTACCTATGGAAGAGTATGATATTAAGATTGACAGTATAATTACAGAGAAAAGGACAATTAAATTTTAACAAAAGGAGAATTACATGGACGTATTAATAAGAATGATTGTTTCTGCAATTTTATTTTTATTTGCAGTTATAACTGGCATAGATATAATTTACCCATTGATATTAGTTTTATTAATTTTTACTTTTATTACTGTAAGAAGAGGATTTACTTTAAAAGAAACTTTAAAAATGATTTTTAATTCTAGCAAAAAATCGCTTATAGTGCTAGAGGTATTTATTTTAATAGGGGTATTGATATCTGCTTGGATGGCATCAGGAACAGTACCTGCTATTGTTTACTACGGAATTAATTTAATTAACCCTAATCTATTTATTTTATCAGCTTTTATACTAAGTGCGGTAGTATCAATACTTATAGGAACTTCTTTTGGTACGGTAGGTACTATAGGTATATCTATAATGGTTATGGCACGAGCTGGTAGAGGAAATGAACTTATGGTAGGTGGTGCCATAATAGCGGGGGTCTATTTTGGAGATAGATGCTCTCCCATGTCTTCTAGTGCAAACCTTGTGGCATCTATAACTGATACAGATTTATATACAAATATAAAGAATATGATAAAGACATCCATACTACCTTTAGGAATATCAATAATTTTTTATTTAGTATTATCACTTAACTATCCATTAAATTATACTGAATCAGATGTACTAAATAATATAATAAAGTATTTTGATGTAAATTTAATAGTACTACTTCCAGCAATAGCAATACTTGTATTATGTGTATTCAAAGTTAAAGTTAAAATA
The DNA here is from genome assembly GCF_054863625.1 of Clostridium sp. Marseille-QA1073. Classification (NCBI taxonomy): domain Bacteria; kingdom Bacillati; phylum Bacillota; class Clostridia; order Eubacteriales; family Clostridiaceae; genus Clostridium; species Clostridium sp. Marseille-QA1073. Next base: position 39,192 of record NZ_JBSVQM010000012.1, on the reverse strand, counting down.
TCAATGTTCATAAGTATATTGATAGCATCATTTATAGCAGTGATTTATCAAAGTGTTTCTGTAAAAGAAATTATGAAATATTTAGTTATGGGCTTTAATCTTCCACAGGGTGATCCTCTTGCTAGAATTATAAAGGGGGGAGGACTTATTTCTATGGTGAAATCAAGTGCTATGGTTATGATATCATCAGGGTTAGCGGGGCTATTTGAAGGAGCTAAAATGCTTGATTATATTGAAAAGCTTATGAAAAAAGCTGAGAGTCGTCTTAAGATATTCTTATATACTATTGTTTCTAGCATATGTGCTTCAGCTTTTGGATGTACACAGGCTTTAGCGATAATGATGACTCATTTACTTATGAAAAATTGTTATAGAGATAGAAGTATAGATAATTACTCTCTTGCAGTGGATTTAGAAAATACTGCTATAGTAATAGCACCATTGATTCCATGGAATATAGCAGCAATGATACCACTTCAAAATTTAGAATTGAGTTCTAAATCTTTGATATTCGCAATTTATTTGTATTTAATACCTTTAAGTAATTTAGTTACATTGTATTTTAAACATAGACTAGAATTAAAAAATACTAATGAGCTAAATGTATAAGCTCTAAACTGAGTTTATTAAAATTGGTTTATTAACTTATAAAATATAAGGAGATAGAAGACATATTATTTAATAATTGCATGAAAACATAGAAAATTATTTATTTTGTAAAATAATTTTATTAGTAGAATAATTTACATCTTTTATTTTCTTAGGAAAGAAATGCAGTTAATAGAAAATAAAATGCTAAAACCTTTCTTAGAGAATTCACTATGTATAGAAGTTACAGGAAATATTAAAAGAACACTTAGCAATTTTTCATTTGTTCTAAGTAAAATTAATAATAAATTTTTAGATGTACATATGTTTGTTATAATTGCATATATTTTTGGAATAGACCACTTCTATTAAATTATATTTTAAATAGTAAGTAGTTTTTTATATAGATTTAATAATATTAAAGGTTTAAAGGTTCAATTTTAATGAGCAGTGGATCTAATTTCTTATGACTTTTTCAAAAAAGAACTAGAAAAATTATGATTATATATTCCATATACATATCACTGTTAAAAAGAATTGTGAATAAAGAATTAAATATTAGTACTAATGAATTAGTAGTATCGATAATTCAACACTAGTAAGAATGCTTATTCCAATAAAATCTGGAGTAATATCAAACTCATATATTTTAAATGTAGTATTAATAAAAATAAAGCCTAGAAAGATTTTTAAAAATTCCATATTTATGTCTCATTTTTTATTTATTAAAATATGTACTTATGAAATAGTTTTTTGAATTTTTACAAATATTCATAAAGCTTGTAAATTGATGATTTGCAAAATATAACATTATTTATGAAAAGTAGAAATAAAGACATTGTTCTAAACTTGAAAATTAAAATTCAAGTTTTTTTCTTATAAAAACTCATAAATTTTCAAGTAAAATTATTAAAAGAATTTTATAGAGTTATAAATTTATAAAACTTTAAGTATATATAATTTATAAACGTACTCATTTATGAATAAAAAAGGAGGTATTGGTATTGATAAAAGTAAAAGATTTAAATCTTTAATAGCTACAATTCTAACAATTGCTATGATAGGAGTATTTACAGGATGTAGTAATAATAACTCTGATTCATCAAAAAAAGACTCTTTAGTTGTAGCAACAGCATATGATGCCAAATCATTAGATCCCTATGCAGTAAATGACGTAGCTTCAGCTAATGTTATGATGCAAATTTACCAAACTCTTATAAAAGAAGGGGATAACGGAAAACTAGAACCATTGTTAGCAGAGTCTTTTGAACAGGTAGATGAAACTACATTTAAATTCAAACTTAAAAAAGGTGTAAAATTTCATAATGGTGAAGAAATGAAGGCTTCTGACGTAAAATTCAGTTTTACAAAGGCAGCCCAATCAGCTCCTATAGCTCATATTATGGGAGATATCGATATAAATAGTTTTGTAATTGATGATGATTACACTATAAGTTTTAAAATTAAAAATCCTTCATCAGCTTTTTTAGCAGGCTTGGTACACTCAGGAGCAGCTATATTAAATGAGAAAGCATATACGGAAGCAGGGGAGAATTATGGAATGAGTCCAATTGGTACAGGACCATTCAAATTTGTAAGTTGGGCTAAAGGTGATAACGTAGTGCTTGAAAGATTTGATGATTTTTACAGTGAAAAGCCAGCATTAAAAAATATTACTATAAAAGTTATACCTGAACCAACAAATAGAACTATAGAGCTTGAGAGTGGAGGAGTAGATATAGCTTATGAAATTTCAGCAAATGACTTAAAAAGAATTGAAGAGAATGAAAATCTAAAGCTTGTAAGAGGATTTGATTATTCAGTTCAATATTTAGGAATTAACACACAAAAAGCACCATTTAACAATGAAAAAGTACGTCAAGCTATAACTCATGCAATAGATGTAGAATCAGTTGTTGAGAGTGCATATAGAGGAATAGGTAAAGTTGCTAAAGGGCCTATGTCTCCAACTATAAAATATTATAATGATAGTCTTCAGCCTTTAGAATATAATGTTGAAAAAGCTAAAAAACTATTAGCAGAAGCTGGATATGCTGATGGATTTAAAGCAGAAATCTGGACAAATGAGAAAAAAGAAAGAGTGGATATGGCTACAATAATTCAGGAACAGCTAAAGCAAGTTGGAATTGAAATTGATGTTAAAGTTTTTGAATGGGGAGCTTACTTAAGTGGCCTAGATAATGCTCAGCATGATATGTATTTCTTAGGATGGACAGCAGAAACTACAGATCCTCATACAGCTCTTTATGCATTATATCATTCATCAGCAAAAGGTGCTGGGGGAAATAGATCCTTCTTTGAAGATAGTAAAGTTGATGAGTTATTAAGCAAAGGTGCAACAATGTTAGATTCTCCAGAAAGAGAAGCAGCATATAAAGAAGTTCAAAAGATTTTAGTTGAAAAAGCGCCAGCAGTATTTATGGAAAATGGAGAACAAGTTGTTGGAACCACAAAACAGGTTACTGGATTTAAAACAAGTCCAGTAGGATATCACGCTCTGTATAATGTAAAATTTGAGTAAAAAAATTTAAAATAGCTAGGAGTATAAAAATATTCAGTTATATCTTTGATAATTTTATCAATAAATTCGGTGTTTAATAACAGCAAAGTTTATAAATAGACTATGTTTTAAAAAATTTAGAATTAGAAATTTAAATGAAGAATTTTGGAGAGTTCTTGTTTGAATTAAGCATTTGATAACTGACTTTCTCCATAATTCTTCATTATTTATTAATTCTATAAATAATAAGGGAGGAGAATCAAATTGCTAAAATATGTAGTTAGAAGAATTGCTTTACTTATCCCTGTTATATTAGGAGTAACCTTTATAGTCTTTACATTAATGTATATAACTCCTGGTGATCCAGCAAAAATTATTTTAGGGGAAATGGCGACAGAAGAGGCAGTTTTACAATTAAGAGAAGAAATGAAATTAGATGATCCATTTTTAGTTCAGTATGGAAGGTATATGAAAAATTTAATTTTTCATCAAGATATAGGAAGATCTTACGTAACTAAAAGACCAGTATTACAAGAAATAAAGGCTGTATTTCCAGCTACTTTTAAATTAGCCTCACTATCAATAGTTGTAGGTGTAGTTATAGGTATACCTATTGGAATATTGTCTTGTGTAAAACAATATTCTCTTTTTGATACCATTGCAATGATAGGAGCACTTATTGGAATATCTATGCCTGTGTTTTGGTTGGGACTTTTATTAATACTATTATTTTCTGTAAAGTTAGGATGGCTTCCAGCTTCGGGATTTAGTAGTTTTAAACATATGATACTGCCATCTCTAGCTTTAGGTGCTCAATCAGTAGCAGTAATTACTCGTATGACAAGATCTAGTATGCTTGAAGTAATAAGACAGGATTATATAAGAACAGCAAGAGCTAAAGGTCAAAAGGAAGGAAAGGTTATTTTAAGACATGCTTTAAAAAATGCACTTATTCCAATTATAACTGTAATAGGATTACAATTTGGGGGATTATTAGGTGGAGCGTTGTTAACAGAATCAATTTTCTCTATACCTGGTGTTGGAAGGTTAATGGTTGAATCAATAAAAATGAGAGATTTTCCAGTTGTTCAAGGAGGAGTTCTATTTATTGCTATAACTTTTAGTATTGTAAATTTATGCGTTGATTTGTTATATGCATATGTAGATCCAAGAATAAAATCACAATATAGTTAGGGGGAGGACTTATGGCAGAAGTTAACATACATAAGAAGAAGAAAAGTAATATAGCTGAAATTTGGGGAAGATTAAAGAAAAATAAATTGGCTTTAGTAGGTTTAGTCATAATTATAATATTAATTTTAGTAGCTATATTTGCTGATTTTATTGCATCCTATGATTATGCGGAGCAAAATTTAAAATTAACACTTAAAAAACCAAGTTCTGAACACTGGTTTGGTACTGATGAATTTGGGAGAGATATATTTAGTCGTATTATATATGGTTCTAGGATATCTTTGCAAGTTGGGTTTATAGCTGTTAGTATAGCTGTATTAATAGGTGGAGTTCTAGGAGCTATATCTGGATATTATGGAGGTAAAATAGATAATGTCATAATGCGATTTATGGATATATTACTTGCAATTCCAGGAATATTATTATCCATTTCTATAGTAGCAGCATTAGGACCAGGACTTATAAAATTAATGATTGCAGTAGGTATTTCATCTGTTCCACAATATGCAAGAATAGTAAGAGCTTCAGTTCTATCTGTTAAAGATCATGAATTTATTGAGGCAGCTAAAGCTATGGGAGCAAGTGATTTTAGAATAATTATTACACATATATTACCTAATTGTTTAGCACCAATAATTGTTCAAGCTACTTTAGGAGTAGCTATAGCAATTTTAACTGTAGCAGGACTTAGTTTTATCGGACTTGGAATAGAACCTCCAACTCCGGAATGGGGAGCAATGTTATCGGGAGGAAGAAGCTATATAAGAGATTATTCCTATATGACTATTTTCCCAGGATTGGCGATTGTTTTAATTATATTTGCACTGAATGTATTAGGTGATGGTTTGCGTGATGCATTAGATCCTAAATTAAAAAACTAAATTAGGATTAAGGAGAAATATAGTATGAAAAAAGATGAGATTTTATTAGATATAAAAAATCTAAGTGTGGAATATAATACTGAAAATGGAGCAGTCAATGCAGTAAGAAATTTAGATTTACAGTTAGATTATGGAGAAACATTAGGGTTTGTAGGGGAAACTGGTGCAGGTAAAACTACTACTGCATTAGCAATTATGAGGTTGATTAGTAGTCCACCAGGGAAAATAATGAATGGAGAAATTTATTTTGAAGGAGAAAATTTACTAAAAAAATCAGAAAAGGATATGAGAAATATAAGAGGTAGTAAAATTGCCATGATATTTCAAGATCCTATGACTTCCTTAAATCCTGTTATAACTATAGGTGAACAAATAGCTGAAATGATAGAACTTCATGAGAATGTAAATAAAAAAGAGGCCTTAAAAAAGGCAGAAAAAATGCTTGATATAGTAGGAATTAGAAAAGAAAGGATTAATGATTACCCTCATCAATTTAGTGGAGGTATGAAGCAAAGAGTAGTTATAGCTATAGCATTGGCTTGTAATCCTAGTCTTTTAATTGCTGATGAACCAACAACAGCTTTAGATGTGACAATTCAAGCACAAGTTTTAGAACTTATGAAAGATTTAAAAGAAAAATATAAAACTTCAATGATTATGATTACTCATGATTTAGGAATTGTTGCGGAAATATGTGATAAAGTAGCCATAATGTATGCAGGAAACGTCGTTGAATATTCTGATAAAAGAAGCTTATATTTAAACCCATTACACCCATATACAAAAGGGTTATTTAACTCTATTCCAGACTTAAATGTGGATCAAGAAGAGTTAGAAACAATAGATGGATTAACTCCAGACCCTACTAATTTACCATCAGGATGTTCTTTTCACCCAAGATGTAGAAAAGCTATGAAAAAATGTTCTAGGGAAGTTCCTCAAAAGTATCAAGTCGATTCAGGACATTTTGTAAGATGTTTCTTATATGAGAAGTAATATAAGGGGGCTTGTATATGGGAGAGAGATTGTTAGAAGTTAAAAATTTAAAAAAGTATTTTGATACTAAAAAAGGTAAGCTACATGCAATTGATGATATTAATTTTTATGTAAATAAAGGAGAAACATTGGGGTTAGTTGGAGAATCTGGATGTGGTAAGTCTACCACTGGAAGAGCAATATTAAGATTACATGAACCTACAGCAGGAGAAATTATATATAGAGGAGAGAATATAGTAAGTTATAATTCAAAAAAGATGAAAGATATGCGAAGAAAGCTTCAAATAGTTTTTCAAGATCCATATTCATCTTTAAACCCTAGAATGTCTGTATTCAAGCTTATTTCAGAGCCACTATATGTAAATAAGGTTTATAAAACTAAAAGTGAAATAGAGAAACGAGTAAAAGAAGTTATGGAGGTTGTAGGATTAGAAAAAAGGTTAGAAAATTCTTATCCTCATGAACTAGATGGTGGGAGAAGACAGAGAATAGGAATTGCTAGAGCTTTAGCTTTAAATCCTGAGTTTATAGTTATGGATGAGCCTGTTTCAGCACTAGATGTTTGTATTCAAGCTCAGATTTTAAATTTAATGAATAATCTTCAAAAGGAATTTAACTTAACTTATTTATTTATATCACATAATTTAAGTGTAGTTAAACATGTTAGTGATAGAATTGCCGTAATGTACTTAGGAAAAATAGTTGAGCTTTCAGATTATAAGACCTTATTTGCAAGTCCTAAGCATCCATATACTCAGGCATTATTATCTGCCATACCTATTCCTAAAGTAGATATACAAAGAGAAAGAATTTTATTAGAAGGTGATGTGCCTAGTCCTATAAATCCAAGTGATGGCTGTAGATTTTATGGAAGATGTATGTATAAAAAAGATCTATGTAATAAAACTACACCAGAATTTAAAAAGTGCAGCAATGGAAGCTATGTAGCTTGTCATTTTGCAGATTAAATCCTCTAAAATAACTAATGAAAAGTGAAACTAATATTTTCTGTTATACAAATTAATAAGTTTTGCTTATAGTAGTGAAATAGAATCTTCTTAATAAATGAAACATAAATAGTTTCTAATACATTGACTAGTTACTTTTAAAGATGTATAAAATATAAATTAATTAATTCTGTATAGGGGGATAAAGATGAAAAAACCCTTGATAGGCATAGTTGGAAATATTATTACTAGTTATGATGATAACATAGGAGAAGTGGAGAAATTTTCTATTAGTTTAGATTATATAAAAGCAGTAGAGAAAGCAGGAGGAATACCTATAATATTACCTATTGTAGCAGAGGAAGAGATAATAAAACTTCAATTATTAAATTGTGATGGAATAATATTTGGTGGAGGATATGATATTCACCCTAAATTTTATAAAGATGAGCCGCATAAAGAAATAGGATTTATGAGAGAGGATATTGATGAATATCAATTTAAGCTATTAAAAATATTTTTAGAAGAAGATAAACCTATATTAGGCATTTGTAAGGGATGTCAACTTTTAAATGTATTTTTAAATGGAGATCTATATCAAGATTTAAGTGAATATCCAAAGGAAACATTGATGCATATCCAAAAGTCAAGAAGGTATGAGCAGTGTCATAATATAAAAATAAAGGAAAATAGTAAATTGTTTAATTTATTTGGAGAAAATATTATGGTAAATAGTTTTCATCATCAATGTCTAAAAAACATAGGTGAAGGATTAGAAGTGACAGCTTTGTCAAAGGATGGAGTTGTAGAAGCAATAGAATTAAAAGATAAAAAATTTGTTATTGGAGTTCAATGGCATCCAGAAATGATGTTATCAGAGAGTGATATTATGTTAAATCTTTTCAAAGAACTGATTAACAATTGTATTTAATTTCAAGTGGTATTATAGGTAAAGTTAGGAGAAACCGATATTAATAAAAAAGCTATTATCATAAGTTTTATGATAATAGCTTTTTTATTAATGAACATAATCATAATTAATTAGTTATTAAAAAACTAGGGTCATTAAGAATAATTTTCTAAATAGTAAGAAAAAACAAAAAATTAGTATATTCTTCTAATAAGAATTAGTTGAATATACTTGTACTAAAAGCGTTTTTTTGTTTAAATTAAGTTATAAGTAATTATTATAAAGATTTTATTTGTCAGTTTTTATAAATTTATATCAATAAAATTATTACAATTTGTATCTTAAAATTATATATCTGCACAGGTGTAGGGGGAGATTAAATGAATTATGATTTAATTACTGAGCTATTAAAGACAGAAGTTATACCAGCTTTAGGCTGTACTGAGCCCATAGCTATAGCAATGGCTACGGCTAAGGGCAAAAGCTACTTAGATGGCATACCAGAACGCATAGAACTATATTTAAGTACAAATATAGTCAAAAATGCCATGTCGGTAGGGATACCGGGAACAGGGAGTAGTGGAATACATATAGCAGCAGCATTGGGAGCTATAGCAGGAAATGCAGATTTGAATCTTGAAGTTTTAAGAGATGCTACCATAAAAGATGTAGAAAATGCTAAAAAAATGGTTAATGATCAAAATGTGAGTGTACATTTGTCTGATAGGCATGAAAAGCTATACATAGAAGCTATATGCATAAAAGATGAAGAGCAAGCTAAAGTAGTGATACAAGATAAACATACAAATATTATATTAATTGAGGTAAATGGAAAAGTGCTGTTTGCAGTTGATGAAGATGAGCAGGCTGCTTCAGCTAATACTTCTAATGTGGAACTTTCGGTGGAAAAAATTTATAATTATATAACAAATGTTGATGCTGATGATATTAAGTTTTTACTTGATGGTGCTGAGATGAATAGGAAAGTTGCAGAAGAAGGACTAAAAAATGACTATGGTATGAACGTTGGAAAAACTTTAATGAAGAGCATTAAAGAAGGGTTAATTGGAGACGATATTATGTCCTATACAATGGCAGTAACAGCTTGTGGAGCTGATGCCAGAATGTCAGGATGTATATTACCAGTTATGAGTAGTGCAGGTAGTGGAAATCAAGGATTAACTGCAATACTACCTATAGTAGCTATAAATGAAAAATTAAAATGTGGTGAAGAGGTATTAGTAAGAGCATTAGCGATGAGTCATTTAATTACTTATTATATTAAGAGTCATTTAGGCAGACTTTCAGCACTTTGTGGATGTGGTGTTGGAGCAGCAATAGGGGCAAGTTCAGCAATGACTTACATGATGGGTGGAAAATTGGACAATGTTAGTTATACTATTAAAAATATGATTGGTGACGTTTCAGGAATGATTTGCGATGGAGCTAAGCCAGGATGTGCATTAAAGTTATCAACAGCAGTTGGGGCAGCTGTTAAATCTGCTATACTTTCAACAAGAGGAGTTGAAATATCTGAAAAGGACGGAATAGTAAGTAAAGAAGCAGATAAATCAATCAGAAATCTTGCAAGTATAGCCAATAAAGGTATGTGTGATTGTGATAATGTAATTTTAGATATAATGATTTGTAAATAGATATAAAATTAAAAGCCGTAATCTTCTATTACGGCTTTTAATTTTAGAATCTACAAGAAAGTAATAAACTAAAGATGTTAATATATTTTTAAATATGCATTATATCAGTGAATCTTCAGTTGATACCATTCTTGCTAGCGCTACAGCATAAATTTCTGTTGCTTTTAGCAATTTCTCAACAGACATATATTCATTAGCAATATGGCAACATTCATCTTCATCATAAAATACAGGTCCCCATGCCACTGTGTTTGGCATTGCTTTTGCATAAGAGGTTCCATGCCCTAATGTAAATTCATTTTTTAATCCACTTAATTCATTATAAGTATCTTCCATTATTTTTAAGAATGGTTTTTCTTTACTTACAAATATTGGAGCTAAGAAATCTTCAATTTCAAAAGTACAGTTAGCATTTTTGCATACTTTATTTAAGATTTCCTTTAAGCCTTCTACTGTAGTACCATATACTGGTCTCATATTTAGATTTATATCATAGACGTCATTTTCACCTTTAATAACTGTTGGGGAGATAACATTTCTATGCATATATTCTCCATCTAAATATTCACTTTCACTATATAGACCTAAACCTTTTCCAAAATAATCATAGCAAGACTCTGCTATAAATTTAACCAATCTAGCTCCTGAGTTGTCTTTTAGATTTAAAGTATTTAAAAATTTTCCTAGCATTATTATAGGGTTAACACCTTGCTGAGGATATGCTGAGTGACAGGCAATTCCTTGTGCTGTTACTATGATGTTCTCACCATCTGACTTTAATGAGATTTTTTCATCTTTATTTTCTTTTATGTAGGCTTCAACTATAGCTTGTAGTTCTTCTAAGTTTCCTTTTAAAGTTGCTTTAGCTACTGCAGGCACTGAGTTTGTAGCATTACCGCTTTGTATGTCTAAAATTTCAAAATTACCTATATTATCTTCACATTTTCCTTCAAATTTAAATGATATATCTGCATATCCTTTTTCTTTGTTACATATAGGAAATTGTCCATCAGGAGTAAAACCATAATCTGGTAGAGGATATTTCTTTACATATTCATTCATATCTGTCCATTCTACTTCTTCTTGAGTACCTATTATAAGTTGAACCTTTTTCTTAATAGGCATATTTAATTTACGAATAGCATCCATAGCATATAAAGCAGAAATTATAGGACCTTTGTCATCTAATACCCCACGACCAAATAAAAGTCCGTCTTTTTCTACCATTTCAAAAGGATTGGTTTTCCAATCTTCTAAATCATCTGCAGGAACTACATCTATATGAGTTAATATTCCTATTGTTTCTTTACCTTCTCCCATTTCAATAATTCCTATGGAATCATTTAATACGGTGTAAGCTTTAAAGCCCATATTAGAAGATTTATCTATAACAAGCCTTAAAGCTTCTTTTACTTTATCTATATTCTCAGATACACTTGGAATTTCAACTAAGTCTTTAGTATGATTTATTATATTTTGTTTATTTTCTTCTAAAAAGTTATGAATTTTATTTATTTCATAGTTATTAACCCTCCTAGTTTTAAAGATTTTATACAAAAAATTATAAAGATATCCTAATTAACACAATTGTAACATTTGCAACACCAATTTAAAAGGATAACAATAAAAATATTTAATATAGTTTTAAAATTTTGAAATATAAAAACAATTAATTAAATCGTTTACAATAATTTTTATTATTATCTATAAATTAAAAACCTCAAAGAAAAGAGGAGAAATTGAATATTGGAAAATTGATATTATAATAGGTATTATTATGACTATCTAGGAAGGGGGAATATAGATGTCATATAATGTTATTATTTGTGATGATGATAATATTCAAGTGGGGATTATTAATGGATATTTAAATAAATTTTCTGATGGCAATAATTTATTTAATATCTTAAGTTTTAATAGTGCAGAAGAACTTTTGGACAAACTATCAAAAAATAGTTCGTCATTAAAAATCAGTGATATAGACATTTTTCTTCTAGACATTGAAATGAGTGGCTTAAATGGTATGGAGCTTGGATACAAAATTAGGGAAGTTAATAAAAGAGCAATTATAATTTATATAACAGGATTTAAAGATTATGCTTTGAATGCATTTGAGATAAGAAGTTTTAATTATATTATTAAGCCTATATCTTATGAAAAGTTTTATAGTGTTATTTCGGAAGCAATAGAAATATTAAGTTTAAAAATTGAGAAATCTAAAGAATTGGTAATAGATAATAAAGATAAAGTTTATAGAATTAGATACGATGATATATATTATTTTGAAAAGTATTTAAGGAAAGTAAGGGTGATAACAAAACAGGAAACTATTGAATATTATGCTTCTTTAAAAGAGTTAAAGAAAGTATTAGATATGGATTACTTTGTACAATGCCATCAAAGTTTTATAATTAATAAAAGTAAACTAACCTCCTATAAAAGTCAAAGTGTATATATTTCAGATTTAGATATTGATATTCCTGTAAGCAAAGCATCAGTTAAAGAAGTAAGACAGTGCTTAGCAAACAATTTATTTGGATAGGTGAGGGTATGTGGATATAGTAGTAATTTCAAATATTTTTATAAAAGTTGTAGAAGTAATTTTAGGATATTTATTTATGAGGGCTATGTTTGATAAAAACAATAGGCCTAAACATATAGTGATTATTCTATTAATTTTTCAAGTTACAGTAACTTATTTAAGCAATAGTTACTTCGGATTAGGAAGTCAAAAAGGGATTTTATTTATAATATTTTCAAATGTAATTACTTATAAATATATTTTTAATTCAGATTTGTTAAAAATAATTTTTGGGAATTTAGCTTATATAATTGTAATAACTTTTGTAGAACTTATATTTGTTTCATTTACCTATATGTTATTTGGTATAAATCAAAATCAATTAGTTTCTTCTAATTTATATACAGTAATATATTTTATATTAACTAGAACAATAGTATATTTAATGATTAGATTTTGCAGGTAATATAAAAATAGTGCAAAAAAAAATTTAAAAAAGATATATGTATATGAATTAATAATGACTTTAAGTATAAATATATTTTTTATATTTATGATATTTAGCTTATTTAAGAATAAAGATATAGTTGAAGCTAACAACTATATTTACAATGACAATAACAATTATTATTTTTACTGCAATGGTCATAAATGTTATAAATCAAATAATTAAATATTCAAAAAAGGAATCAGAATGGCTATTGCTTATGAGAGAGTATGAAAGACAACAAAATTATATAGAAAGTTTAGATAGACTTACATATAAGTTAAAGGCTCAAAGATATGATTTTAATCATCATATTAGTTGTATTTATGGGCTTTTAGACTTAAATAATATTGATGAAGCTAAGAAATATGCAAAAGAATTATTAAAAGATGTACAAGAGGTTAACAATATAGTAAACATAGAAAATTCAACAATTTTAGCTATACTAAATAATAATCTAACAGTAGCAAAGGAAAAAGATATAGAAGTAGATTTAAACATAGATATTCCTAAAGAATTAAAAGTTAATTCTATGGATATTTCTATTATATTAGGTAATTCTCTTAGTAATGCCATAGAAGCTTGTGAAAACTTAAAAAAGAAATATATAAAACTTTATATGTATATGAAAGGTGAATATTTAATTATAAAAATAAAAAACAGTAAGAAGAAAGATGTATTTATTGATGAAAATAGTTATGAAACCACTAAAATAGATAAAGAAAACCATGGATTTGGGCTTAAAAACATAAAATATATTGTTGATAAATATGACGGATTGCTAAAAATTGAACAATCAAAAGAAGAATTTGTTTTAAATATTGCTATGAAAGAGATATGTTAAAAAACGTATTTTATAAGATTTTAAAAAATTTAGCCCAATTATTACATTTAACAGTCAAAATGTGCAAAATGTATTTTAAAGATTAGATGAATGTATTAATATAGCTATTGAAGAGTAAATACTTTATTAAGTGGTGATACAATGATAGGCACTTTATCAGTAAAGATATGTAAGTCCTTAGTTAAAAATAATATAATCAAATTTGATGATTTTCAAACTTATATAAAGAAACTTCAAAAGATTATTTTGTTAATTTTAGATATTATAGGATTTATATTAATTGGGATATTGTTTAATTGTCTTTCACAAATGATGTTATTTATTATATCATTTAGAATAATGAGGATGTTTGCAGGAGGATGTTGGCTTAGCAATTATATAAAGAATTTTGTTTGCTTTTCTTCTTTAGCATTAATAAGTGTTTACATATCCTCAGTTAATGAATTATCAGGAAATAATATAATAATTACTGTGGTGCTTATGATTATAGCACTTGTAATATTTTTTAAACAAGCACCTTATAAGTTAAAATTTTCTTCTTATTCTGAAGAAAAGAGAAAAAAGCTTAGAAGAAATACATTTATAGCTTATTTTTTACAAGCTTTAGTAGTTTTAATATTATTTTTGATAAATAAGAATTTATCATCATATTCTTGTACAATAGCTTTTGCTATTTTTATTCAGTCAGTTACTTTATTATAAATAAATTAATCCCACATAAATTAGCAATCCATTACTACCTATGGATTATAAAAGGTCACCTATAAATATAGGTGATCTTTTATATTTAAAATTATAATTTTAAGGAATTAATTTATATTCTAATTTAAAAATATTAATATCTATATATGAAAAACTATTAACTATAACATTGTTAGGTACTTTTTACAAAAGATTGTCCAATTATTACATTTCAATGTCAAATTATGCAAAGCTACTTTATTTTAAAGTAAAAGTATCTTATATTAATAATAGAAAAATAAAGAAATTTGATAAATGAGGTAAAGTTATGGTAAATAAAATATCTAGCAAAATATGTACTTCATTAATTCAAAATAAAATAATTAACGAAGATGATTTAGAAGTTTATATGTATGGCTTAACTATGTTACTGGTAACTATAGGAGAGCTAATTGGATTAATTTTATTAGGTGTTTTATTTGGATGGCTTAAAGAAATGATAGTCTTTACAACAATATTCTTTTTTATGAGGTTGCAAGCAGGAGGATATCATGCTAGTACACCATTAGGATGTTTTCTATCATTTGCAATATTAAGTAATGTTTCTATATTTTTATTTAAAAATATAAATCTGATAAGAAATCCAATAATATTAATAGGAATGCTTTTAATAGCATTGATAATATTTATTAAATTAGCACCAAAGGATACGAAAAATAAGCCTCTAGATGAAGATGAAAAGAGGATTTATAGAAAAAGAACATTTATAACATATTTTATTGAAGTATCCATTATAATAGCTTTATTTATATTAAATAAAGATTTAAATATTTATTGTTATATAGGTTCTGCAGCTATATTTATAGAAGCAGTATCTTTATTAATATAATTTATAGAGGGGGAAGTCATTATGAAAAAAAATTCATTAGTTCTTAAAGGCATAGGAACAGCATCTTTAGCTGTTGCTAAAATGAGTGCAGGAACAGCTTGTTGGGGATTATGGTATCAACCAGCAGTTCCTAAAAAAATAAAAAAATAGTTTAATACCCAATTTATACCCTTTAATATACTTGCTTTAAATGCGAAGTAAAAAAATCATACCTCACATAAACTTTCGCTTGTTGATGGTAATAGCAAAATGCTATTACCTTTTTTTTATTATAAGATAATGAATTTAAGAATATAAATTATTATTAAAAAGTTAACATATATTAATTATATTTTAAAAAATTTAAATTTACAACCTTATTTAAGCAATTATTAGTATTAATTAATTATAAATATCATATATTTATTAAGTAACTTTAAAAAATAAAATCGTGGCAATTGCCACGATTTTATTTTATCTTTCTTTATTATTAATTTCAGTTAATACTCTTTCAACAAATACATCAAGTGCTATAGCACCTTCTTCACCATTTTTTCTACTTCTTACAGCAACTTCTTTATTTTCAGCTTCTTTTTCACCTACAACTAAGATATAAGGAATTCTTTCATTACGAGCTTCTCTTATTTTGTAACCTATTTTTTCAGCTCTGTAGTCAGCTTCAACTTTTATATTATTTGCTTTAAATGTTTTAACAACCTCTTCAGCATAATCATGATGTTTTTCAGAGATTGGAAGAACTTTAACTTGAACTGGTGCTAGCCAAGTTGGAAAAGCACCGGCATATTTTTCTATAAGCAATGCTAGAGTTCTCTCATAACATCCAATTGAAGTCCTATGAATTACATATGGATATCTTTCTTTACTGTCCTTATCAATATAAGTCATTCCAAATCTTTCAGCAAGTGAGAAATCAATTTGAACAGTGATTATTGTATCCTCTTTTCCATGAACATTCTTAATTTGTAGATCTAATTTTGGACCATAGAAAGCAGCTTCACCGACAGCTTCTTTATAGTCAAGTCCTAAATTATCTAAAATTTGTTTCATTATAACTTGAGTTTCTTCCCAAGCTTCTGGTTTATCTATATACTTAGCTTTATTATCTGGATCCCACTTGGAGAATCTATAAGTTATATCTTCTCTTAGTCCTAAAGTTTCTAACATATAATTAATTAAATCAACTACGCCCCTAAATTCTTCTTCCAATTGCTCTGGAGTAACTATTAAGTGACCTTCAGAAATTGTAAATTGTCTTACACGAATTAATCCATGCATTTCTCCAGAAGATTCATTTCTAAATAGAGTTGAAGTTTCGCCATATCTTAATGGTAAATCTCTATAACTTTTTTTTTTAGAGTTATATATCATAAATTGGAAAGGGCAAGTCATTGGACGAAGTGCAAATACCTCATCGTCATTTTCTTCATCTCCAAGAACAAACATTCCATCTTTGTAATGATCCCAATGTCCTGAAATTTTATATAAATCACTTTTAGCCATAAATGGAGTTTTAGTTAATAGATACCCTCTTTTTTCTTCTTCATCTTCTACCCATCTTTGAAGAGTTTGAACAATTTTAGCTCCTTTTGGCATTAATAGTGGAAGTCCTTGACCCACTGGTTCAGCAGTTGTAAATAATTCAAGTTCTCTTCCTAATTTGTTATGATCACGTTTTTTAGCTTCCTCAACTCTTTCTAAATACTCATCTAAATCAGATTTTTTAGTGAAAGAAGTTCCGTATATACGGGAAAGCATTTTATTTTTCTCATTTCCTCTCCAATATGCACCAGCTATTTTTGTCAATTTTATAGCTTTAACATATTTTGTGGACATTAGGTGAGGACCTGCACATAAATCTACAAATTCACCTTGTTTATAAAATGAAATTATAGAATCCTCAGGTAAGTCGTTGATTAATTCAACTTTATAAGGCTCGTTCATTTCATTCATTAATTTAAGTGCTTCTTCCCTAGGAAGCTCAAATCTTTCAATTTTTAAGTCTTGCTTAACGATTTTTTTCATCTCAGCTTCAATTTTTTCTATATCTTCAAAAGTAAATGGTTTTTCTACATCAAAATCATAGTAGAAACCATCTTCAATAGAAGGTCCTATGGCAAGTTTTGCATTAGGATATAAACTTTTAACAGCTTGAGCTAGTATATGTGCTGTTGTGTGCCTAAAAGCATTTCTTCCTTCTTCATCATTAAAAGTAAGAATGCTTAGCTCACAATCTTTATCAACTATATAACGTAGATCTACAGTTTTATTATCAACAAATCCAGCAGTTGCTACTCTTGCAAGACCATCAGAAATATCTTTAGCAATATCTAAAACTGATAATGAGTTTTCATATTCTTTTATTGAGCCATCTTTTAATGTAACTTTAATCATTTTTATTTACCTCCTTAAAACTATTGATAATTAATTATGATAATTCACATCAAAGCATGAGAGTTTTTAAATTATTTTTTAAAATAAAAACTCGCCTCTTTTCTATAATAATTAGAAAAGGGACGAGATAATATTCCCGTGGTTCCACCCAATTTGTATATCAAGATTATGATATACCACTTTAAAAATTTTAACGGATTTATCCGGACTTTATTAGAGTCACTCAGAGGTGGTTTTCAACTGATTCTATTTAAGAATACTTTCAGCTAATATATTCTCTCTCTGTAAATGTAAGGCAGTTTACTCTTCTCTTCACAGCTTTATACTATTATTACCATATTTAAATAAATTTATTACTACTAAAATTATATAATAATAAAAATAAATTTAAAAGAAGTATTTTAAATTATTATATAATTTTTAGGATATATTAAGTCTGTTTTAATCTTATTAACTATTAATGCTAAATTGAGGATAATTTTGTATAGCAAATTTTTCTATAACTCTTTACTATTTATTTCTTTAAGGACTTTCTCAATGAAATCGTCTATAGAAATATTCCCTTCTTCACCATTTTTACGACTTCTAACAGATACTTCCTTCTTAGAAGCTTCTTTTTCACCTACCACCAAAATATAAGGAATTCTTTCATTACGAGCTTCTCTAATTTTATATCCTATTTTTTCAGTACGTTCGTCCATTTCCACTTTTATGCCAAAGCTTTTTAATTTATTTATTATCTTTTCACCATAATTATTGTATTTTTCAGAAATAGGAAGAACTTTTGCTTGTATAGGTGAAAGCCAAGTAGGGAAAGCACCAGCAAAGTGTTCAGTTAGAATTCCTATAAAACGTTCTATACTTCCAAAGACTACACGATGTATCATAACTGGTCTATGTTTTTCACCATCTGAGCCTATATAATTAAGATCAAATCTTTCTGGAAGTTGGAAATCTAGTTGTATTGTACCACATTGCCATGTACGTCCTAAACAATCTTCGAGATGAAAATCTATCTTGGGGCCATAAAATGCACCATCACCCTCATTAACCTTATAGTTATATCCAAGTTCTATAAGAGCTTCTCTAAGAGCCTCAGTTGCTCTGTTCCATTCTTGATCACTGCCCATACTATTTTCTGGTCTTGTAGATAGTTCAACATGATATTTAAATCCAAATACTCCATAAACTTCATCAATTAGTCTTATTACTCCTTTAATCTCATCTTTAATTTGCTCAGGAAGCATAAATATATGAGCATCATCTTGAGTAAAGTTACGAACACGCATTAATCCGTGCAATGCGCCAGATAACTCATGGCGATGTACAAGACCTAATTCACCAATACGAAGAGGTAAATCTCTATAGGAGTGAAGACTTGTTTTATATACTAACATTCCTCCGGGACAGTTCATTGGTTTAATTGCATAATCCATTTCATCTATTTCTGTTGTGTACATGTTTTCTCTATAGTGATCCCAATGACCACTTCTAATCCACAAATCCTTATTTAATATAATGGGAGTGGAGATTTCTTTATAGCCTGCTTTTTTATGAATTTCTCTCCAAAAGTCTATAAGTGTATTTCTAAGTTCCATTCCTTTAGGTAAAAAGAAAGGAAAACCAGGACCTTCATCTAGCAATGTAAAAAGTTCAAGCTCTTTACCAAGTTTACGATGGTCACGTTTCTTAGCTTCTTCAACTCTTTCTAAATACTCATCTAAGTCAGATTTTTTAGTGAAAGAAGTTCCGTAGATACGAGAAAGCATTTTATTTTTCTCATTTCCTCTCCAATATGCACCAGCTATTTTTGTCAATTTTATAGCTTTAACATATTTTGTAGACATTAGATGAGGACCTGCACATAAATCTATAAATTCACCTTGTTTGTAAAATGAAATTATAGAATCTTCAGGTAAGTCATTAATTAATTCAACTTTATAAGGTTCATTCATTTCATTCATTAACTTAAGTGCTTCCTCTCTAGGAAGCTCAAATCTTTCAATTTTTAAATCTTCCTTAATAATTTTTTTCATTTCATCTTCAATTTTTTCTACATCTTCAGAAGTAAATGGTTTTTCTATATCAAAATCATAATAGAAACCATCTTCAATTGAAGGACCTATAGCGAGTTGAGCATTAGGATATAATCTCTTAACAGCTTGAGCTAGTATATGTGCTGTTGTGTGTCTAAAAGCATTTTTCCCTTCTACATCATTAAAAGTAAGAATGCTTAAATCACAATCTTTATCAACTATACAACGTAAATCTACAATTTTGTTATCAATAAATCCAGCAGTTGCTACTCTTGCAAGACCTTCAGAAATATCCTTAGCAATATCTAAAACTGATAATGAGTTTTCATATTCTTTTATTGAACCGTCTTTTAATGTAATTCTAATCATTTTTTGTTACCTCCTAAAATAATTGATAATTAATAATTATAAATAATTCTCATCAAAGCATGAGATTTTTTAAAAATAAAAAACTCGTCGCTTTTCTATAAATAATTAGAAAAGGGACGAGAGAGTATTCCCGTGGTTCCACCCAAATTGCATATCAATATTATAATATGCCACTTTAAAAAATTTTAACGGATTTATCCGGACTTTATTAGAGTCACTCAGAGGTGGTCTTCAACTGGTTCTATTTAAGAATACTTTCAGCTAATGTATTCTCTCTCTGTAAATGTAAGACAGTTTACTTTTCTCTTCATAGTGTTTTAATATATAATTTTTCATAAGCTATAAAAGCTTTATAAATAAAAAAACGCCTCTTTTCTATAATAATTAGAAAAGGGACGAGATAATATACCCGTGGTTCCACCCAATTTGCATATCAAAATTATGATATACCACTTTAAAATTTTAACGGATTTATCCGGACTTTATTAAAGTCACTCAGAGGTGGTTTTCAACTGATTCTATTTAAGAATACTTTCAGCTAATGTATTCTCTCTCTGTAAATGTAAGGCAGCTTACTCTTCTCTTCATTGCATTTATTATTTATTTAATAATATCATATGCATATTAAAATTTGTATATTATAAATATATATTTATAATATTATATCACTTATAAATTTCATGTCAATAACAATTTCCATGAAACATAATTAGCAAGCATATTATAAATATAGGGCTATAATAAAAATTTGTACGTAATAATTAAAATTACAAAATAATACTCTTTATATAAATTACAATCTTAAAGATATATCTATTTTAAGATTAATAAATATTAATCTACCATTAATGGTTTTATAATCCATTAAGAATTAATACAATATATAATAAAAATGTATATAAAGAGGTGAGTGTACTGTTTACTCAATTTTCTTCAAAAGTTGCTAGGGTTAAAACAGAAATGTTATATCCTGAATTTTGGATAAATAATAGTAATACTTCAAAGAGAATAATAATATGCGATGATGAAAGATAAAAATATAATGAAAGATCTATGAAAAGTAATATAATAGAGGATATATTTTTATTACAAAATTTTCTCGAAGAGAAAGAATTAAGGAACCTAATTTTATCTGTAAGTAAACCTCATTCTACAATTAGATATAAAAATGGTCTTATTTTAGAAAAAGAATATTTTCTAAAATTAAGTAAAAATTTAAATTTAGAAGCTATAAAAGAAAAAAATTTAATACGGTATGGGATGGTTACAAGAAGGTCACATATAAAATCTTATCCTACAGATGATAGAATTTTTAAAAATCCAAAGGATTATGACTTAGATAGATTAATGGAAACGGCGATTAATATTTGCGATCCTTGTGTAATTTTACATGAAAGTAAAGATAAAGAATGGTATTTTATAAAAACATATGGGTATAAAGGATGGATTAAAAGAAAAGATATTGCTATAGGAGAAAAGGAACCTATATTAAAATATACAAAAGCTAAGGAATTTTTAGTAGTTACAGGTAGAAGAATTTATACTGGATATAATCCTTTTGATGAAAGTATATCTATGATTCCTATAGATATGGGAGTAAAATTTTCATTAGTAAAAGAAGAAGATATTTTAGAAACTATTTATGATATGTATCCTTGCGGAAGTTATGTGGTATGGCTTCCAATAAGGTGTTATGATGGAAGTTTAAAGTTTACACAAATACTAATTTCAAGAAGCGAAGATGTATCTTATGGATATTTACCTTATACAGAAGAGAATATTATAAGGCAAAGTTTTAAATGCTTAGGAGAAAGATATGGATGGGGAGGAGAATTTTTTGGAAGAGACTGTTCCAGTTTAGTAGTAGATGTATTTAAGACTATGGGACTAATGCTTCCTAGAAATACATCCCAGCAAGAGAAAAAGGCAATAGGAATAACTAAGTGCATAGAAAATATGACTATTGAAGAAAAGAAAAAAGTATTGGATACGATGACTCCAGGATGTCTTATGTATCTAGATGGTCATGTTGTGATTTATTTAGGTAAATATCATGATGAGTACTTTATAATACATGACACTATAGGTTTTTATGTGTCTAGAATATGTAGTGAGAAAAAAGGAGATTTATACTATATTTCAGCTAAAGGAGTTGCAGTAACACCATTAACTTTAATTTATACTTCTGGTGGAGAGAATTATTTAAGAGCTATCAAAACAATAAAAATTTTTGGTTAACATAGTTAAGAATTTATAGTAAAATAATAATAATATATTTTACTATAAATTATATTAAAAATCTTAAAAAAATAACAAGCTAGTATGTTAGTATATTTCGCATCATGCTAGGGTGTCATAATCACTTATAGAATTACTATGAGTATAACTTGATGTCTTGTTTGATATAAAATATATTACATCTTTGGTTTATTATTTTCTTTCAAACACCTTATATGAGAATTTAAATGGGAGAAAAGATTAAATATGCTTAAGAATATTCATGCTATTGATAAAATACTAATTGATTTTATACATCATGGATTGAAGAATCCATTATTTGATAAACTAATGCCAATTATAACTCATTTAGGTGATGGAGGAGCTATATGGATAATTATATCTATAATATGCTTATTAAAAAAAGATTATAGACATATAGGACTTCTTTGTCTTAGTTCTTTATTATTAAGTACTATTTTAACAGAAGGTATAATAAAAAATGTGGTAGAAAGGGTTAGACCAATTATTAGGTATCCTATATCAGATCCGTTGATACACATACCTAAATCTTTTTCCTTTCCGTCAGGACACACTTCATCATCTTTTGCAGTAGCTACAATATTATTTATATTATTACCTCAATACAAAATAATTCCTATAGTGCTTGCTGTACTTATAGGTTTTTCAAGAATTTATTTATATGTTCATTATCCTAGTGATGTATTTGTAGGTATGTTAGTAGGAATTTTAAGTGCCTTTATTATACTTTTAGGGTATAATTTAATAAGAAAAGATAAAGTTTAAATAATTATTATGAATTTTGGAGGCTTAAATAAAATCGTGACTTTGTCACGATTTTATTTAAGTATACGAATTTATAAAATTTTATTTTTAATTTAATATAAAAATAAATTTTACTCAATTTTTTATTTTATATAAAACTAGCTTAAAGCTAGTTAAATTATTGTAATATTTTTAATTTTAATTTAAAAGTAATTAGTAGTATTGTATAGTAACTAAAGGACATAGATTTACTATATAAATGCTAATTGAATTTATAAGGGTGGTAGGAGAAGAAGATGAACATTGGGGAATTACTTTATAGAGTAAAAGATATAATGAATATAGAATTTAAAGAGGTTCTTTATAATGACACTGTTAAACAGGTTTTAGATATGATGATAGCACAGAATTTAGATGAAGTTATAGTAGTTAATGAAAAAAAGAAGTTAATGGGTATTTTTACTAGAAAAGATTTAGCAAAAATATGTACTGAGAAAAAAGATTTATTAGAAGATAAAATTATAAATTATGCTATAAAAGATGTAGTTACTATAAATCCCTATAAATTTGCAAGAGATGCAAGAGATATTATGATCTTAAATAATATTGGACGTCTTCCGGTAATGGAGAAGGATAAGATTATTGGAATAATAACAAACAATAATTTGAGAGATAGTTTTTATTTAAAAGTAGATGAGATATTTAATCTCCAAAATAATATTTTAGATAATATTCATGAAGCTGTATGTATTTGTGATATTAATGGAATAGTAACTTATTGGAATAAAAGTTCAGAAAAACTGTATAAGGTTAAAGCTAAGGATATTATTGGCTTGAAAGTTACAGAACATTTTAATAATCCGCTAATCCCTAAAGTGTTGAAAGAAGGAAAAGCTATAGAGAATATAAGGCATGAGCCTATGAAAGGAAAGTCCGTAATTTTAAGTGTAATTCCAATATATAACTCCAAGAAAGAAATGGTGGCAGTAGTATCTACAGATAGAGATGTAACAGAAGTTGTATCGCTATCAAGAAAATTAGAAAGCGCTAATGCTAAAGTAGAAATGTTAAGTAATGCCTATAATAAAGAAATTGCTAATAATTATAGTTTTTCTTATATAGGAGGAAAGAGTAAAAAGATAATTGAGGCCATAAATCTTTGTCAAAAAGTGGCACCAAGCTCAGCTTCTGTACTTATTACTGGAGAAAGTGGAACGGGAAAAGAAGTTTTTGCGAAAGCAATTCACGAAGCCAGTGGAAGAAATGGACAATTTGTTGCAATAAACTGTAGTGCTATACCTGAAAATCTTTTAGAAAGTGAACTTTTTGGCTATGTAGAAGGGGCTTTTACTGGTGCTACTAAAAAAGGGAAAATGGGAATGTTTGAATTTGCAAATAACGGAACTTTATTTTTAGATGAAATTGGGGACATGCCTCTTGGCATGCAAAGTAAACTTTTAAGAGTACTTCAGGATGGTGTAATATATAAATTAGGTAGCGGTAAGCCTATTTATACTAATGCAAGAATTATAGCAGCTACTAATAAAGATTTAAAAAAATCTATTAAAGAAGAAACTTTTAGAAATGATTTATTCTATAGATTAGCAATTGTACAAGTTGAGTTACCTTCATTAAGAGAACGGAAAGAAGATATTAAAGACTTAATTAATTTATTTATTAGCCAAGTATCAAAGAATGAGGGAATAGAGATAAAGGAAATAGATAATAGAATCTATAATATATTATCATCATATAAATGGGAAGGAAATATAAGAGAACTAAAAAATGTAATTCAAAGAATGGTTTTACTATCTAATGGAGAATGTATATCAGTAGATAGTATTCCAAAATATATATTAAGTTATGAAGATGAAAAATATTTTGTAAATAAAGATATTGATTTAGATGATAAATACAACTTAGAAAAAATGGTTAAAACTTTGGAGAGTGAAATAATAGGGGAAGTTATGAATATTACTGGTGGTAATAAAGTTAAAGCAGCAGAAATTTTAAAAATAAAAAGAAGCACACTATATTATAAATTAAAACAATATAATATGTTAGATACCTGTCGATAAATCGACAGGTGTGTTTATTTTTTTGACATATATATAATGATTGAAAATCTTTATATAATGGGATATTGCAAGGGGGTTAACAAAATCGTAGCAAGAAAAATGTCAGTTTTTTGACTAAAAGTAAAAAAGATAAAATTTATTAATGAAGTGTTTTGTATTTATTAGGGCTATTTTCCAATGGTTAACTATAAATTTTTATAATATTAATAATATTGGCATGATTTTTGCTGATAAATTAGAGTAGGAAAAGGAGGGGAATCTATGAGTAATATGTTTAAATTTCCTTTAAAAATGCATGTAGGCGAGGCTTGTGAACCTCTTGTAAAAGAGGGACAAAAAGTAAAAAGAGGAGAATGTATTGCCAACCCTACAAAGGGATTAGGTGCTAAAATTCACAGTAGTGTTAATGGTGAAATTTTTAAAATAACAGATAGAGAAATAATAATTTTATGCGATAAAGATCAAAGCAAAGATTATGTAAAGATTAAAGAATGTAAAAATATTGCTGATACTGTATTTGAAGCTGGGATAGTAGGGGCTGGTGGAGCAGGATTTCCCACTCATATAAAACTTAAAGCTGAAATACCAGATGGATATATAATAGCTAACTGTGTAGAATGTGAACCATTATTAGAACATAATATAAGACTTTTAGAGGAAAATCCTCAAATAGTTATAAAAGGAATAAAATATGCAATGGAAGCTACTAAAGCTAAAGGTGCATACATAGGAATAAAGGCTAAAAATGAAAAGGTTATTGCCTCTATTGAAAAAGAGCTAAATGGAATTGATAACATAGAAATAAAAAAACTTAAAGATATTTATCCTATGGGAGAAGAGAGAGCTTTAATTCATGGCATTTTTGGAAGATGGTTAGAACCAACAGAGCTTCCGTTAGCAGCAAAATGTGTTGTATTGAATACAGAAACATTAGCAAATATAACAAGAGCTGTAGAAGATAAGAAACCTGTTATAGATAAAGATATAACTATAGCTGGGAAGATAAAAAGTGGTAAAGAATCTAAAGTATTTTTTGATATTCCTATAGGAACTCCTATAAAGGAGTTAATTGATCAGTGCGGTGGAATAGATGGTGAATATGGTGAACTTGTAATAGGTGGACCATATACAGGAAAAGCAGAAGATCTTGAAGAAGTTACTGTAACAAAAATATCAGGAGGAGCTATAGTAACTTTAGAATTGCCTGAATTTAAAGGAAATTTAGGATTATTAGTCTGTGCTTGTGGAGCAAATGAAGAAAGATTAAGAGATTTAGCAGAAAAAATGAAATCAAATGTTGTTAAAGTAGTACAATGTAAAAATATAGTCAATGTTAAAGGTGCTAATAAATGTAAAACTCCTGGAGATTGTCCAGGACAGGCTGCTGTAATTTTAGACCTTAAAAAGGCTAAAGCGGAGAGAGTATTGATTTCTAATTGTAGTGATTGCTCAAACACTGTTATGAACTGTGGACCTAAGGCTGGCTTAGCTGTATATCATCATACAGATCATATATTTAGAACTGTAGATCACAAATTAACTAGAAGACTTTAATTATGTATTTTTCACTTGTTATTTTATAAGGACTACATTTGTTAAATATTCATAATTATAAAACTACATTAAAATAGTAGATTAAAAGGAGGCCTTTGATTATGTCAATGAGTAAGGAACATGCAGAAGCTTTAAAGGACGAAGTTGCGGTTGTATGTTGTAGAACAGAAGCTGGAACTATAATCTCAGCAGATAATTTAGAAGATCCAGAAATTTTCCCTGATATGGTTGATTCAGGATTATTAAATATACCAAAGAATTGTTTTAAAATAGGTGAAGTGTTAGGAGCTAGATTAATTAAAACTATAGATTCATTAACACCTTTAACTCCAGATTTATTAGAAGGGATTAAAAGCTTATCTACAGGTGCTAAAAGCAAAATAAAAGAAAGTATAGATGAAAATGCTAAAGCAGTACTTAAAGTTAATAAAAAGTCAGGGCAAATTATTTCAAGTGATGATTTAGAAAATCCAATGCATTTTGAGCAATTAGAAGATTCATTACTTATAAGATTGAAAGAAGATGTGTTAACTATAGGAGAAGTTGTAGGAAAAAAATTAAAAGTTGATGCAGTTGCATTAACTCCAATTACAGGAAACATGTTAGAGGGATATGATGAGGCAGTAATATCAAATCAATCAGAAACTATTACAAGCTTTAATGGTGGAGTTCTTAAAATTAAAATAGCTGAAGGTAAGGGAATTGATATTGAAGTTCCGCTAAATATGGCACCAATGGCAGAATCTCCAGCAAAAATGACTACTACAAAGACTCAATTATCAAATATTAAAACACAGGAAGTAAAAATAGAAGATAAATGTGAAATAAAAGAAGTGATTTTAGAACCTAAAAAAGTAAGAAATCTAACTAAAAAACACTTTAAAATAAATGAAGTTAAGTTTGGACAAGAAACTAAAATTGAAGGGACAACTCTTTATATAAGAGAAAACATTTGTGAAGATGCAGCAAATGAAAGTGAGTTAGTTAAATCAATAAAAGTAGATATAATAACTCCAGAAAAATATAATATCTACTCTGAAACCATAATGGACGTACAACCAATAGCTACAAAAGAAGGAGACTCAAAACTAGGTACAGGGATTACAAGGATATTAGATGGAGTAATTGTAATGGTTACTGGAACTGATGAAGATGGAGTACAAATAGGTGAATTTGGTTCATCAGAAGGTATATTAGAAGAAAATATAATGTGGGGAAGGCCAGGTGCTCCAGATAAGGGTGAAATTTTTATAAAAACAGAAGTAGTTATAGCTAGAGGTACTAATATGGAAAGACCAGGACCATTAGCAGCACATAAAGCAACGGATTTTATAACTCAAGAAATAAGAATGGCACTGAAGGATTTAGATGAAAGTTTAGTAGTTAATACTGAAGAATTAGTTCAATATAGAAGACCAGGAAAGAAAAAATTGGTTATAGTTAAAGAGATAATGGGACAAGGTGCAATGCATGATAATTTAATTTTGCCAGTGGAGCCAGTTGGGGTTCTTGGAGGGAAACCAAATGTTGACCTTGGAAATGTTCCTGTAATGTTGTCACCATTGGAAGTATTAGATGGAGGTATACATGCATTAACTTGTATAGGGCCAGCATCTAAAGAGTGTTCAAGGCATTATTTTAGGGAACCATTAGTAATAGAAGCAATGAAAGATGAAGAAATAGATTTGGCAGGGGTTATTTTCATAGGCTCTCCACAAATTAACTCTGAAAAATTCTATGTGTCTGAAAGATTAGGAATGATGGTAGAGTCTATGGATGTAGATGGAGCTATAGTTACTACAGAAGGTTTTGGAAACAATCATATAGATTTTGCTTCTCATATAGAGCAAATTGGAATGAGAGGAGTAATTTGTGTTGGTATGTCTTTCTGTGCTGTGCAAGGAGCGCTAGTTGTTGGTAATAAATATATGAAATATATGGTTGATAATAACAAGTCAGAAGCAGGAATAGAAAATGAGGTTCTCTCCTGTAATACCCTTTGCAAAGAAGATGCCATAAGAGCATTAGCTATGGTTAAGTCCGCTATGACCGGTGAGGAAGTTAAAGCTGCTGAAAGAAAATGGAATCCAAATGTTAAGGAATCTAACTTGGATGAAATTGAAAAAGCTTATGATATAAAAGTTGATAGAGTAGAAAATGAAACTTCAATACCTATGAGTCAAAAAAGACTAGAAAAATATGCTACAAAATAGTGATTTTATGTAATGAGGTAAAAGATGCAATACGGAGATAAAATTATTGAAATGCAAGGAATAATAGTAGAAATACAGGATGGAGCCGTTGGAATTGATTTAAAAGGAAGGCTTGGTTATATGAAGATACCTATGAGGATGCTTATAACAAATTACCCTCTTAAACTAGGACAAGAAGTTGGGTTTAAAATGAGTTTTCCAGAGGTTTTATCAGAAGAAGCAAATGAAAAATATGTAAGTAATATTGAGAAAAGAAATAGAAAGGCGGGAAAGTAATATGGATTATTCTGTTGTTAAGAATTTACAATCAGAAATATTTGTACCTATAACACCACCACCAGTATGGTCACCTGTTACAAAAGAGCTTAAAGATATGAAGATAGCTTTTGCAACTGCGGCAGGAGTTCACTTAAAGACAGATAAAAGATTTAACTTAGCTGGAGATTTTACTTATAGAATAATACCAGGAGATACTTCATCATCTGATCTTATGGTATCACATGGGGGATATGATAATGGTGATGTTAATAAAGATATAAACTGTATGTTTCCTATAGATAGATTAAAAGAATTAAAAGAAGAGGGATTCATAAAAGAAATTTCATCAATACACATTGGATTCATGGGTGGCGGTGGAAATCAAGAGAAGTTTTCTAATGAAACAGGACCAGCAATAGCAAAAATGTTAAAAGAAGAAGGAGTAGACGCTGTAGTATTAACTGCAGGTTGAGGAACTTGTCATCGTTCCGCTGTATTAGTACAGAGAGCGATAGAGGAATCAGGGATTCCTACAATTTGTATAGCTGCATTACCACCTGTTGTAAGACAAACAGGAACGCCAAGATCTGTGGCTCCACTTGTACCAATGGGGGCTAATGCTGGTGAACCAAATAATAAAGAAATGCAAAGAAATATATTAAAAGATACATTAAAACAGTTAATAATTATAGATACTCCAGGAAAAATAGTAAGTCTTCCATATGAGTATATAGCTAAAGTTTAGAATATAAAATCCGACTTTCTTTTAAGGAAGTCGGTATTTATAGTTAATTAAGGTATCAAAAAGGAATGACAAGTAAAAATTTCATTTAGTTGTGATTTTAAAATATAATTAAAATCTAATATTATTAAAAATGGTGAGTTTTATGAGTGATTATAAAGAATTAAGAAAATTAATAATTAAAACTTTTCATATTAAAGAAGTTAAATTTTCTACTAGAACTTATATAGAAGAAGGAATTTTATATTTAAGAGAAGAGCTAAGTAATATATCCTTTAACAAAGAATACATTAGAGATATAAAATTAAATATAATTCTCCCACAGGATAGAGATATTTTTGTAAATTCTATTATGGATTTTTCTCCAATTGCCACTAAGGTTCTAGGTAATATAGGAGAAGGAATAACTCACGTGCTTACGGGAACTATAGTTATGGTTAATGGTGTAGACGAAGTAGGTGTACAGGTTGCAGAGTTTGGATCATCAGAAGGTATACTTAATGAACAAGTTAAATTTAATAGAGCTGGTACTCCAAGAACAGAAGATATTATCATACAGATGGATTTTATTTTAAAGTCTGGCATGGGTGCTTATAGGCAGTCCATAACCGAAGTTCATAGATGTTGTGATCTAGTAGTACAAGAGATAAGGGAAAGTTTAAAAATACTCAATGGAAGGCTTTCTACTGAAAGGTATGAGTATTATGATAAAGTCAAAAAAGATAGAAAAAAGGTAGTAATTATAAAACAAGTTGCTGGACAAGGTGCAATGTATGATACTTGTTTATTTGGAAATGAACCCTGTGGAACAATTGGAGGTAGGTCAATAATTGATATGGGAAACATTCCTATAATTGTATCACCTAATGAATATAGAGATGGAGCTTTAAGGGCAATGCATTAATGTTTAGGAGGAGTTTAATTATGGGAGTAGGACCGTCGACAAAAGAGACTACGCTGCATCATTTTAGGGATACATTAATTGACTTAATAGCTAATGATGAAGATGTAGATTTACTAGGAATAATTATAGTTGGAACCCCACAGGCTAACGAAGATAAAGTATTTGTTGGGCAAAGGGTAGCTACATGGGTAGAAGCTATGAGAGCGGATGGAGCAATAATTTCTGTAGATGGCTGGGGGAATAGTCATGTTGATTTTGCTAATACCATTGAAGAAATAGGGAAAAGAAATATTCCTGTTGTAGGATTAAGTTTTATTGGAACTCAAGCTAAATTTGTAGTTACTAATAAATATATGGATACTATAGTTGATTTTAATAAGTCAAAAGAGGGGATAGAAACAGAAGTTGTAGGTGAAAATAATGTTTCAACTTTAGACAGTAGAAAAGCATTGGCTTTTTTAAAATTAAAGATGAGAAAAATGGGGGAGTAAATCATGAAATTTATAAAATCTATTCAAGCTATAGACTCTCATACTATGGGGGAGCCAACTAGAATAGTTGTAGGTGGAGTTCCAGTAATAAAAGGGGATACTATGCCAGAGAAAAAAGCTTATTTAGAAAATCACATGGATTACATAAGAACAGCTATAATGCTTGAACCAAGAGGACATAAAGATATGTTTGGTTCTATAATAACTCAGCCAGTATCTAAAGAAGCTGATCTTGGAATAATATTTATGGATGCTGGAGGATATTTAAACATGTGTGGTCATGGATCTATAGGTGCTGCAACTATAGCTGTTGAAACAGGTATGGTTGATATTAAGGAACCATATACTGATATAGTTTTAGAAGCACCAGCGGGGTTAATTAAAGCAAGGGTAAAAGTTGAAGATGGAAAGGCTATTGAAACTTCCATAGTTAATGTTCCATCATTTCTATATAAAGAAGGAATAGAAATAGAAGTGCCACAAATAGGAAAAGTAATAGTAAATATAGCTTTTGGAGGAAGTTTTTTTGCACTTGTTAAGGCAGAAGAACTAGGGATAGATATTAGTCCTAATAATTCTACAAAGCTTAGTGCAGCGGGGGTAATGATAAGAGATATAATCAATAAAACAGTAGAAATAAAGCATCCAACTTTACCACATATAAATACAGTAGATTTAGTAGAAATATATGGACCACCTAAAAACCCTAATGCCACACTTCAAAATGTAGTTGTATTTGGTGAAGGTCAGTTAGATAGATCTCCTTGTGGAACAGGAACAAGTGCTAAAATGGCAGCTTTATATGCAAAAGGAAAGCTAAAAATGTCAGAAGAGTTTATATATGAGAGCATTTTAGGAACTATGTTCAGAGGAAAAGTTATTGGAGAAACTAAAGTAGGGGAACACCCAGCGATAATACCTGAAATAACCGCAAGTGCATATATTACAGGATTCAACCACTTTGTAATTGATGATAAAGACCCAGTAAAATTTGGATTTAAACTTTCTTAATAGAAGGTATTTTATTAAAGTGTAGAAGAAAAAGACATCTACTTTTGCTAAAGCATGTATAAGAATTTTTTAATGTAATACTAAAATATTAATTAGAATTTAATGTTACCATACTAGTATAATCATAAATATAGTCAATATTCCGTTCTAATTTATTACTTTACAATAATAATATTAGAACAAGAATATTGACTATTTTCATGTCTAAAATTATAAAATTAAAAAAATATTATACCAAAAGTTTGGAAATGGAAATAGAAATAGAGGTTAAATATTAATGAAGTTTTATAAAAATTATTAGATTATACTAATTTTTATTCTTTTTTACGTTTTTTAAAGTGATTATATTCATCATATTCTCTATCAAACTCATCTTTAGACCATTCTGCTTCAATATCTTTGCCATTTATTTTAATAATAATTTTTGGTGAGAATACTGGATTAAAGGTAATATTACTATTGTTATCGTTAGTAACAGTAAAGTCATTGCTAATATCTATATCATTGTCGTTTTCGTTATCATTGTCGTTTTCATTATCGTTATCATTATCATTATCGTTGTCATTATCGTTGTCATTGTCGTTGTCATTGTCGTTATCATTTTCGTTTTTATTTTCATTATCATTGTCATTATCGTTGTCGTTGTCATTATCATTTTCATTATGGTTATCATTGTCATTATCGTTGTCGTTATCATTATCGTTGTCATTGTCGTTATCATTTTCGTTTTTATTTTCATTATCATTGTCATTATCGTTGTCGTTGTCATTATCATTTTCATTATGGTTATCATTGTCATTATCGTTGTCGTTATCATTATCGTTGTCATTGTCGTTATCATTTTCGTTTTTATTTTCATTATCATTGTCATTATCGTTGTCGTTGTCATTATCATTTTCATTATGGTTATCATTGTCATTATCGTTGTCGTTATCATTATCGTTGTCGTTATCATTTTCATTATGGTTATCATTATCATTGTCGTTATCATTATCATTGTCGTTATCATTTTCATTATGGTTATCATTATCATTATCGTTGTCATTATCATTTTCGTTTTTATTGTCATTGTCGTTATCATTGTCATTATCGTTGTCATTATCATTGTCATTGTCGTTGTCGTTATCATTTTCGTTTTTATTGTCATTGTCGTTATCATTGTCATTATCGTTGTCATTATCATTGTCATTGTCATTGTCGTTGTCGTTGTCGTTATCATTTTCATTATGGTTATCATTGTCGTTGTCATTATCGTTGTCGTTGTCATTATCATTGTCGTTGTCGTTATCATTTTCATTATGGTTATCATTGTCATTGTCGTTATCATTATCATTGTCATTATCGTTGTCGTTGTCATTATCGTTGTCATTATCATTATCGTTGTCATTATCATTTTCGTTTTTATTGTCATTATCGTTGTCATTATCATTGTCATTGTCGTTGTCGTTATCATTTTCATTATGGTTATCGTTGTCGTTGTCATTATCGTTGTCGTTGTCATTATCATTGTCGTTGTCGTTATCATTTTCATTATGGTTATCATTGTCATTGTCGTTATCATTTTCATTATGGTTATCATTGTCATTATCGTTGTCGTTGTCATTATCATTATCGTTGTCATTATCATTTTCGTTTTTATTGTCATTGTCGTTATCATTGTCATTATCGTTGTCATTATCATTGTCATTGTCATTGTCGTTGTCGTTATCATTTTCATTATGGTTATCATTGTCGTTGTCATTATCGTTGTCGTTGTCATTATCATTGTCGTTGTCGTTATCATTTTCATTATGGTTATCATTGTCATTGTCGTTATCATTATCATTATCATTTTCATTATGGTTATCATTGTCATTATCGTTGTCGTTGTCATTATCATTATCGTTGTCATTATCATTTTCGTTTTTATTGTCATTGTCGTTATCATTTTCGTTATGGTTGTCATTATCATTGTCATTGTCGTTGTCGTTATCATTTTCATTATGGTTATCATTGTCGTTGTCATTATCGTTGTCGTTGTCATTATCATTGTCGTTGTCGTTATCATTTTCATTATGGTTATCATTGTCATTGTCGTTATCATTATCATTGTCGTTATCATTTTCATTATGGTTATCATTGTCATTATCGTTGTCGTTGTCATTATCGTTGTCATTATCATTTTCGTTTTTATTGTCATTGTCGTTATCATTGTCATTATCATTGTCATTATGGTTATCATTGTCATTATCGTTGTCGTTGTCATTATCATTATGGTTATCATTGTCATTATCGTTGTCATTGTCGTTGTCGTTATCATTTTCATTATGGTTATCATTGTCATTATCATTATCATTGTCGTTATCATTATCGTTATCGTTGTCGTTGTCGTTATCATTTTCATTATGGTTATCATTGTCATTATCATTGTCGTTATCATTATCGTTGTCATTGTCGTTATCATTGTCGTTTTTATTTTCATTATCATTGTCATTATCGTTGTCGTTATCATTGTCGTTGTCATTGTCGTTATCATTTTCGTTATGGTTGTCATTATCGTTGTCGTTATCATTATCGTTGTCATTATCATTATTGTTGTCATTATCGTTATCATTGTCATTGTCATTATCATTATCATTATCATTGTCATTATCGTTATCGTTGTCATTATCATTGTCATTATCATTATCGTTGTCGTTATCATTATCGTTGTCATTGTCATTATCATTATTGTTGTCATTGTCATTATCATTATTGTTGTCATTATCGTTGTCATTGTCGTTATCATTGTCGTTGTCATTGTCGTTATCATTGTCGTTATCATTGTCGTTATCATTGTCGTTGTCATTGTCGTTATCATTGTCGTTATCATTGTCATTATCATTATCGTTGTCGTTATCGTTGTCATTATCATTGTCGTTATCGTTGTCGTTGTCATTATCATTGTCGTTATCATTATCGTTGTCATTATCGTTATCATTATCGTTGTCATTGTCATTATCATTATCGTTGTCATTATCGTTATCATTGTCGTTATCATTATCATTGTCATTGTCGTTATCATTATCGTTGTCGTTATCATTGTCATTATCATTTTCGTTATGGTTGTCATTATCATTGTCATTGTCGTTATCATTATCGTTGTCGTTATCATTATCATTTTCATTATGATTGTCATTATCGTTGTCGTTATCATTATCATTTTCATTATGGTTGTCGTTATCATTGTCGTTGTCGTTATCATTGTCGTTATCATTTTCGTTATGGTTGTCATTATCGTTGTCGTTATCATTGTCGTTATCATTTTCGTTATGGTTGTCATTATCATTATCATTGTCATTGTCGTTATCATTTTCATTATGGTTGTCATTATCATTATCATTGTCGTTATCATTTTCGTTATGGTTGTCATTATCATTGTCGTTATCATTTTCGTTATGGTTGTCATTATCATTATCATTGTCGTTATCATTTTCGTTATGGTTGTCGTTATCATTGTCATTGTCGTTGTCGTTATCATTTTCATTATGGTTGTCATTGTCGTTATCGTTGTCGTTGTCGTTATCATTTTCGTTATGGTTGTCATTATCGTTGTCGTTATCATTGTCGTTATGGTTGTCATTATCATTATCATTGTCATTGTCGTTATCATTTTCATTATGGTTGTCATTATCATTATCATTGTCGTTATCATTTTCGTTATGGTTGTCGTTATCATTGTCATTGTCGTTGTCGTTATCATTTTCATTATGGTTGTCATTGTCGTTATCGTTGTCGTTATCATTTTCGTTATGGTTGTCATTATCGTTATCGTTGTCGTTATCATTTTCGTTGTGGTTGTCATTATCATTGTCGTTGTCATTATCATTTTCGTTGTGGTTGTCATTATCGTTATCATTGTCGTTGTCATTATCATTTTCGTTGTGGTTGTCATTATCGTTATCGTTGTCGTTATCATTTTCGTTGTGGTTGTCATTATTGTTATCGTTGTCGTTATCATTTTCGTTGTGGTTGTCATTATCATTGTCATTGTCATTATCGTTGTTGTTGTCATTATCGTTGTCATTATCATTTTCGTTATGGTTGTCATTGTCGTTGTCATTATCGTTATCGTTGTCGTTGTCATTTTCGTTATGGTTGTCATTATCGTTATCGTTGTCGTTGTCATTATCATTTTCGTTATGGTTGTCATTATCGTTATCGTTGTCGTTGTCGTTATCATTTTCGTTGTGGTTGTCATTGTCGTTATCATTGTCATTGTCGTTATCATTTTCGTTGTGGTTGTCATTATCGTTATCGTTGTCGTTGTCGTTATCATTTTCGTTGTGGTTGTCATTATCATTGTCGTTGTCGTTGTCATTTTCGTTATGGTTGTCATTATCGTTATCGTTGTCGTTGTCATTTTCGTTGTGGTTGTCATTATCATTATCGTTGTCGTTATCATTTTCGTTGTGGTTGTCATTATCGTTGTCGTTGTCATTTTCGTTGTGGTTGTCATTATCATTATCGTTGTCGTTATTATTTTCGTTGTTGTTATCATTATCATTGCGGTTGTCGTTATTATTGCCAGTGTCATTATCATTGGTATTATCCATACCGCTATCTAAGGCTAAATAGCTATAAACATCGGAATCATTAATAAGATCTATAGCTAAATCGTCTTGTTTTATTTTCATTTCATTATTAGCCATATTAATATTTACCTCCTAATAAATTATTTGCGCAGCTTGAATTTAATACACTTTAAAGTGTGCTACGCTCTATAATTGTCATCTTTATGATGGTTATTATCTAAAGATGAATAGCTATAAGCGTCAGAGTCATCAATAAG
The DNA here is from genome assembly GCF_054863625.1 of Clostridium sp. Marseille-QA1073. Taxonomy (NCBI): domain Bacteria; kingdom Bacillati; phylum Bacillota; class Clostridia; order Eubacteriales; family Clostridiaceae; genus Clostridium; species Clostridium sp. Marseille-QA1073. The sequence continues at coordinate 2,218 of NZ_JBSVQM010000012.1, read as the reverse complement.
CTCTACTCTAAATCGTCTTGATTACTGTAATGATGGTTATTATGAGAATAGTGAGAGTGATGATTAGACGTCTTATTTCTATATGGGTTTGAATTAGCAGTTTGATTTGCAGTGTTATTTCCATCTTTAAATTCTTTATCTAGATTCATTTTTTTGTTCTTTAGTTCTTCTTCTTTTCTTTTTAGTTTCACTAGTTTTTCTTCATTCTTTCTAGCTAGTTTTAACATTTTTTCTTTTAATTTTTATTCTCTTCTTTCTAGTATTTTTAGCATTTCTTCAGGAGTTATAGGAGTCTCGTCTATTTCAGTATTTATATTATTAACCGTATTCTTAGGATTTTTATTTTCATCAATATTTGTTTCTTTTATTTTTATTTCATTGTTAGCCAGAGTAATATTACCTTCTAATATTTAATACATTTTAAAGCTAGCGGCTACGTTTTATAATAGCCATTTTCATAATGGCTATTATCTAGAATTGAATAGTTATAAACGTTAGAATCATCAATAAGGTCTATGCTAAATCATCTTGATTGCTGTAATGATGATTATTATGAGAATGGTGAGAGTGATAATTAGCTGCCTTATTTCTATATGGGTTTGAATTAGCGATTTGATTTGCAGTGCCATTTCCATCTTTAATTGCTTTATCTAGGTTCATTCTCATTTCCTTTAGTTCTTCTTCTTTTCTTTTTAGCTTCGCTAATTTTTCTTCATTCTTTTTAGCTAGTTTTAGCATTTTTTCATTTTCTTCTTTTCCTTGTAGTTTCATTAATTTTTCTTCATTTTTTCTAGCTAGTTTTAACATTTTTTCTTTTAATTTTTCTTCTTTTCTTTCTAATATTTTAAGCATTTCTTCAGGGGTTATAGGAATTTCATTTATTTCAGGATTTGCATTATTAACCATATCCTTAGAATTTTTATTTTCAACAATATTTGTTTCTTTTATTTCATTATTAGCCATTTAATATTACCTCCTAATATTTAATACATTTTAAAGCTAGCTGTTGCGCTTTATATTATTTATAAATATTTTTCATTTAATAACTTTTCTTATTTTTGTTATTTCATTGATTGTTCTTTAATTTTTTCGTTTGAGAGTTTTTCAGGCTTTTGCTCTTTAATTGGTTGTTCTTTAATTTTTTCGTTTGAGAGTGTTTCAGGTTTTTGCTCTTTAATTGGTTGTTCTTTAATTTTTTCGTTTAAGAGTGTTTCAGGTTTTTGCTCTTTAATTGGCTGTTCTTTAATTTTTTCGCTTGAGAGTTTTTCTGGCTTTTGTTCTTTAATTGGTTGTTCTTTATCCTTTTCATTTAATTTAGCTTCTTTTTTTTGCTCTTTTAACATCTTCTCTTCATTTTTTTTATTTAACTTAGCTTCTTTTTCATTTTTTTTCATTAGTTTCTTTTTATTTTTTTCATCTAGTTTCAGATTTTTTTCATTTAACTTTTCTTCTTTTCTTTGTTGTTTCATTATTTTATCTTCATTCTTTTTAGCCAATTTTAAATTTTTTTCATTTAGCTTATCTTCTTCTCTCTTTAATTTTCTTAGTTTTTCTTCAGTTTCTATAAGATCTTTTTCTATCTCAAGATTTGTTTTATCAATTATATTTTCAGAATTTTTTATTTGTTTATTAGCCATATTAATATTCCCTCCTAAAATTGTTTCCCTAGTTTAAATTTCATATATTTTAAAAGCAATTGACGCATTTTAGATTACTTCTCTACAGCATCTTTATCTGATAAATTTTCTTTTTTTTGTTCTTTCATTAATTTTTCTTCTCTTTTTTTATTTAATCTATCTTCCTTTTCACTTTTTTTCATTAATTTCTTTTCTTTTTTTTCATCTAATTTTAGTTTTTTCTTATTTAACTTATCTTCTTTTAGTTGTTGCTTCATTAATTTATCTTCATTTTCTTTAGCTAATTTTGAATTTTCTTCATTTAAAGCATCTTCTTTTCTTTTTAGCTCTGCTAGCTTTTCTTCAGTTTCTGCAAGTTCTTTTTCAAGTGCAAGTTTTTTGTCAGTAAGTTTTTTCACAGAATCTTTTATCTCGTTCATAATTATTTCATTTTCTTTATCTAATTTTAATTTTTTTTCAGCTAGTTTAGCTTCTTTTCTTTCTTCATTGCTTAAATTTTCCTGGTTTTTTTTAGAAGCTTGTCCTATTTCTAGTTTTATTTCATCAATTTTCATTTTCTCAGTACTCATAATATAATTTTC
>NZ_JBSVQM010000011.1:0-138558 GCF_054863625.1 Clostridium sp. Marseille-QA1073 | reverse complement strand
AAATTATAAAAGTACTAAATCCTTTAGAAAATAAACTATAAATATTACCTTATTAGCTTTGAAAAATTCATTATAAATAAAGAAAAGTGACTTTGTCACTTTTCTTAAAATATCTTAAACTTCTCAATATACTTGAGAAGTTTCTGTAATTTTTAATTCCTTGCCCTTTATTTTATCATAAAATTATCCATATATATTTTTATAAGAATCCCCTTAAATCCTCTTCTTCTTTAATTTCATTTAATAAATGCTTTATTTCTTGATCTTTAGATTTGTCCATTACCAATATAACATCCCCAGCATCTACAATAACTAAGTCCTTAAGCCCAAAGCCAATAATTAAATTTTTACCTCCAAATACAGAGCAGTTTTCACTACTATTCAAAAAAGCTGGTCCAGATATACTATTTCCTCTATAGCACTTTAAAAATCTCGTAAGTGCTGCAAAGCTACCTATGTCATCCCAAGTAAATTCACATTTTATCACATAAGCCTTACGAGTCTTCTGCATTATTCCAAAATCTACAGATATTCCGTCTATAAGGTTATACTGTTCCTTAATAATATCCTCCTCATATTCTTCACCTATATGCATATAAATCTCCGTTATACAGCTATGCATCTTAGGAAGATATTTTTCCATTTCTCTTAAATATACATCTGCCCTCCATACAAACATACCGCTATTCCAAAGATAGGTTCCTTTTAATAAAAAATCCTTAGCAACTTCAATATTAGGCTTTTCAGTAAATCTTTCAACTTTGAAGGTTGGAATATTTCCCCCTATAGGTTTACCCATTTCAATGTATCCATAACCAGTTTCTGGTCTTGTAGGATTTACCCCTATAGTAACCAATCCTCTCTTTTTTTCTGCTATCTCAATTGCCTGATTTAAAGTGTCGATAAATTGCTTTTCACCTTCTATATAGTGGTCCGATGGTAATACTACCATAACAGCATCTTTATCTTTCTTTAACAATTTAACAGCAGACAACCCTATACAAGTTGCAGTTTCTTTATTCGCCGGTTCTATAAATACATTCTCCTTGCTTATTTCAGGCAATTCTTCATATATCTTATCAATATATTCTTGATTTGTAACAACAAAGATATTTTCTTTACTTACTATTGGCTTAATTCTATCTACAGTATTTCTTAAAAAACTCTTATTGTTCACAGTTTTTAAAAACTGCTTGGGATTATTAGCTCTTGATAAGGGATACAATCTTGTTCCTTTTCCACCTGCCAGAATTAATGCGTACAACAAAATATCACCTTTACATATTGCTTAATTTCATACTATGATATCTTCTGTTTTTTTGTGATAATAACGGATAAATTTATATTCTATTCCATATAAAGTTATAAATATTTTTTATAATGCTGAAACTTTAATAAGGTTTTTAATTTATAATTCTTATTCAATTAGTTAGTTATTTTAATATAATTAAAGGGATTAAATTATTTTTTATTTATATTTATAATTTATTTTAGTTTTTGTTGACAAAGAAACAAAATTCACATATACTTAAATTGTTTCCCGGGAAACTTTTTTGAAGTAAAAGGAGGTAATATTATTAATAAGTCACATGTTCTTTTCCATAATTTTAAACAAGTATATGAAAAACAAGATTTATTAGGTAAGCTTACAGACATTCATGGATATTTCAATGATTTTCGGCTTTCAGAAGTACACTGTATTGATTTAATAGGAAAAATAGAGGATCCCAATGTTACTAAATTATCAGAAGCTCTAGATATGACAAGGGGAGCCATCAGTAAAATGACTAAAAGAATGTTGGAGCAAAATGTAATAACAAAATATCAAAAGCCAGACAATAAAAAAGAGATATATTTTGCACTCACCGACCTTGGAAAAGAAATTTATGTAAAACATGAAAAAGCACATAAAGATTATGAAAAAAGAGATCTAGAATTTTTTCAGCAAATAAAAGAAGAAGAACAAGATATTATAATTAAATTCTTAGAAGAGTTTAATCATCATTTAGAAAATAAAATTAAGGAGTTAGATATATATGAAGATTGATTTAACTGTTAAAATAAGCAAAGACATGTGGAATAAGCTTTGGAATGAAGCTTCAGAAAACAAAAAAATGACAATATTAGGCCATATAGGAACTCATTTTGATGTTATGGATAAAGAATTCTCGTTGGATAACACTGAAAGAAATGGAAAAGTATTTGATGTAGGTCATATTAAAGATAGGGAAATTGAAATAGACGATATAGATATAACAGCAATAAAAGAAAATGATTTTGTAATGTTTTATACAGGATCTTTAAAAGAAAAAGGATATGGTACAAAGGAATATTTTAAAGACTATCCTGAATTATCTGAAAAGCTAATTCAATGCCTTCTTAATAAGAAAGTAAGTATAATTGGTATAGATACAGCAGGAATAAGAAAACCTTCTGAGCATGTAAAAACAGATCAATATTGTGCTGATAATAATGTATTTGTTATTGAAAATCTTGACAATTTAGAAATATTGTTAGAGAAGACAATTAATAAAGAATTTAAGGTTCATACCTACCCAATAAACGTAGAAGGAATGTCAGGACTTTGTTGCAGGGTAATTGCTGAAGTTTAAAGTAAAAAAATCTTAGAGAAATTTTCTCTAAGATTTTTTATTGAAGACGCCTTATATAGACTTTATTATCTCTATAATTAATTTAGTGGAATCTATCAAATCTTTTATGTGTAAATGCTCCTCCAATGTATGAGGCTTTCTTTCCCCTATTCCTAAGTTTACTGCTTTTATTCCATTAGCATTTAATACATTTGTATCACTTCCACCACCTGTGGCAGCAATTGATATTGGAAATCCTAAGCTGCTAGAAGCATTTTTTACAATCTCAACTATTCTATCACTTTCTTCTACAGAAAATGCACCATACATTCTTTGTACATCTATATCAACTTCTGCACCAAATTTTTCTGCAGCATCTTTTAAACATTTAACCATATGTTCTGATTGTTTATCTAATTTTTCATTAACTAAACTTCTAGCTTCAGCCTTTATAGTTAATTCTGGTGATACTATATTTGTAGGACCATCTGCAATCATTGAACCTATATTAGCAGTTGTATCTTCATCAATTCTAAGTAATTTCATATTACTTATAGCATGTGAAGCTACTTCTATAGCACTTATTCCTTCTTCTGGACAAACACCAGCGTGAGCAGGTCTTCCTTTTACTACTGCTGTTATTTTATCTTGAGCAGGTCCTTTAACTATAATTTTTCCTGGTTCTCCACCGCTATCAAGCACAAATCCTAATTTAGAATTTAACTTACTATAATCTAAATTTTTAGAACCAAATAATCCGCCTTCCTCATAGATTGTGAATGCTATTTCAATTGGTCCATGCTCTATATTGTTTTCTTTTATAACTCTTAACGCTTCAACTACAGCAGCTATTCCTGCTTTATCATCTCCACCTAATATAGTTGTTCCATCACTATATATAATATCATCTTTTATAATAGGTTTTATATCATTTCCTGGAGACACTGTATCCAAGTGACAACTGAATAATATTGGTTCTACATCTTTTGTTCCTGCAAGCTTACCTATAACGTTTCCAGTATTTGAACCTACTTTTTCTCCTGCATCATCAATTGTCACTTCTAGCCCAATTTCTCTAAGTTCATTTGCTATAAAATCTGCAAACTGTTTTTCATTTTTAGTTTCACTGTCAATTTGAACATATTTTAAAAACTCGGTTACTATTCTATCTCTATTTACCATAACATCCTCCATCTTTAATCAATTGACAATTGAAAATGGACAATTGACAATTGAGGTTGAAATTATTTTTATATAAAATAATTTCTTCAAATTTGTTTTAAACTAGCAATATAATTGCTAGTTATTACGTGGCGAACACTGTTCGCCGCTACAGAATCAATTATAAATTTCTTAGTTTCCACTGAGAAATATCCATAATTGTAAATTGTGAATTAAAGAAAAAGGCACCATACAGTGCCTTTAATTTTTATCCAAAGAATAATGGTGCTCCTGGTCCTAAGTTAAATCCTAGCAGGTACCAAACTATTAATAATACTGTCCATCCTAATAAGAATATTAATGTATACGGAAGCATCATAGATATTAATGTACCTATTCCTGACTCTTCATCATAAACTTGCGCTGTTGTTACTATGAACGCAAAGTAACTCATAAGCGGTGATATAATGTTTGTTGATGAATCTCCTATTCTATATGCAACTTGAGTTAACTCTGGAGAGAAACCAAGCTTCATAAACATTGGTACAAATACTGGCGCCATGATTGCCCATTTAGCAGAAGCTGAACCCATAAACAGATTTATGAATCCTGATAATAATACAAAGGCAACTATTAATGGTAGACCTTTAAATTTTAATGCTTCTAAGAATGCTGCTCCTTTTACTGCTAATACTGTACCTAATTGAGTATAGTTAAAGTAAGCTATAAATTGAGAAGCCGCGAAAGCAAGTACCAAATATCCACCCATGCTTGCCATTGCTTTAGACATAGCACTTACAATTTGTTTATCATTTTTTATTGTTCCTGAGCCTATACCATATCCAACTGCTGGTATGAAGAAGAATAACATTATTATAAATACTATTCCGTTCATAAATGGAGAGTGTCCAAGAATTTCTCCTGTTTCAGGATTTCTTAATATACCGTTAGCTGGTATTAATAATAAACATAATGCTCCTATAAATAATAGGAATGCAATTCCAGCAAATAAAAGTCCTCTTTTTTCTTCTTTACTTATTTTATCTAGTTTTATTTCCGCTGAGTTTCCTTTGTATTCACCAAGTCTTGGCTCAACAATTTTCTCAGTTACTAATGTACCTAATATTGTGATTAAGAATGTAGACACAAACATAAATGCCCAGTTTGCCATTGGTCCTACTGTATAAGTTGGATCTATCATTTTAGCAGCTTCCGTACTTATACCACCTAATAATGGGTCAATAGTTCCTATAATTAAGTTAGCGCTAAATCCTCCAGAAACCCCTGCAAAAGCAGCTGCAATACCAGCAAGTGGATTTCTTTTAAAACTTGCGAATATTAAGGCGCCTAATGGTATTAGAACTATGTATCCTGCATCTGATGCTATGTTTGACATTATACCTGCAAATACAACAACTGCTGTTATTAAACTTTTAGGAGTTGATAAAACTAATTTTCTAATTAATGTTGATATAAGTCCTGTACCTTCTGCAACTCCAACTCCTAGCATTGCAACTAGTACTGTTCCTAATGGAGCAAATCCTGTAAAGTTAGTAACAGCATTTTCAAACATGTATCTTATTCCATCTGGTGTCAATAAGCTAACTACACTAACTATTGTATCTTTAGCTTCATAAACTCCTGCATCATTTTTTGCGATTTTTGTGAAATTAACAGCCACTTCAGCTTTATAACAAATATGTGATACTATCATAACAATAACACATAGTATAAAGAAGATTGTTACTGGGTGCGGCAGTGCATTTCCAGCTTTTTCTACACCGTCAAGAAATTTTTGAAACAAACTTTTTCTTTTCTTTTCAGCCATAATTACCTCCTAATATTTTATTTTTTGTTCAAATAGATTAAACATTCTTAAATGTAATCCATTACTTAATAGCTTGTACGAATTTTCGACAAATTCATACAAAAGTGCTACTGATATTAGAATATTATCATATGACTTTCCCCTAGTCAATCCATTTTATTGTCAAAAAAATTTTAAAAATATAAATTATATTAAAAATAAATTAATTGTACTATAAATTAGATTATATGTAAATTAGTAGTACATTTAGTTCAACATTTTAAAGTATTATGACGTATCAAATACTGTATTATATATATAAACAATACTGTATAAAAGGTAATATTATTTTATATTTTAAGATATATAAAGGTTGTATCTTTATCTTATTCTTTAGTTTGAATATTCTAATTAACTGTATTTTCTAAAAATTATAATCAGAATATAAAAAGCTAATGTAATATTTTCAAAAATATTACATTAGCTTCTTACAAATACAAATTAACTTTTACTTTTCTCTATCTTTATTTAAGATATCAACAATATTTAATCTTCTCGATTCTTTTAGTACCTTTACAAATTTTTTTACTATGGATTAAAAATTAAGAATTAAAGATAAAAAATTATTGAATTTAAGTTTTTATCATTCTATATAAACCTCTACTGTATCTCCATTCTCACTTTTAATATCAACAATAGTTCCTTCTATTCCTGAATCAATAGCTTCCATAATTGCACCTACATCTACACCATTTTCCTGTAACTGTGGTATATTTTTTATAGAATTTCCAAAAGCTTTAATTACCTTTAAAGGTATACTCATATTTACCTTATCACTATTATCTTTCTGAGAAGTAACTTTGATTTTTAAGCTTTTTTCCAATTTATCAAATTTATTTTGAATAATAATTTCACTTTTATCATTATTAAGTGATTGAATAAGCTTAGCCCCCTCCTCAGCAGTAATTTTGTTTTCAGAAATCATTTTTGTAATCCTTAATACTTCTTCATTCATAATTAACACTCCCCAATATTATTCAATTACTTTTTTAGCATTTCTATTGCCTGTTCTGCTGTAATTTCTCCTAGCTCTAACATATTTAATATGTCATCATTGCTATCATTCTTTCTAGCTAATTTGTACCCCAGTGCTTCTACTACATCATCAAGTTTTGCTCTTACTGTTGGATAAGATATTTTTAATTCTTTCTCAACATCCTTAATACTTCCTCTACACTTTAAAAATACCTCCATAAAATGTATTTGTTCATCATTCAAGTAGTTTATAGCTGGTAAATCAAATTCATTTTCTATTACTGTATTGCATGTGTTACATTTTAATCTTGTGATTTTAAGGTTAGAAGCACATACCGGACATTTACTTATAAGTTTGTACATAGTAATCACTTCCATTTATTGTTTTATAATTTAATTATACTATACATTTTATATTTTTCAATATATATTTTAAACATTTTAATTAAAACTATCAAATAAGTTAATATTATTAATTTATTTATTAATAATATTAATTTTTATAGTTCATACTTTATGATAAATTAATTTATTATAATATATATTCTTATACTGAAATAAGTTTCATAGTAAAAATTTATTATAGAACAATAATATATGTTTATTCATCAATTAAATACATTATATTCTAAATATTTACATTATTTATGTAATCTGTATATTGATAATAAGTTAACAAAGAGTTATAATCTATATGAACTAGTTATAAAAATCATATTATAGGGGGGATATTTATGTTTAAAAAATTTACTAACGGCTGTGTTAAGTTAGTACAGAAGTATTTACCTGATCCATTTATCTTTGCTTCAGCACTTACTTTTATTGTTTTCATCCTAGGAATATTCTTAACTAAACAAAGTCCGTTAGATATGGTAAAACATTGGGGTAATGGTTTCTGGACCCTACTTGCCTTCTCAATGCAAATGGCTTTAGTACTTGTACTTGGACATGCTTTAGCTAATGCACCTGCATTTAATAAGCTACTTAAAAGACTAGCACGAATTCCCAAAACACCTTTTCAAGCAATCATAACTGTTACCATGGTATCTTTGTTAGCTTGTTGCATAAATTGGGGCTTTGGTCTTGTTATAGGAGCAATATTTGCAAAAGAAATTGCTAAAGTTGTAAAAAAGGTAGACTATCGTTTACTGATTGCTTCTGCTTATTCTGGCTTTTTAGTTTGGCATGCAGGACTTTCTGGATCAATCCCACTAACAATTGCTAGTGGTGGAGAGGATGTAAAAAAACTTACTCAAGGAGTAATCAATGCTCCTATACCTACTAGTGAAACTATTTTTAATCCTATTATGCTTGGAATTGTAATCGTTTTATTTCTAACCTTACCTTTAATAAATAGAGCAATGCATCCCAGTGAAAAAGAAACAGTAGTTATTGATCCTTCTTTATTAGAAGAGGCTAAGGTTGAAGTTGCTAGCGCTGTTGATATGACTCCTGCTGATAAAATTGAAAATAGTCCTGTAATTTCAATAGTTTTGTGTTTACTTGGTTTTTCTTATATAATTTATTACTTTATAGAAAATGGATTTAATTTAAATCTTGATATTGTTAACACTATATTCCTATTTTTAGGAGTTTTACTTCATAAAACACCTAAAAATTATGTAGCCGCTATATCAGACGCTGCAAAAGGTGCTTCTGGTATTTTACTACAATTTCCATTCTATGCTGGACTTACTGGAATGATGATTGGAGAAAATTCACTTGGCGTTTCAGTTGCTGGATTAATTTCAACCGGCTTTGTTTCAATTTCAAATAGAGTTACTTTCCCTGTATTTTCTTTTCTAAGTGCAGGTATAGTTAACTTCTTTGTTCCTTCTGGAGGTGGACAATGGGCAGTCCAAGCTCCTATTATGCTACCTGCTGGTCAAGCTTTAGGAGTATCTCCTGCAATAACCTCTATGTCTATTGCATGGGGTGATGCATGGACAAATATGATACAACCATTCTGGGCATTGCCAGCTTTAGGAATTGCTGGATTAGGTGCTAAGGACATAATGGGATACTGTCTAGTTGACCTTATATACTCAGGATTAATAATAACAGCTGGATTCCTATTGTGTGGTATCATATTCTAAAACAATTGGCTTTTTTCTAACATTTAAAGGGATAGTCTTAACTGTCCCTTCTTTTTATTAAATCTATGATTACATATTTGTACTATTTCTATTTACTGCAATGTAGATTCATGTAATATAAGTAAAAAAGCCTGAGATTAAAATCTTAGGCTTAATTATATATATATATAATTATTTTAAAATGAAGGTATTATGCTTCCATTATATTTTTCTTCTATAAATTTTTTAATTTTTTCTGAAGTTATAGCTTCGCATAGAGCTTTTATCTCTTCTTTATCTTCATCTCCACTTTTAACTGCTATTACATTAGAATAAGGTGATTCCTTATCTTCAATTACTATGGCATCTTTAGTAGGATTTAAATTGGCTTGTAAAGCATAATTTGTATTAATTATAGAAGCTTCTACATCATCTAAAGTTCTTGAAAGTTGAGGTGCCTCTATTTCTTGTATCTTTATATTCTTAGGATTTTCTACTATATCTAATTTAGAAACCAAATCTTTGTTTTGAAGTTTTATAATTTTATTTTCCTCTAATAGTTTTAATGCTCTTGATCCATTAGTAGGATCATTTGGTATTGTTATAGTTATACCGTCTTTTAATTCATCTAAGCTTTTTATTTTCTTTGAATATAACCCTAATGGCTCTAAATGAATTTTATTTAAGGCAACTATATTAGTTTTATGATTTTTATTGAATTCTTCGAGATATGGAATATGTTGAAAAAAGTTTGCATTCAGCTCACCATCTTCCAATGCTCTATTAGGTAATACATAGTCAGAAAAAACTTTAATTTCAAGTTCATATCCTTTTTCTTTTAATATTGGTTTAACTTCCTCTAATATTTCCGCATGAGGTACTGCTGTTGCACCTATTGTTATTTTTTTACTATCAACTTTTTTTCCACATGCTCCTAATGTAAAGATTAATAATCCACTTAATACTACTGATAAAATTTTTTTCATTTAAATTACCTCCCTATTACTTCAATTTCTTATAAACTATATTTCCAAAAGATTGAATGCATTGTACTAAAAGTATTAATACAATAATCGTATATATCATTACCTTATCATTAAACATATTATATCCGTACATTATAGCAACAGAACCTAATCCTCCTGCCCCTACTGCGCCAGCCATTGCTGAATATCCTATAATGGTGATTGTAGTTAAAGTTATAGCCGATATTATAGAAGGCATAGCTTCCTTTACTATTACCTTAAATAATATTTGAAGATTGCTAGCTCCAAAGGATTTTGCTGCTTCTATCAATGATTTATCTACCTCATTTAACGCTGACTCTACTACCCTTGCAACAAAAGGCGCTGCTCCTATAGTTAAAGGTACAATTGCTGCTTTTTCACCAATTATTGATCCTGTTAAAACTTTAGTTAAAGGGATTATAGCTATTATTAATATTATAAAAGGAAATGATCTTAAAATATTTATAACCACATCTAGAGCTTTGTATATTAATCTATTAGGTCTTAATCCCTTTCTCTTAGTAACTGTTAATACTAATGCTAATAAAAATCCTAGCACTACAGCAAATAGTGTAGACCAAAATACCATGTATAAAGTCTCTAAAAAACCCTTTAATAATATATCTTTTAGTAAGGTTATAATCTCACTACTCATTATTAATCACCTCCCAAGATATATTTTTACTTGAAAGATAATTAATAACTTTTTCTTTATTACAATTATCAATATTAATTACGAGACTTCCTAACACGTCGTCTCTAAACCTTTCAAGTTTTCCCCATACTATAGACATATCGATATTTAATTCTCTTGCCATAGAAGTTATAATACTTTCATTTGATGTCTCTTTAGGGAAAAATAATCTTATATTTACTCCACTATCTGGAACAATATCTTCCTCTCCTATTAATCTCTTTAAAGCTTTAGGAGGCTTTATGAAAAGTTCTTCAACTTCTCCCATTTCTACTACTTCTCCACTTTCCATAATTGCAACCCTATTACAAACTTCTCTTATCACTTCCATTTGATGAGTAACTATAATTATGGTTATGTTAAGTTTTTCATTAATCTTTCTAAGAAGATTTAGTATATCCTTAGTTGTTTTTGGATCTAATGCAGAAGTTGCTTCATCACATAAAAGTATATGTGGGTCTAAAGCTAATGCCCTAGCTATTGCTACTCTTTGTTTTTGTCCTCCACTAAGCTCTTTAGGTTTAGAATTAATTTTTTCTTCTAAATTAACTACCTTTAATAGTTCTAAGACTTTTGATTTTATATAGTTCTTATCAAATCCCCAACATTCCAATGGTAACGCAATATTTTCAAATACAGTTTTCCTTTCAAGAAGAGAAAAGTTTTGAAAAATCATTCCTAAATTTCTTCTAAACTCTCTCAGTTCCTTGCCTTGCAAATTATTTATTTCCCTATTTTCTATTTTTATAGTGCCACTATCATACTCCTCTAGTTTATTTAGACATCTTAGTAATGTAGACTTACCTACACCACTATGTCCAACTATGCCAAATATTTCTCCTCTATTTATCTTTAAGTTTATATCCTTCAGTACTTTTAAGTCTCCGAAGCTTTTTTCTACTGACAGAATTTCTATCAAAAGTATCACCCCTTTTTTCATTACACAATTCGGTATAGAGTACATCTATTTCATAATTAAAAATAATTCTTAATATTACTAAAAACTTATGTATTACTACAGTTTTCATTTTATTATTTCATCAGAATAGAGCCATAACTCAAACTTAAGTCAAACTTTATATCTTACTAGTAAAAAATAGATATTGTATATTAATTAATTGTTTTATCTTACATACATTAGATAATAAGTATTATCCATAAATAGTAAATATTGTATAATAAATATTATTCGCGAATAAATAAATTAAAGCCCGAGGAAATCCTCGGGCTTGATATACCAAAGCATCCTCATCTCTCAACATAATGTTGCAGGATTTAGCACCAATGTACATAACGTACTGGTTGCCGGGCTTCATAGGGCCAGTCCCTCCACCGCTCTTAATAAGATTTAGTATCTATTATTAATTTTTTCTTTTTTATCATTTTATATCTATTTTGGATTTATTTCAAGTACTTTTTTAAAACTTTTTAATTCTTTTTCAATTTTGCTTTAAATTTTTTTATTCCCCCACCTACATAATCTCTATATACAAATAGTAGAAGACCAATTTCACCTATTCCTATCAATATATAGGTTAAGTTGACTTCCATAAAGGTTGAGTACAATACATAGAGTGTTAATGCTACAGTCATTATAGAGAATTCCTTTATATGATAATTAACTTTAAAATGTTTTAAAGATATGAAAGTTCTCATAGCAAAGAATATTATATAAGAAATTCCTGTTGAAATAGCTGCACCTTTTGCACCATATATAGGTACTAATATAATATTACCTATTATATTAGTTATGCATGATACTGCTGCAATGTATATATGTGATCTAGGATTTTTAAGAAAATTAATTCCCATAACAGTAGTCTCGGAGATTGTGTACATTATTGGCATAAAACTTAAGAATGGAATTAAGAAAATAGCACTTCTATATTCTTTACCAAGCAATAATATTATTAAATCTCTAAATAATATTAGAAGTATGCCTCCAAGCATCATTACCACTGTTATTAATAAATTCATCTTCTCAAAAAACTTTGTATCATTAGGGTCTTTTTCATAACGCTCAAATGCTACTGGAACCCAAAATGTTGTAAAAGAACTTTGAATTATATTTAATATAGAAATAATTTTAAAAGCTGATCCATATATTCCAACTTCATTCAAGTCATTAAAATGTTTAATTGCTATCTTATCTGCTGATTGGAAAAGCCAAGTGATTACAAAAGTAAATAACAATGGTATTCCATATTCTAATATTTCTTTCTGACTTCTCTTATAATCTTTTTTATTTAAGGTAAATATGTTCCAATAATTGAGTTCTACTACTACCCCCACCAATGTGACTACAAGATTAGAGAAAAAAGCTGCATAAGCTAATGTTCTAAAATCTCTGTTAAAAAATCCTGCTGATAGAAGTATAAATATTAAATTTGAAACTTTCTGTGCTATTAAAAGTGCAGAATATGTTTTTCCCTTTTGCTGCATTCTAATTAGCATAGTTGCAAATCTATTAAGTATTAGAAATGTTGTATGTACTATTAATAATATAATTATTCTTATACTATACTCTCCAAATAAATAGTTAGATATTTGTTTTCCAAATAAAACCAATATTAATATAGAAGCTATATTTAGTATAAAAGGAATTTTTAAACAACTAAAGAGTAAGTTCTTTCTGTCCTCTTCTTTCTCTTCATAAAAAAATCTAACAAAGGCTTGGTCTATTCCACAAATTATAAAAGCCATCGTTATATTTGTGTATAACTCAAACATTGAAAATTTACCAAATTCCTCTGGCGATAAAAGTCTAGTAGTTATAGGAGTTGTTAAAACTGCTATAAGAATGCTAATCCAACTTCCAATGGAAAAAGATAAAAACTTACTTATCAAACTATTCTTCTTCATAATAGTTCTCCTTCATTTAACGTTCTCTTTATAGTT
Organism: Clostridium sp. Marseille-QA1073; assembly: GCF_054863625.1. Lineage (NCBI taxonomy): Bacteria > Bacillati > Bacillota > Clostridia > Eubacteriales > Clostridiaceae > Clostridium > Clostridium sp. Marseille-QA1073. The sequence continues at coordinate 125,290 of NZ_JBSVQM010000011.1, read as the reverse complement.
GCCTTAAAAGACATATAACTTTATTTTATACTTCTATATTATTATGTCAATATTTTAGTTCTCTTAACATATAGTCATAATGATTAAAAAGTTATTGTATATCTAAGTATAGCTGTGCCTTTAAATATTTTAATTAACAACTTTATCAATGGAGAATTGACGATGGACAATTGACAATTGAGGTTGAAATTAACTCTTTACGAATAATTTCTTTAACTAACTTTTTATTAAGAATATAAATGCTAGTTTTTATAAGAAGTTACTGTGTAACTTAAAAAATAAATTAATTCTAAATTTCTCAGTAAAACTGAGAAATGTCCATAATTGTCAACCGCCAATTCCTAATTAGTTAAAGCATCTTAATTTTTCATACAATAAATTAAGATGCTTTTAATCTTTCTGTAGTATATAAAAAACTATTTCTTAATATAGCTTTTATTAAATGCCAATACTCCTCTATTTATATAATCTTTATAAAGGAAATATAGTAATAAAAGCTCTCCAATTCCTATAAATATGTAAGTCATATTTGCTTTATTAAAAGTAGCATATAATATATAGGAGCTAAATGCTAATGTCATAATTGAAAATTTTTTCAAGTGATAATTGACTTTAAAATGCTTTAACGAGATAAAAGTTCTCATTATAAAAAATATTATATTAGAAAGTCCTGTAGAAATGGCAGCTCCTTTCCCCCCATAAATAGGAACTAATATAATGTTTCCTATTAAATTTAATATACAGCACACTACTGAAATATGAATATGAGCCTTAGGATTTTTAAGAAAATTAATTCCTATAACAGTAGTTTCAGATATGGTATACATTATTGGCATAAGTGTTAAAAATGGAATAATAAATCTAGCTGTTCTATACTCTGGACCAAGAATAAATATTATTACATCTCTAAAAAGTATTAAGAGTATTCCTCCTAAAAACATAACTATTGTTATAATTTGATTTACATCCTCAAAAAATCTTACATTTTCCGGCTCCTTCTTATATTTTTCAAAAGCAACAGGTGTCCAAAAGGTTGAAAAAGAGTTTTTAACTATATCAATTAACACTATGACAAAACCTGCTGAACCATAGATTCCAACTTCTGTTCTTCCACAAAAATATTCTATAGTCCCCTTATCTGTTAATTGAAATAAGATAGATATTAACGTTGTAAATGCTAATGGAAATCCATAACTTAAAATTTCTTTTTGAGTTTTGCCATTCTGGTACTTTTTTAAAGTGAAAGGATTCCATATATCTAATTCTACTAATATAGCAATAAGTGTAACTACTAGATTTGAGAAAAAGGAGGCATATGCTAAAGTCATAAAATCACTACCATAGCTAATGCTATAAACTATTATAAAAATTAAATTTGAAATTTTTTGTGCTACTACTAATGCAGAAAAAGTTTTTCCTTTTTGTTTCATTCTAATTATCGTTGTAGAAAACCTATTAAGTATTAAGAAAGTAGTATGCAGTCCTAATAGTATAATTATTCTTTTATTACCTTCAAATAAATATGAACTAATAGCATTTCCGAATATAATCAAAAATAATATAGAAAAAAGATTAGCTATAAAAGGTATTTTTAAACAATTAAAAAGCAAATTTTTTCTATACTTTTCATCTTCATCATAAAAAAATCTAATAAAAGCACTATCAGTACCACAAATAATACATGCCATAGCAACACTTGTATACATTCCGAATATTTCAAAACCGCCCAAATCGTAAGGACCTATAAGCCTCGTAACAAGCGGTGCTTGAATAAATCCTATTATAATAGCTATCCAGCTTCCAATAGAAAAAGATAAAAACTTCTTAAATAAATTATTCTTACTCATAATTAAACTCCTAAATCCTATCTAGTAAAATCCATTATAAAAAATAATGGGGACTTTAATTTTATAATATTAAAAAATAAACTAAACTATAAGGCTTAGTTTAAACATAATTATTCTATAACTTTTATACCTATATTCTACTTTTGTTCTTTAAACCCTTTTCTACAAAATTTTAAGCTTTATACATAAATTCTTTATATTTTGAGCAATATATAGTTATAAAGCATATTAAGGAGGTTTTCTCGTGAAGAAAAAATCCATTCCTCTAGTTTATCCACTGGAGTTTGAAAGCCATAATGGTCTTCATAATATCTCCTATGACATTGAATCATCTTATGAAAAAAAAGATATAGCAAAAGATTTGACTTATGATTATTTACCTGTAGAAGATCATTGTACTTATGATTTTAATACCAATGTATATTTACATGAATTTCACGAAGATCTATCTATTGATAGTAAAGATGTAAACTATATACATAATGATTATGAATACTATTCAAAGTATTAAGAATAAGAATTTCATTTCATAAATTTACCTAATATAAAAAACGTGAGCTTTCAAACTCACGTTTTTTATATTATATAGAATCAAAAAATATTTTTAAATGATAAAATATTTTTTAATTTCTAAAGTATAAAATTTATTTTTAACTATTCACTCTAACTTATTCATTACATATTGTTTTAAATTATTTAATTTTTCTTCACAAGATTTAAGAGAATTCCCTCTGGCTGATATATAAATCTTTATCTTAGGTTCTGTACCAGAAGGTCTTATAACAATCCAAGAGTCATCTTCCAATATAAACTTAATGACATTTGATTTTGGTAAACTTATATTTTTTATATTATTATTCTCTAAAGTCTTAGCAAATCCTAATTTATAGTCTTCAATTTCTTTTACATTGTATTTACTTATGCGAGTTATATCTTTTCTGAAAGAATTCATTATATTATTAATTTTATTTACTCCTTCAATTCCATTAAACTCTAAAGATATTAATTCTTCTTTATAATATCCATATTCTTCATAAAGCTTTGTTAAAACCTCATATAATGATATACCTTTAGTTTTATAATAAAGTGCCATCTCACATACAAGCATTGCACCAATTATTCCATCTTTATCTCTTACAAAATCTCCACATAAATATCCATAACTTTCTTCAAATCCAAAAATAAATTTTTTGCTCTCTAATTCCTCAATAAGCTCGCCTATATACTTAAAGCCTGTAAGAACTTCTAAAATTTCTACTCCAAACTCTTTACCAATAGGTTTAACCATGTCTGTAGTTACAATGGTTTTAATTATTACCCCATTAGAAGGAATCTCTTTTATTTCTCTTAATGAAGTTAAAATATAATGACTTAAAAGTGTTCCTAATTCATTTCCTGTTAATAGTTTATATTCTCCTGTGCTACATTTTGTCATTACCCCTATTCTGTCACAATCAGGGTCTGTCCCTAATATAACATCAGGATTAATATCTTTAGCCATTTCTAAGGCTATATTAAAAACCTTAGGATTCTCTGGATTAGGATAAGGTGCCGTTGGAAAATCTCCATTAGGTTTTTCCTGATCTTTAACTACAAAAGTATTTTTATAACCTAGTTCCTTAAGCAATCTTCTAATAGGAACATTTCCTGAACCATGCAAAGGAGTATAAATAATATTTAATTCTTTACTATTTTCTTTTATTAATTGCTTTCTTATAGTTACATTTTTAACCTTTTGTAAATAAGAAGAATATATATCTTCTCCAATGTAATTTAATAGCCCTTTGTTTAAAGCCTCATTCTTTGAAATCTTTTTTATATCATCGAAATCTTTAATTAAACTAATATGGTATAGAATTTCTTCTGCTGCTTTATCAGTTATTTGAACTCCACTTTCATTATAAACTTTATAACCGTTATATTCTTTAGGATTGTGAGAAGCAGTGATAACTATACCAGCTTTACAATTTAATTCCCTAACGGCATAAGAAAGAATAGGTGTTGAAGTTAAAGTATCAAATATATATACCTTTATATTATTTCCACAAAAAACTCTAGCTGCAAATTCTGAGAATTCATAAGACATATGCCTTGAATCGTATGCTATAGCTACCGAAATATTTTCTTTATATTTTTTTGTTAGATAATTGCTTAAACCTTCTGTTACCTTGCCTATAGTATAAATATTTAATCTATTAGTACCTGCCCCTATAATTCCCCTTAATCCTCCAGTACCAAAATTTAAATCCTTGTAAAATCTATCCTTTATTTCATTTTCATCAATACCTTTAAGCTCAAGCTTTGTTTTTTCATCTATTGAATTAGAATTCAACCATAAATTATACTTTTCTTTATATAGCATATTTCCTCCTAATTTTAATTAATAAAAAGCTATATTTAAAAACTGTTACTAAACTTTATTTACTATATAGATGTTCAAAATAACTAATCAAAAGTATAATGAATATTTTGTTTCATGCAATAATTCAGACTTTATTGATATAGCTCTGCCGAACAATATCTACAACTGTAATATTTACATAAAATATTTTAGTATACTGTTCAATTACTTTTTAAACATATCTTATTTAAAATAAAAGCATCAATTGCTATAGAGAAAAGAAACATGTACGCATTGAAGTACATGTTTCTTATACCAGTATATGAAAAAACGCCAAAATATTTCATATTTTCCACAAAATATTATTTTAACTATTCTACTTTCTTTTCAGCTTCTTCAACTTCTTCTTTTATTTCAGGATTAAAAAACTCTAACTCATCCTCATCAAGCTTTGCACCTGTACTTTTTATTAAATCAAAAATTTCTTCATCGTTTAATAATCTTGCTTCTACCCTATCAGCAAAAGTTCTAAACATTTCTTCTCTAAAATACTCTGAATTTATTCTAGGTAGGCTTGGAAGTGGTGTAAATCCATAATCTATTGCTTTTTTTACACCTTCAACATCATATTTAAAGTAGAATTTAGATTCTTTCTTTACAAGTTCTCCAACTTTAATCTTTTCTCCATCACTATTCTTAAACATTAACCATAATATGTCTTCCCTATTATTCATATCTTGAAGCTCCTTTATTTCTAAATTAAAGAAAAGTAAGTACTTTATTACCCATTTTTCTTCATTATATTTACATTAAAATTTTAAATATTACATCTATATATGATTTATTCTAATCCTTTTAGTTATCCTTTCGCAATATTAATTATTGCTTTTAATGATTCAACCTTTTTAAAATAAACTTTTTAAGCATTTTTCAGTTATATTCTTTTAAATTCAAATATTCATCTTACTTTTAAAGTAATCCGAAAAAACTAAATATATACTATATAGATGTACCACTCCTAAATTTAACCTATACACTCATAAAATTGTGTTAACAAATTGTTTTAGCTTATATTTATGCAATTGAGAATTGACGAACACTGTTCATCCCTATAATAAAACACTAGCAATTGTATTGCTAGTTAAAAAATCCATTAAAGAAATTATTTTTATCAAAAATAATTTCCACCTTAATTATGCATTTTGCATTGTGAATTGTGAATTAAAATGCTATAGAGATATACATTAAGTTTTAAGGTAGTTTATATGTATATAATATTATTCCCCTCTAACAATAATCAATTCATAATGCATATTCCATAATTATAACTGTTAAATACAATATATTTAAAATACATTTTAAACTTAATAAAAAGTTAAAGCATATAAAAAATGCTAATAATTCATATTAATTATTAGCATTTTTTATGTTAATTTATAGAGTCATATAGTCTTTTTATAGTTTCTTTGGGATTTAAGTAAAACTCACTACTTCTAATCTTATAAAATCTCCATCCTACTCTTTCTAGAGTATGTTGACGTTCAAAAGATTCTTTCCATGAATATTTTTCTTCCCTTTTCGAACCTAAACATTCAATAGCAATTTTATGTTTAGCCTTTATTACAAAGTCTATTTCGTATTTACCTACTTTAACTTTAGGAGTTACTTCTATATTAAGATTCTTAAGCTCTTTTAACACATCTTCTTCGAAGGCTGTAAGAATATACTTTTCAGTTTCTTCTCTTTTAGTAGTACATTTTTCATACTCCATAGCATATTCTAATAAATTATGTCTTACTCCTTTAGGATTTAAGTCCTCAAGATCTACAGAGTGAAATAACCACATTTGATTTCTCGCCCTACTTGCCGCAACATTAAATCTTCTTATATCTGAATCCTTGGAAAGCACTCCATATTTTACATTATCTGCTATAACAAAAGATAAGAACATTACATCTCTTTCATCTCCTTGGAATGAATAAGCATCTCCACAAACTATTCTCCTCTTAACTATTTCTTCAATACCTAGTTTCTCAATTATAAGGTTTTCAATGAACTCTGCCTGTGCATCTCCTAAAAGAGATACTACTCCCATAGTCATATTTTCATATTTAGAATCATTACAACATTCAATAATCTTATCTACTACAGCATAGGCTTCTTTTATATTTATAGCCTTATTTTCATCTCTAAAAGCTTCTTCTACTTTAATAGTAACTATGGGATTGTCTAATGGATTATCGTTTTTACCACATCTTAGAGGTACAATTTCATTAGAATAGCATAGTTTATTACTAAATCCTATGATTTCATCAACACTTCTAAAATGCTCCTTTAAAATTAGTCTGTTAGGAAAAATTCTTAATGCTGTATTATATAGACTTGTTTTTAAATCAAACCACTCTGCATGTGGAATTCCTTTAAGATGAGTTTCAATTAACTTTTCTACCATTGAGCTGTCCTTGCCTATTGCTTCTGGACTTATCTGTTTCTCATCACCAACTATTACTGCCCTTTCTGCTCTCATCAATGCAGTTAATGCAGTAATATCGCTTTGACTACTTTCATCTACTATTATAACATCAAATAAATTTTCATTTATCTTTAAATTCTCAATAACTCTATTTATAGGCATTATCCATACAGGAATAACATCTTTACAATTCTCCATTTCTCTTTGAGCAATTTTTCTATATTTAACTGCTTGAGTGCCAGTCCCCTTACCTATTCTTTTTATAGCTTCCATCCAAGTAAACAAACTTCTCTTCTGTAACTCTGTAGTTCTCAATATTTGATTATACCAACTTTGCTTACAAACTATTTCTTTAACTAGCTTATCTTCAATTGCCTTTTCTTCATAAAGCGCTCTTTCTAAGCTTTTAATATCAGCATCAAGCTCTGTAGTTATATAATCATTCCATACTTTATATTTAAAAGCTCCTTCAAAGTTTTTGAAATTTAGTTTTAGAGTCTCTCTTTGATGAACTAAAATGTATTTTGTAAATTTAGGACAACTATCCATAAGCATGCTTCTAAATTTGATTAGCCTCTCTATATCTTGAGAACTTTTATTTAAATAATTTAAGCGCTCATAATATTTTAAAACAAAGCTACTATTATTCTCTTCTATTTTATCTGCAAGTTCCTCGAAACAATCATATTTTCTTAATGTTTTAACATTATCGTCTAAATACTCTGCTAAATCCTCAAATTCTTTAATTGCCTTTAAGCTAAGAAGAGATTCCTTAATATAGCTATAACTCTCCTTTTCATAGAAATTTATTTCTCTATTAAAATGCTTAGCCTTAAGTAGCCCTAAAATTTTATCTTTATAATTATTTTCCCATTCAATTACCATAGTTATCTTTTCTATAGCATCTTCTATAATATTACTAAAATTCACATCAGCAGGAGTCACTAGTCTTCCTCCATACTCTTTCATAGTATTATTGTAATAATTTTTAAGATCACGCTCTAATTTGTATAGCTTCATATAACTATTTATAACCTCAGCATGTTCCAATGTAGATATAGGTTCGTAATCAATCTTTACACTCTCTAATATATATTTAACATTTCCATGAAGTAATTTGAAAATAGTACCTATCTTACCTTTTTCTCTAAGTACCTTGTCCACTATTTCAAAATCCTTTTTAAAATTATTCATATCAACATTTTCAGGAAGTTGGATTTTATGCTTATTAAGCTCACTTTTTAATCTTGAAATTTCTTTTAAAGTATTCCCACAGTGCTCTATAAATTCTGTCCATACATCGCCTTTCACTTTACTACAATAATAATTTTTCATTATAGTATAAACATAGGTATTTTCAATTTCTTCTATATTTTTATATGCTTCATCTAATAGATTTAATAAATGATTATTAGAATAACTAGTAATCTCCTTATCACTCCACTGACTTACAACTTTTCTATGAATATAAATATCACTTAAAAGTTCCCTATATTTATCTATTTTTTCTACTAATTCTATTAATTCAGGAAGTTTATCTGTGTATTCTTTAGTATTTTCATAAATCTCTACCTCTATTAAAGAATATATCTCTAATAGATTTAAAAATTCTTCAAATTCCTCATTAGTTAAAGGTGATTTGTCCTTTATAGAAAGACTATCATCTATATAACCTAGTTCTTTATTATTTTCTCTTATGTACTTTGCCATATCCATTAGACTATAATTTTCATCATTATAAGTAACATTATGATTTTCACTATACTCTATATTTCTTAAGCTTTCATGAAGTATATCTTGATTATCCTTACACTGTTTTAATTTAAACTTTAAGAATTTAAATTGTTTTTTAAGTTCAGTAGTATCCAAAGATAATTTTTCAGTAATTTTTCGTACTGCATCATCTAAGTCCTCCATAGCCTTTGCATCATCACCTAGTATACTCATACAAAGAGAACGAATTTCTTCAGGTATCTTATTGTTTAATACTCTAAGTGCTCTATCTGTTTGACTTGTAACTAATACCCTCTTACCATGAGCTAGAAGATGACAAATTAAATTTACTATAGTATGACTTTTGCCTGTACCTGGAGGCCCTTGTACTACTACTCCAAAATTTTCTGATAATCTCTTTGTTATTTCCTTTTGATCTTCATTATATGGTAGTGGAAATAATAAATCTTCACCTATTTCTTTCCACTTTTCTACTGTAATCTCATCTACTTCAAGCTTTTCATTATTAACTAACGCTTCTATAGTCTTAGGAATTTTATAACCCTTTCTTATTTCTTCAAGCATAGAGTTTAATTCCATATTCCACAGTCTTGTATCCACTTTTCTAAAAATAATAACAGGTTCATCATAGAAAATTATATCTCTATTTTCTTCCATATCTAATAAAGAATCTAGCTTTTTATAATCATTACTGTTGCTTTGTATATCTAGAATATCTATAATTTTATCAATTGCTGCAGTTACTTCATCTTTATTTCTAGCATCTATCCCTAAAGGCTTTATTTGTGAAGTAGCTTCAATTATTTTTTGTAATGGAAAAGACTCAAAACCACTTAAAATATCGAGCTCTATATTAGTTAAGTTATTATAAGGTTTTAATGAGAACACACTATTTTTATCGTTAAAACTTAAATCCATTTTTGTAGTAAAAATAGGATGCATTATTTTAACATCTTCAACTTGTCCAATTAATAATCCATGAGCATATATAACTTCTAAATTTTCACTATTTTTCTGTAGTTTTAAATATATTTTAGAAAATTTATTGTATATATCCTTAGCATTTTTATTTATTTCTAGCCATTCATCTCTACTTTCACTGTTGATAACATTACAGCCATCTATGTCTAATATATGAGATTCAAAAAATACTTCCTCATATTCATTTATATTTCTTATTCGCTTATCATTGATATTCTTAATACTATGCAAATAAGTAAATATCTGCTCTACTTTTTTATTACTGCTCAAATCTAAACCCTCCAATTTTAGTATTCAATCTATATAAACTACTTTAATTTTTATAATAAATTCTTTAAAACAATTATTCAAAAATACTACAAATATTTTATCTGTACAAGCTCATAATTTCCATTGATAGTTGTAATGTCAATGAATCTTCTAACTTAGTATACATAAAATAAGTTAGAATTTATTTTTTCACAATTTCTAACTTTAATTACATTATAATTTATGTGAATAATATTGTAAAAGATTTTACAATATACAGTACTATCTTAAAAATTAATGTACAATTTAGTCAATGGAGAATTGAAGATGGACAATTGTAGTTGAATTTTTTAATAAAAGTGACTATGCTACCTCAAAACAAATTAGTTCTGAACCCCTCAGCTTTTACTGAGAAGTTTTCTAAATTGCCAATTGTTAATTGTACATTATTTTAAATTGTTAATTGAATATCTATAATTTTAAAATTAAAAGTAACAATTATCTTGATACATACCTTAGTTTTACAACTAGCATATCTATAATATTGTACTACTTTTTTAATTATAAAAAAACTTATAACAGTAATTCGTCATAAATTACCTCTATTCTTACCTTATATTATATTATCCTTCAAGTTTTATCACTTGTTTTATGTTTTAACTGAGCCGTTTAGAAAAATGAAAATTTTCCGTCAACTCCAGATTTTTTTCATTCAAATTTTGTTATTTTTTTAACGACTTTATGTTATAATATATCTAGAAATTTTGAGGTAAAATCCTCATTACTAAAACTATATGGGTATAAAATTATTTAAAGGGGATTAGGTATATGTTTATTTTTGAAACGCATTTAAAAAAAGTTAAACATGATGTTTTAAAAAGTATTGCTATTTTAGCAAAAAAGGACAAATTAACACTTGAAGAACTAGGAAAAATTCATGAATGTATAGTAGACAAAGATAAACCTCAGTATAGATGCTGTATCTATAAAGAAAGAGCTATTGTAGGACAAAGAGCTAAATTAGCTGCAGGTTATTTACCTTCTGGTGAAAGCCTTGATGATCTTGTAGATATAAAAAATGATGATCAAATTATATATGTTATAGAGGCGGCTTGTGATAAATGCCCTATTAACAAGTTTACTGTAACTGAAGCCTGTAGAGGATGTATTGCACATAAATGTATGGAGGTCTGCCCTACTAAAGCTATGGTTCGAGTAGGCGGAAAAGCTTATATAAATCAAGAGCTTTGTAAAGAATGTGGTCTTTGTAAAAAACAATGTCCTTATGAAGCTATTTCTGAGGTCTTAAGACCATGCAAAATAGTTTGTCCTACCGGGGCACTTTCTGTAGCAACAGATAGACAAGCTATGATTAAAAATGAAGATTGCATTCAATGCGGTGCTTGCATGACTGCATGCCCTTTTGGCGCTATCTCCGATAAAAGTCTAATTGAACCTGTAGCAAGAAGAATATCTCATGGTGAAAAAATGTATGCTATTGTTGCTCCAGCAATTGCAGGGCAATTTGGTCCTAAAGTATCAATGGGTCAGATAAGGACTGCTCTTCAAAATATAGGATTTATAGAAATGTATGAGGCTGCTTGTGGAGCAGATGTGGTAACTGCTCATGAAAGTAAAGAATTTATTCATAAAATGGAGAATGGTGATAAATATATGACAAACTCTTGTTGCCCAGGCTTCTTTAGTTATATTGAAAAAAAATTCCCTACTGAGGTAGCTCATATATCTACAACAGTTTCACCTATGATAGCCACTGGTAGATATATAAAATCTTTAGATAGTGATGCTAAAATTGTATTTATAGGACCATGTACTGCTAAAAAGTCAGAAATAAGAAGAGAACCTATAAAAGATGTTATAGACTATGCTTTAACTTTTGAAGAATTATCTGCACTATTAGATGCATTTGATATGGACCCTGAAAAATGTGAGGACTCAAATGTAGATGGTGCTTCAATTTATGGTAGAGGTTTTGCCGCTGCTGGTGGATTAACTGCCGCTATAGAGAATTATATTAATAGTCAAAATGTGAATACAGAATTTAAACCTGTAAAAGTTAGTGGGCCTATGGAAATTAAGAAAGCTATGTCATTAGCTAAAGTTGGACGACTACCAGGAAATTTCATAGAAGGTATGATGTGTGAAGGTGGATGTATAGGTGGTGCTGGAACAATTCTTCCACCACTAGCAACAAAGACAACTTTCACAAAGCAAAATAGCCAAGCTACTAGAAAATCAGTAATTGAAAATGAAAAAATTGCAGAATTTGAAGCTTTAAATTTAGAAAGATCATAATATAAAAAAACTCTATATTATATCAACAAAAAATCAAATTCTACGAAATAGAAAAATGGATAAGAAAATTTTCCTTATCCATTTTTCTATTTCTCAAAAACCCAAGTTCAAATGTAATAACTTTAATGATGCCAATTTTACTCAATATGAAGTACTTTTATCTTGCTTTTTAACGATACAAATTCTTTTGAAATTTTAGCTAATATTAACTCCCCTGTTACTTGTTCAATTTCATTTATCCCAGTAACAACCGCAACTGCAATGGAACCAGATCCGCAGGAAGTTTCATAATAAAAGGTATTGACTTCATTTACCCAAATAATAGGATGAATTTTCACTGGTTTATTTTCTCTTTTTGTATACCAAACTACACCTACAGCACTTTTTCTTAAAAGGTCTAATTCACTAGTGACTTCCTTATGAATATCTTTATAGTTACTAGGTAATTCCCCCTCAATAACAATATGAACGATTCCACCAAGATCAACTAAAAATGCCTGTGTACCATTAGAAAGTTTAACTTCTTTTGAAAGTATATTCATTCCATTAAATATACTTTCAACATTATATTCATTATCGAAATATTTGTTTACAGTTGAATGAACAATACCGTTAAACCCAGAAACAGTAAAATCAACTATTGATTCTTCTTGTAATAATGAAAAGATCACTGCAGCAGCTCGTGAAGCATTTCCACAAAACTCACCTCCAGCCATTTCAAAATGTGAATCCTTTAGAATAAGAAAACCAGACTGTTCAACTTGAAACTTCTCATACTTGCTCACTAATTCATTGCCATTACTGTTATACCAATCTCTAGTTTGTGAATTTTCAATAAGTTGAATTGCTGTAGTATTTCCTCCAGCTGCACTTACTAAATACTTCATATTACCATTCCCCTTATATAATTTTTTACTGACATGTTATATAAACAAATTATTTAAAAATATACTTAATTAAATTAATCATAAAATTTTTATAAATTTTTAATTATGATAAATAAGATATTTTTTATACTGAGATAATTAGAGCTTCACAGGATTGTTATAACTAGCATCTATATAGATAAACTACTTTAAAAATTAGTGTATAGCTAAATATAGCTACACCCTTGGGTTTTTCAATTCACAATTCACAATGGAAAATTTACAATTATGGATACTTCTATTTTATAAGAGAAGTTTTAAATTCATTTCTTTTTAAACAAAAACAGGATTTGGTTGCACAAATCCTGTTAACTTATATTGTCTACTGCAAGACTTTCATTTATTTTCTTAAAAAATTTTATAATTTAAAAATAATTTTCATAGAAAACACCTTTTAAGAGAAAGCCCTCCTATTTACAAGAGCTTCTCTCTATTATTTCATAAGGTAGAACAAAATATTTTTTATCTATTTCTTCCTTATTTATTATTTTTATAAGTAATCTCATACTTATTGATCCCATATCATAAAGTGGTTGTGATATAGTTGTTAAGGTTGGATAATACATAGAAGCTAGATCCGTATCACTAAATCCCATAACATCTACATCATCAGGTACAGATATATTTTTCTCTCTCAATGCATTAATAACCCCTACTGCTACTTCATCACTTCCACAAAATACAGCATCTACTTCATTATTCTCAAGTATAGTGTTTATTCCTTTATATCCTTCTTGAGCATTTAAAGAGGAAAAATAAACTAGAGATTCATCAAATTCAAGTTTTTCTTCTACTGCACTTTTATAACCTTTGAAAAGTTTTTCGTAATTTCCACCATACATTGATGGGAAGAATCCTATAAAAGCAACTTTTTTATTTCCCTTATCAATTAAATAGTTAGTTGCATCATATGCAGCTTTATAATTATCTATAGCTACACTTGGGTATTTACCCTTCTTATCACCTGTACCTACAGATACAATTGGTAGTTCAAGTTCATTAATAAGCTCTTCAACTTCATCTACAAGAGCATTACCTATATAAACAACTCCATCTACCATCTTCTCTTTTAACATCCTAAAGCTTTCTTTTTCTCTTTCTAGGTCTAGATCTGTATTGCAAAGCATTATGTTATAGTTATAAATATTTGCAACATCCTCTGCACCTCTAACCACTTCTGGGTAAAGAGAATTTGCAATATCAGGAATTATTATTCCTATTGTACTTGACCTATGTGTCTTTAAACTTCTTGCTAAAATATTTGGTCTATATCCTAGTTTGTCTATTGCATCTAATACTTTTCTTTTCGTATCTTCATTTACAACATTTATTCCATTTAAAACTCTAGAAACAGTTGCTATTGAAACTCCCGCCTCTTTAGCTACATCTTTTATTGAAGCCGCCACGTTAATCACTCCTATTATAAATTAAGCTTTACTATTTATAGTAAGTTATAGAAACATAATTTACAATAGTTTTTCCTAATAAAATGTATTCTATGTTAACTATTAGCTTAATCTTTCAATTTCTTTTTCTTTAAAATAGACTGTTGAAAATGTATAGGCTAAAACTGAAATTACTATTGTAGAAATAATTAATAGTTCTGACATATTACCATCTCATATACCCAATCTTTAACTTAATTATAATATATTGGACAATTTATTTGGTTACAAATGAATTACATTTAAATTAATATAAATTTAAACTTGTAATTTTTCTTTCCTATAATATAGACGTTTTTTAAATATAAAAAGTTTCATCATTTATTAAATTTTAATCAAATTCTAATAAAACTGCCCTATATTTCTTATAATCGTAAGAACTTTGCTTTTTTTCTATAGTTTTCGGTATGAATGGATATAATATTACGTTTTCAACTGAGACACATTTTTAAAAAAATAAAGGACTAGTATAGTTCTTCTATTTTGCTTATAGTGCCTTCACAGAATTCGCTGATAGAGACTACTATCAGTGAACCTGTCTCCTTATATAAGATAAAATATACCACCAATCTTCGGTTCGTTATTTTCTTTCATATACCTAACAAAAAAGAAAAGTGATTAGTCACTTTTCTTAAAAATCAATTGGATATATTTTATATATACTATTTAAAAAATTTGTTTATTTTATTACCTGTAATAGTCTATATACTGCTATAAACTCTATAGCTAATATAATTATGTATGTAAATATTAAGAATAACAAATGTCCTTGGGTCTTATTCCTGTGTTTTCCTTTTCTTCTATTCTTCTTTGAAAAGAAACTAAAATATATGAATACAAATAATGGTATGTTAGCTATAAATAGTATTGCTATAAATTTTATTGGGTCTTGCATATCTTAGTCATCTCCTAAAAATTCAAATTCATCGTCTATCCATTAATTTTACATCACTCTTAATTTTTTAACAATTTTTTTATCTTACATTTATATTCATAGTACTTACACTTTTGTAATATATAAATTTACTGCTAGCATACCTTATACAATAGAGAATTATAGATACTTCTCTTTATAGGAGAAGTTTTAAATTGATTTCTTTTTGAAGCTATATAGTAAATTTCTATATTGAAACTAGTACTACAGTTGTTACTTAAATTAAAGGGGCTAGTCTTAGCTATAATTATCAATTTTTCATTATTTTATAATTTATATTGATATATAAAAAACCTTATTAACCAAATTCAAATTTGATTAATAAGGTTTTAAGTGTATTAAATGAAATAACTTATTCTAATCTCTTAAGCTAATTTTTCTACAGCAAGTTTTAAATTTTCTCCGTTTATTTTAACTTCTTGATAATTAGAGTCTGCATTATAAACTATCTCAACAGCTAATGTATCCTTAGCAATTTGCTCTTCAAATTTTCTAATGATATTTTCAAGCATTTCATTTCCAGATACATATATGTTAATCTTATCTGCAACCTCAAAGCCACTTTCTTTTCTCATATTTTGAATTTTACTTAGTATTTCTCTTACATGACCTTCTTCTCTAAGTTCATCTGTAATATTAGTATCAAGTACAACTCCTATATCTCCTTCACCTGCAAAGGCATATCCTTCTAAACCTTGCATTGTTACAAGTAGATTTTCAGATGTTAACTCTATCTCTGTTCCATCTACATTAATATTAACAGTTTTACCGTTGTTTATAGCTTGTGCAAGCTCCATTTGATTCATTGAACCAATAGCTTTTCTTATGCCAGGTATTAATTTACCGTAAGCTTTTCCGAGTATAGGTAAGTTTGGCTTTATTTCAAAGTTAACATATTTTGAAATGTCAGCACCAAGTTCAACTTCTTTTATATTAAGTTCATCTTTAACTATGTCCCCATAATATTCTGGAAGTGTTCCTATTGAAACAAGCATCTTAGATAATGGCTGTCTGTTTTTAATATTAGCACCATTTCTCGCACTTCTTCCAAGCTTAACTATTTTATATGCTTTATCCATTTCCATTTCTAATGACTCATCTACTAAATCTTCTCTGTACTCAGGCCATTTACATAAGTGAACACTTTCTTCAGCATTTTTATCAAAGCTAACTACTAAATTTTGATATAATTCTTCTGTAACAAATGGTATAAATGGAGACGCTACTTTAGCTAAAGTTGTTAATACTCTATATAAAGTCATATATGCTCCTATCTTATCCTCTGTTAACTCTTCAACCCAATATCTTGCTCTATTTCTTCTTACATACCAGTTAGAAAGCTGATCTACAAAATCTTCAAGTTCTTTAGCACCTTGAGTAATTCTATAATTTTCTAAATGCTCATCTATGTTTTTAACTAAAGTATTAAGTTTAGACATCATCCACTTATCCATTACGTTTTCTGATACAAAATCTTCATACTTAGTTGGATCAAATTTATCTAATTCTGCATATAGAACATAGAAAGAATAAACATTCCATAATGTTCCTATAAATTTCCTTTGAGCTTCTATAACTGCTTCTTCATAAAATCTTGAAGGTAACCATGGTGCACTAGCTGTATAGAAATACCATCTTAATGCGTCTGCTCCTTGATTTTCTAATACAGTAAACGGACTTAATACATTTCCTTTATGTTTAGACATTTTTAGTCCATCTTTATCTAAAACGTGTCCAAGTACTATACAATTTTCAAATGGATTTCTCTCGAAAACAGTTGTTGATATAGCAAGTAATGTATAGAACCATCCTCTTGTTTGGTCAACTGCCTCTGATATAAATTGCGCTGGGAAATTAGACTCAAATATTTGTTTATTTTCAAATGGATAGTGATATTGAGCAAACGGCATTGAACCTGAATCAAACCAACAGTCAATAACTTCTTCTACTCTAGTCATTTCTTTAGCACATTTTGGACACTTTAAATGTACATTATCTATATATGGCTTATGAAGCTCTATTCCTTCTGGTACATTTATTCCTTTTTCATGAAGTTCACTAACACTTCCTATCATTTCTCTGTGACCACATTCACATTCCCAAATTGGAAGTGGAGTTCCCCAGTATCTATTTCTTGAAATACCCCAGTCAATAACATTCTCTAAGAATTTTCCCATTCTTCCTGTTTTTACGTTATCTGGCATCCAATTGATTTTATTATTATTCTCTAATAATTGGTCTCTAACAGAAGACATTCTTACAAACCAACTCTCTCTTGGATAGTAAAGAAGTGGTGTATCACATCTCCAACAATGTGGATATGAATGTAGGAATTTTTCTCCTTTATAAAGAATATTGTTCTCCTTTAAGTAAGCAACGATCTTCTCATCTGCTTTTTTAACAAACATACCAGCCCATGGAGTTACCTTTTCAACAAATTTTCCTTCTGCATCAACTAAGTTTATCATTGGAAGATTATAACGCTTACCTGTTTGGCTATCCTCATCTCCATATGCAGGTGCTGTATGAACTATACCTGTACCATCTGTTAATGTTACATAGTCTGCATGAACTATATAGAATGCTTTTTCCTCTGGAGTTTCAAATTTAAACATTTGCTCATATTCTTTTCCAAGTAAAGCTTCTCCTTTGAATTCTGCAACAACTTCATATTCTCCCTCAAGTTTATTTAAAAGCGCTCTTGAAAGTATTATATTTTCTTCATTATGAAGTACTTCTACATAATCATATTTTTTATTTACTGCTAATGCTACGTTACTTGGTAATGTCCAAGGAGTTGTTGTCCAAACTAGCACATATTTATTTTCGTCTTTTAGTTTAAATTTAACATATACAGAGCTATCTTTAACATCTTTATATCCTTGTGCAACTTCATGAGATGAAAGTGTAGTTCCACATCTTGGACAGTATGGCATTATCTTATGACCTTTATAAATTAAGTCTTTATCCCACATTTGTTTTAATGCCCACCAAACTGATTCAATGTAATCATTGTGGAAAGTTACATATGGATCATCCATATCTACCCAATAAGCTAATCTTTCAGACATTTGTCTCCACATTTCAACATATGTAAATACACTTTCCTTACATTGCTTAACAAATTCTTCTACACCATACTTTTCTATTTCTGGTTTACCTGAAATTCCAAGTTTCTTTTCTATTTCAAGTTCTACAGGAAGACCATGGGTATCCCATCCTGCTTTTCTTAAAACCTTATAACCTTTCATTACTTTATATCTTGGAATTATGTCTTTCATTACTCTTGTTATAACGTGTCCTATATGAGGTTTACCATTTGCTGTTGGTGGACCATCATAAAATGTAAAATATTCACCATCTTCATTTGAATCAAAATTCTTTTGAATTACGTTTTTTTCTTCCCAAAGTTTTAATACATCTAATTCAATATCCATAAAACTCTTTGAAGAATCAATTTTCTTATACATAGTAAATCTCCTTCCTAATATTTAATCTATATTTTATTGTAATCTATACTAATGATAATAAGATTAATCCTCATTATTATCATTAACACAATATATACTTACTATAATGAAATATATTTAAAAAATAAAAAACTCCGTCCTAAATAGGACGAAGTGAACTTCGCTATACCACCTATGGTAATATCATAAATTCAAACACTAACATGTTCTATTCTTTAACGCAGAAATACGGACAAACTTACTAAAATTCAGCCTTCAGCTCCTAGGTGATTTTCCCTTAACCATCACTATGAGGTTTCACCTACTCCTCACTCTCTGTAAGTTACTTGTTAAAGTACTTTTCCTAATCTTAGCCTTTTAAGATTTTCAAAATTAATTTTATATCAATTATAGTACAGTAAATTTTTATTGTCAATTTATTTCTATCCTTTTTTCTCTTAAATATTCAAGATATTTAAGAAAGAAAATTAAACTCTATCTATTATTTCTATATATTACGTTTATTAGGATGTAATAGGAAGGATTTTTTAAAGTATATTATTTAAAATAATGCTAATAATTAAATGAAATATAGATTAATATAAGGAAAATTTATTATTTATAAACTTAAAAATCTTTTACCTAAATATTTATAATAATTCCAATTACTTGTATCCTATACTATAATTAAGATAAATTTAACAAAGAAATGTAAAATAAATAATTTATAAGGAGAGATGAAAATGAAATTAACTTGGCTTGGTCACGCTTCTTTTTTACTTGAGGATAGTGATGGTAGAAAGCTTCTTACAGACCCTTTCGATGAAACTGTAGGATACACTGTTTTTAAGGGTAGAGTTGATGTAATTACCATAAGTCATAATCACTTTGATCATAATTATATTAAAATAATCGGCAATGAAGCTAAAATCGTAGATAAAGTAGGTTTTTTTAATGAATGTGATATCCCTATTAGAGGAATACCATCTTTCCATGATGAAGTTAAAGGAGCAAAACGTGGAGAAAATATAATTTTTATAATTGAAATGGATGGATATAAAATTTGTCATTTAGGAGATTTAGGTCATTTATTAACGTCTGAAGATTTAGATATGATTGGTGATGTAGATATACTTCTCATTCCTGTAGGTGGAAACTATACCATAAGTGGTAGTGAAGCTGCTAACATCGCAAACTCAATTCAAAGTAAGATAACTATCCCTATGCATTACAAAACTCCTCGTCTGACTTTTCCGCTAGATGGAGTTGAAACCTTCTTAACTCACATGAAAAGTGGAGAGAGAATTAATAGTAATTCTATAATAATTGAAGACATATTGGATGAAGATAAGAATAAAGTATTAATACTTACAACATAAAATTATAACTATAATATAGTAATTCCACTATACAATTCATAACTTAAAATAATGCACAGTGCTTAGCTCACAATTATGAGCTAAACATTGTGCATTTAATAACACTAATTAAAATACTTAAAAATAGCATTTATTCTGATATATGATTAAATTAACATGAGTATATCTATAAAACATTATATAATAACTAATAATTGTAGAAATAATATAATTCTTAAAAACATATAATAATGTTATAATTTTTTAACTTCTTTAATTTTATTATTTATTATAATTTATTGAAGATAAGCTATTTTATTAAAATCACGTTTTCATAAATAAATTTACATGATATATATAATTGCACATAATAATATGTAAATAAAAGAAGGTGAGAGTATGATATTAAAGGATATCTTGATAGGAATAGAATACTTACTAGTTCAAGGAGCTTTAGATATATCTATAAATGAACTAAAATATGACTCTAGAAAGATAACTTCTAATGACGTATTTATATGTATAAATGGAACATTAGATGATGGTAATAAATATGTAGATGATGCTGTACTAAAAGGAGCAACTGTTATAATAACCAATAGAGATATTAAAGTTGCCCCTCATATTACGATAATTAAAGTAGATGATACAAGAGAGGCTCTTGCTATTATGTCATCTAATTACTATGGTAATCCTAAAAATAATATTAAAATAATAGGAATAACAGGCACCAACGGAAAAACTACTACTAGTTATATGATAAGAAATATTTTAAAAAATGCGGGATTTAAAACAGCATTAATAGGTACTATATGTAACTATATAGGTGATAAAAAAATTGAAACAGATAAAACAACACCTGAATCTTTAGAACTTCATAAACTTTTAAGAGAAATGGTAGACAATAATATTACTCACTGCATTATGGAAATCTCATCTCATTCCTTAGCTTTAAAGAGAACATACGGAATCACTTTTGAACATGGAGTATTTACTAATATAACTCATGATCATTTAGATTTTCATGGAAATTTTTATAACTACTATCACTCTAAAAAAATTCTATTTATAAATTCTAAGAATTCAGTTATAAATATAGATAATGAGTATGGAAGATCACTTTTAATTGAATTTAAAAATCGTTACACTTACTCATTTAAAAATAACGCTTCAATAAGCGCTAAAATACTATATTCTTCCTTAGAAGGTTCCTCATTTTATCTTAATTATAAAGAAAATTCTTTACCTATTAATTTAAAAATAGCAGGATTATATAATATTCATAATGCTTTAGCTGCTTCTATGGTAGGAATTTTAGAAGGTGTAAGTTTGGATTTAATAAAATTCTCTCTTGAAAATCTTCCTATAATTGAGGGTAGATTTCAATATGTATGTGAGGAATATCCTATTGATTACAAGATAATAATAGATTTTGCCCATTCTCCTGATGCTATAGAAAAAATATTAAATACAGTAAAATCTTATACCGATGGAAAAATAATAACTGTATTTGGTTGTGTAGGTAATGGTGATAAAAATAAACGTCCTATTATGGGACAAATTGCTACTAATTTAAGTGATCACGTTATAATTACTACAGACAACCCTAAAAATGAAGATCCAGAAGAGATTATAAACGATATCAAAAGTGGTATATCTTCTAATAATTATTCTATAGAGATACATAGACCTGCTGCAATTAAAAAGGCACTTTCAATTGCTAAAAAGAATGATATTGTTCTAATTGCTGGCCGTGGTCATGAAAGTTCTATGAAAATTAAAGATAGAACACTATATTTTACAGATGAAGAGGTTGCAATAGACTTTCTAGAAAAAAGAATATAAGAAATCTATGTAAAAAAATTATTAAGACTACCTAATTATAATTAAGTAGTCTTTTATACTCTTATTTTCTTACATATATTTCTTTACCAACTTTGTCTATATGTTCTTTTAATTTTTTATTGGATATTTCACTATAATTTATGATATCAAAAAAATAGGGCAATGGATATATTTCATTAAGATATTCATCTAATTGAAGTATTGTATCTTTAGTAATATTATTTCCTATAACAACCATATCTACATCTGAGCCTTTCTTATAATTTCCCATAGCTCTACTTCCAAATATAACGACTCTTTCAATTTCCTTAAGCTTGCTTATAGCTTGTAAAATATATTTAATATCTCTATCTAATAAACCAAACATACTTACAACTCCTGTGATAGTTTGTCATACATTTTTTTTAACTCTGGGAAATATAATTCTTTAATTTCTTTTACCATATTATCTGCTAAAACTTCGTCATAAGTATGAGTTGTTAAATTTCTATTTGAAAGGGCATCAATCCATATATGACCATTATCTATTAATCCTATTTGGAATGCTTGCTTTATCGTTTCTCTAGGACTCTTTACCATAAACTCCTCAGACTCTAAATAATCTTTTAATACCTTCCAAGCTAGTTCAAATGTCATCTCGAAAAATTGAATCATACCAGCTTTCTCTAACTCTGTTTTTATTTCTTCTTTAGAGTATTTTTCGATAAGCTTATATGATTTTTCAAAGTTTTCAAATCGTTGCCTCCATCTAATATCTTTTAGATTCTCCAAATTAATTCACCTCTATCATTTATGATACCTTAATTTTATTTCTTACTAAAAATTGTATATTATAGATGCACATTTTGTAAAGCTAAATTATATCTATATATTATGTAAAATGACATGCTACTATTACAATCATCTAACATATTTTTAGGTTTTGATTATCTTTATTCCCATATGACCTTTGCATAAGTACATTAGGAATAAACGAATATACCTAAATCTATAATTAACAATTACAACTCTTAAACTAAATATATAACTTTTAGTATCCTTCTAATATAACAGCTTCTCCTTTTGATAAGCTTCTTTTTACATCCACTATTCTTTGATTTGATGATCCTCTATACTTTAAATTATCATTCTTTTTACTAATATCAAATTTTCCATCTACAAGGACATCAATATTTTCAATTAATTCTTTCAATCCTACTTTTTTATCACTATTTTTTAAAATTTCTTCAAAGGTATATCCTGTATAACACCATATATCTTTATTTAATTTCTTAACTTCCTTAGCTATTTGTGAAAAAGCCTCTGCTTGTTCTACAGGATCTCCTCCACTAAAGGTAACTCCTTTAATTAATGGATTTTTCTTTATATCATTAATAATATTATCAATATTAAAAGCTTGACCATCATTAAAGCTATGAGTATGAGTATTAAAACATCCTTTACAATTATGCATACATCCTTGAGCAAATAAAACTCGTCTCATACCTGGTCCATTAGTTAAACTTTCATGTATTATTCCTGCTAATTTCACTGTTTTATTCATTTAATCACCTATATACTTATAATTTCTTTTTCCAAATTATTTATATAATTCATCAAAATATGCTAATATTATTTTATCATAAATATATGAGAAAAATCCGTGACTAAATTTATTTCTGGCTTCTTTTATATAATTTCTTTTTCTTCATATTCACCTTGGGATATATAATAAAGTCCGTAAAAGTATCTTTTTAATTGTAGTAGTTCATAGAAATTTCCCTGTTCAACTATTTCTCCATTTTTTATCACTATTATTTCATCATATTCTTTTAATATGTTTCCCCAAAGCCTATGAGTTACAACAACTGAAGTTATATCTTTCATAGCTACAAGAGTTTTTTCTATATCATAAGCCGTTTTATTGTCTAAGGAAGAAGTAGCTTCATCTAATAACATTATTGGTGTATTTTTAATAACTGCTCTTGCAATTGATATTCTCTGTTTTTCACCACTAGATAACAGGTTACCATTCTCTCCAAGCTCACTATTAAATCCATCTTTTAATCTAAGCAATAATGAATTTAATCCTGATATCTCAACAGCTCTATTTATTTCACTATCACTATAACTTCCAAATAGTGTTATATTATCTTTGAGGCTAGCATCAAAGATGAATACATTTTGTTGAATTATTCCTTCCAATTTATAAAGATTTTCACTGCTTATATTTTCTAGTTCTATTCCATCTACTAATATATTTCCACTGTAGTTTTCATAGTACTTCAATAATAATTTTAATATAGTAGATTTTCCTCCACCACTAGCCCCTACTATTGCGTATTTTTTGCCCTTTTTAAGACATAGATTGATACTATTTAACACTTTTCTTTCTTTATCATAACTAAAACTAATGTTATCAAACACTATTTTATTATTAAACTGAGTTTTCTCTATTAATAATTTATTTTCTCCTATATCTTCACTAAGCTTTTCAATCTTAGCTGAAATATCCTTTAAAGACTTAATTTTATTTATATATTGTATACTCATCATAATTGGTTGAGTTATATTATTTGATAATTGAACACAAGCAAACATTGTTCCTATGGTAATTTTTCCTTTTATGCATAAATATGAGCCAATTCCAAATACCACTGTAAATATTCCATAAGCCATAAAAATTGCTATTCCTCCTACCAGTGTTTCAAAAATATTAAACTTATTTTTTTTAGTTTCTGCATCATTATTATATTTGTTATACTCTTCTATCATTCTCTTTTCAACATTAAAACTTTTTATCACATCAAATCCTAGAAGTATATCTTTAACCTTTGAAATAAACGCTCCTTGACTATTAGAATACTCACTTCTGTATTTACTTAACTTTTCCCCAAATATTTGTGGTAATAAAAAACTTAAAATTCCTAATAAAAAAACTGATATGGTTATTTCTATGCTTAAAGTTACCATACTTACTACTGCTAATATAAATCCAAAGATTACTCGTATAATTTCAAATATACTAGTAAAATAATCATTTTCCATTAAAGACACATCACTTGATAATATAGAAATATATTTTCCGCTATTATCAACATTAAAATCTTTTATATCTTTTTTAAGAATATTAGAAAATATGTCCATCTTTAAAAATATCATAGTCTTTTTAATATAATAATGCTGTACATTTTTTCCTATAATACTCATTAAAGAATTTAGAATAAAATATCCTACCATTACTATAACAATAAATTTATAACCTTCTATATCTCCCATCTGTGCCACATCTGTAATATACTTAAAGATAAAAGCTATAGAAACATCAATTGCCCTCACCAAAATCGCCATAATAGCAGTAATAACAAACAAGCTCTTATACCTAAACAAATACTTTTTCATAAAAACCCCCCTTTTTAGATATTAATCTAATATACATTTAGATATACATCATGATAATATTATACTAATTTAATTAGATATTTGTCTATATATTCATTAGGTTTTTATCTAATGAATATATTAATTTTTTCATAAAAAAATAATCATGATGACAGTTATATTTCATCATGATTATTTTTAATTTAAGTTCCTATTCTAATCCAACTTGAATTGATTATTAAGATATTTGATTGTATTTTTTAACGTCTCTTTATTTAATTTATAATATACTTTTCCCTCTTGTTTATCCATTAATACTATTTCAGCTAAAAATAATTGAGACATATGATGAGAAACTGTAGCAGTTGTAAGTTTTAATCTTTCAGCAATTTCCATTCCATACATTTCTCTTTCCATTAATAATTTTATAATATTAAATTTACTTTTATCAGAAATCACTTTTAAGATTAAATTATATTTGTCATATTCATCATTGTCTTTTAATCTTTTTAAAACAGAATCTTCATATTTAAAACCTATTCCCAAAAAAATAGTTTTATCATCTACCATATTATAATTAATAGAACAAAATCCTATGTATAATGGATAGATATATATTTTTTCAAACTGTTTATAAGGAATTACTTTAGATAGATTATTTAAATATTCTATACCTTCCTCTTCTATTTTTTCTTTTAAATATTTATTAAATTTTTCTCTAATTTTATCTAAATTTTTATAGTACTTTTCAAATATGGGTTTATATAATCTTAAAAAATTGCAAAGCTCTAAAGCATATTTCTTAGGTTCATCTATAAATAAAAATAAATTCCACTTTTCTTCTGGAGTATAGGATAACTTTTTAATATATTCTATAATATCACGTTTACTTGAGCAAATTTCTTTATATTTTTCATTTACTAAATTAGAGTTACCTATGATTGAATGTAAAATAACTTTAATTAAATTTTTTGTTAACTCTTCTTCTCCCTTTTTTTCTATATCCATTAATACTTCATTAAAATTATCTATTCTATGTTCTTCATACCCTAAAGTTGCCCCTCCTATGCTCACAAGCTGAGTACCATTATTATAATCATGAAAAAAGAACCTTAGCTTTTCTCTATCTAATTCCTTCCACTTGCCTACATTTTCTATAAATCTAACTATGTCCTTATCTAATTCTATTCCATATTCATTAATAATTTTATGCATTAAATTCATATTTTCTAACATATATAGACTAAAAACTAAATCCTCAAATTTTCCTATAGCTTCATCAAATATAATTTTCATATTTTCTCCTCATTTAAATCTGTTATACAAATTATACATCAAATCTAGAAAGCTAAAAATAAATCTTTGCTTTTAGCTCTTAACATATATTTTATTCCTTAATGCTAATAATTAAAAGTACCAAGAAACATCCTTGGTACTTTTAGCTATTTATTATCTATATTATAAACTTTTTTATGATTTTCTGTATGAGAAATTCTATCTTCTCTCTCATGATATTTTCCCGGCCCAAATCTTTCATCTAGGCTTAGATACCCTGTTACTCTAGATACACCTTGAATGTTTGTACTTCCACAAGTTGTGCATTCAAACTTTTCACTATCCAAATAAGTACCACATTCTCTACAATATTTTATATGAAAATTAATTCCTAAATAACTTATATTGGTATTTTCATAGGCATACTTAATTATATCCATTATATTGTCACCATTTGGATAATCATCAACCTCTAAATAACTTATATGACCTGAATTACAAAGTTTATGATATGGTGCTTCTATATGAATTTTATCTATTATAGATATTGGGAATCCTACAGGTACATGATAACTATTTGTATAATACTCTTTATCCGTTACTCCCTCTATTTCTCCAAATATCTTTTTATCTTGTAGTATAAATCTTCCACTTAATCCTTCTGCTGGTGTTGCATAACAACCCCAATTTAAACTAGTTTCCTTAGTTAATTTATCTGTAAAGTTTCTTATAAAAGTTATTATTTCAACTCCTAGTGCTCTTGAAGCTTCATCCTCTCCATGATGTTTTCCAGTTAAAGCCACTAAAGTTTCTGCAAGTCCTATAAAACCTATAGCAAAGGTACCTTGCTTTAATATTGGTTCAATTGAATCATCTTGTGATAATCCTTCTGATCCTTTTAATAGTCCTTGACCTGCAACAAAAGGTAAATCCTTTATTTTAAGTTTTTTAAGTACATTATATCTATGCATTAACGCTTCACTTGCTTGCTCTAATCTATTTTCTAGTAATGAAAAGAACCTTTTCACATCACCTTTCGCAAGTATTCCAACTCTTGGAAGGTTTATTGTAGTTGGGGCTATATTTCCTCTACCTTTTGTTCCTGGTTCCCCATTACAATTACTCATTACATAAGTTCTGCATCCCATAGTTGCCGGAACTATTCCTTGATCATAATAAACTTTATTAAAATCAGAGTCTATATTCATGAAAGTAGGATTCATTCTTTTACTGGCTACCTCGCATGCAAGCTTAAATAGATAGAAATATGGATCATTCTCTTCTCTATTTACACCTTTTTTAACTCTAAATATTATATTTGGAAATATAGGTTGCTCCCCACGACCTAATCCTTTTTCGTATTCTTTTAAGAATATTTCACATATAAGTGCTGCATCTTTGCTTTGAGGTATTCCTATATTCATGGAAGAAAACGGAACTTGACTACCTGCTCTAGAATGCATTGTATTCAGATTATAAACAACTCCCTGCATGGATTGCTCTATTATTCTTCTTAATTTTTTTTCTACTGCTTCTTCTAATATATCTTCTGGTATTCCTAACTCTTTTAATTCTGTTCTTATTTCTTCTCTTGTTGGTTCTACAAAAGCAGCTAAGTCATTATCAAAATCTGCATGGGATTGTCCTCCAAACATATCGTTTTGAGTAGATTGAAGTAATATACAAGAAAGTTCTGCTGCCGAATCTATACGTTTAGCCTTTCTTAAATAACCATATCCAGTATTAAAACCTCTTTCTAAAATTTCTTTAGTAGGGATATGCAAGCAGTTTATAGTTAAATTATAACTATCTAAATCGTGGTAGTATAAATCTCCATTTTCATGGGCTTTTGATAGGTGCTTAGGCATAGTAGATAAGTTATACCATTTATTAGATTCACTAGCTATTCTAAGTAGTTTAGAACTAAAATTGTTTCCAACATTAGCATTGTCTCTATCAGTTTCTACTCCTATTCTTTCTATAGCTTTCATCAAATCAGATTTTATTTCTCTAATCCTAGTTCTTTCTTTTCTATAGTTTCCATAAGCAACACCTATAGGCTTATGACCATTCTCAAGTAAAGTACTCTGTACTATATTTTGAATTTCTTCTACTGTTAATTCTTCTACATTTAAATTCTCTATTCTTTTTATTATCTTTTGAGTTAACTCTATTTTTTCACTTTCTAGTAAATTATAAGATATTTCATCTGCTGATCCTTTAATAGCATTGGTTATCTTAACAGAGTTAAATTCAACCTTTCTACCATCTCGCTTAACAACATATAGCATAAATTACCCCCCTAAAACACAACATATTGCACTCGGATAATTATACTCTACTAAAAAAATTATATCAATTTATAAAAATATCTATGAAAATGGACTATGGTTTATTAATTACATTTAACTTGTAATTATTCCTTTTTTCATGTGAACATCATAATTGACATAAAGATTTATTTAAAATATCTACTAGTCTAAAGTATAAAACTCTCTAAAAATGCTCAAGATATATCTATAATGAGAATTTAATGTTAATTATGACCATATTAAGTTTAAACTTTATTATTTAATAAATATGGTAAAATTATAACAATTGAAATTTTTTTATTCAGGAGGAATTTAGATGAAAACAGGGACAGTTAAATGGTTTAACGCTGAAAAGGGATTTGGTTTTCTATCAGTTGAAGGCGAGGAAGATGTATTTGTTCATTTCTCTGCAATTCAACGAGAAGGATACAAAACTTTAGAAGAAGGTGACAAAGTACAATTTGAAGTTGTAGAAGGTTCTAGAGGACCTCAAGCAGCTAATGTTATTAAGTTATAATTTAGCTTATATAATTAAATACTCTTATTTCTTTATAAATAGCTACACCCTTCACATTATTATGAAGGGTGTTTATAACTTAAGTAATATTTAAGAATTAGTTAGTCAGTATACTAATCTAGTTTCATCACACTTAATCATTAAACTTAATGATAACTTGGAGCCTCTAAATCTGTGTGATGCAAAATATAACCTCATCTCTGACTAGTTATTTTTATAGTACTAAACTATTTCTTTATTAAATTTTTTATTCTTATACATCTTTTTATCTGCATTACAAATTATAGTCTTAAAATCATATTTTTCTCCTCCAGCTATTTCAAAGATTCCGTAGCTGAAATCTAAAGTATAGTCTTGTTCTCTATGATTTTTACATATCTCTCTTAAATCTTCCATAATTTCAATTGCCTCATCTTCTCTACACTTATCTAATAATATTAAAAATTCATCTCCGCCTAGCCTACCATATAAATTATTGCTATTGATATGAGACTTTAATGCTTGAGAAAATCTTATCAATAACTCATCACCTATAGTATGTCCATAGTTATCATTAACATATTTAAAATTATTAATATCTATAAAAATTATAGAGCTTCTATAGTTCTTATTATGAAATTCGTTAAGATAATATTCTATTATCTGTTCCAAATAGCCTCTACTATAAAGACAAGTCAGGCTATCATAAGTTGCTTTTTCTCTTAATTCTCCTTGAATTAAATGACTTCTAACTGCTAATCTAAATTCATTTAGTATATATTTTACTGTTCGTATATCTTCACTTGAAAAAGCCTCTTCTATAACAGTACTATCTAAATTTAATATTGCAGTTAAAACTCCATCTAAATATATAGGTGCACTTAAAGTATTGTGTATATTTAAAGATTCCGTTGAAATAAGCATATACTTTTTTGAAGGCTCCATATAAACTTCATTAAATTTTTTAGGATTTTTTATTATTGCAATATCCTTAAAATTATTTATTTCATGAAGGTATATTTCCTCTTTTTTTAATATTATTTTTTTTAAATCATCAGAATATCCATAAAGAGATATAAACTTAAATTCACTTCTATCTTCTGTTATTTTAAGTAAGCTGCCTTTAGACGCCTTAGGTACCAGTTTTATAGCTGTATTTAATATTAAATCATAAACCTCTTTTTCATTTTTAAGTGAAATTATTTTTTCACTAACAGCATATAAAACTTCTTTTCTTTTTTCTCTTTCTCTTAAGCTTTTTTTGTAGCTATATATTATACAACCCTCCATAACACATATTAATATCAGTACCCCAGTCAATGTTACTAGTAAATTATTTGTCAACATATTAACCCCACTTTTTAACATATATGTTTATTCTTAATTATACAGAATAATTGTGAATATTTGCTATAAAAAAGATAAAAATAATATATAAATATCTATTTTTTAGAAAAGTAATTCTAAATTTATATTTATACAAAACTTTCGTAAATCTTCTTATATATCTTCAAACTAAGTCTATTTATTAGTCTAATATAAAATTTATAATACAGTTGAAAGGATGATTTAATGTTTGGCAAAGTAATAGATATGAATAATACGGATGCATTTGTAGAACTTACAGATGGTATAACCATAAATGTATCTGTAAGTAAACTTCCTAATCATATAAAGGTTGGTGATAAAGTAGATATATCTTTTTCTAATTCTTCAACTATGCTAAATAATAAAATAGCAGATTTCTTATAATTTTTATTGTGTTTTCTTTAGTTACATAATATAATGAAATTGTAATAAAAATCTAATAAATTGCTAGGGGTGCCTTATGGCTGAGAGATGGACAATTCATTAACCCTTGTACCTGAACTGGATAATGCCAGCGTAGGAAAGCGTCTATATTAAAATGGAGATTAATATACCTTATGCCTATATTGGCATAAGGTTTTTTATATATTTAGCATTTTATAATATATAGTTATTAAATTTATATTTCTTTAATGTATATTTTTAAAAGCAATTTTATTTTTAATATATCAAGGCATCTTAAATTTATCATTTTCTTTTGGATGTCTAAAGTAAATGGGGGGTGTTCAACTATGTTAAATGCATTACAAGAAAATTTATCAAAAATTTTAAGTAGTAGTACTACAATTTTTACATTAATAGGCGTTCTAATAATAATTATTGCTTTTACAAGAATTAAAAAAATCCAATTTTCTACATCTATGATAACTCAAATTGGTGTAGCCTTAGGTGTGTCCTTAGCACTTAGCCTTATAAAACCATTTAATGCACCTTATGGTGGAAGTGTTACTTTGGGAAGTATGGTTCCAATCATAATTATTTCTTATATTTATGGTCCTGTACTAGGGGTTTTAACTGGATTTTTAAGAGGAGTATTAGATTTTATAATTGGTCCAGCTCAAATACTTCATCCTATACAAATATTATTTGATTATGCACTGCCATTTATGGCAATAGGTCTTTCAGGCTTAATTAAGAGTAATAAATTATTGGGGACAGTTTTTGGTACCTCACTAAGATTCGTATTCCACTTTATTTCCGGCTTTATATTTTGGGCCGCATATGCACCAGAAGGTATGTCTCCTTTAGTATATTCATTCTTATACAATATTTCATATGTATTCTTTGATGGATTAATCTGTGTATTAATATTAGCAGTTCTTCCTCTTGAAAGATTACAAAGAGAACTTAAAAGAGCCTAAAAAGAGCCTAGGGAACTCCCTAGGCTCTTTAATTTAAAAATCATCTGGTTTCTTTTCGTATATTTGTATTTTCCATTCACCTTTTTCATACTTATTAACTGCATAATAGTTAGTTTCATACTCACCAGCATGTCCCTTAAAGGTAATTATCGCTTTATATTTTGTAGAAGTATACCCTTCAGTATTTATATTCACCACTATACCAAAATCTTCCGCATTTTCATCCTTTACTAAAGTTACATCAGACAGCTTATTAAGCCTTTGCTCAAAATTCAATAAATCAGTAGACAAAATAAATTTTGACATCTCTAAATCTGAACTCATATTAATTCCTATTTTAGGATTATCTTCTTTACTCTTCTTATACATGTCTACTGCCTCGTATATTGTATCATAATAAACATTTTGAAAATCTATAGGTTTTCTTATATTCCAGAAATTTTTAATTATATCATTATCAAGTCGTTTTGATACTATATAGTTTTTATCATCATTATAAAAATTTGCACCATCATTTTTGTCTAATCCAGCAATATAATTGAATTTATGAATCTTATCAGGTCCTTCATAAATTTCAAAAATATAATCTGCTTCTAATGGACTTTTTGTATCAACTTCTTTAGCACTTGATAGAATTTTATATATTTCTTGTGCTACCCCAACATCAGTAACAGTAAATTTATAACTTTTATCTCTTGTGCTTTGAATAGTGATTTTAGTTGCTTTTTTTTCTTTCATAAATTCAAAAGCATTGTTATTACTCTTTAGCACACTACAACCAGTAAATATCATTACATTTACTAGAAATATTAATAATACTGTTGCATACTTCTTTAACTTATACACAATTTTCCTCCACACTATAAAATTAATAAAAGAGAAGCGGATGTTGCTTCTCCTTTAATTTTTATATCTTTAATTATAATACTTATATGATATTAAATCAAATATTAATTGATTTTAAAAGTCTTCATTATATTTTCAAATATTATAGGAATATTTTCTTTATAACTTTTATCTTTTATATAGAAACTTGATTTTATTTTATTTCCATTCAAATTTAAAAAATAATCATATGTTCTATAAAAATCATCTTTAGAAAGAGAAATATTATATTGCATTACATAAGCTTCATCTTTCCCTATGTTTGACTTAATTACTTTATAATCATCAATACCTATACCTCTTATATGTTTTTCATTTTCCTTGATTATAGACTGTATGTCCTCATTTTCATCCCAAAGTTCTATATATCCTTTAATTATATTATCATCAGAAATAAAATCACTATGATATTTAATTTTCTCATTACTTACTTTAGTCTCGCTACTAATCCAAGATTCAGGCAATCCATAAGTAATCTCTTCTTCTATTTTATATGTTTTGAAGGATCCTATATTATTTTGTGTCAATGTAGCAATTTTTAGTTTTTCTTCAAAGTAATTTCCAAGACCAATTATTAAAATCATAAGACCAACCATTATGATCGCTAATCCAGTTTTTCTCTTATTTATCGTTAATACCTTCATCAAATTTTCCTCCATAAATTATTATTAATATAATATATGAATGCTAATATTAAATTATTAGAAAAGATTGTAACTTTATTAAATTTTAGCTATATCTTAAGACTTATAAGGTGAATACTTAATTAAAAATTAGAAGAATATTTTGTACAATATAAAAAGCTAATCTCTACCTATTTACATTATAATATACATAAAATATTACAATGAATAGTTTTAAAATGTTAAAAATTTATCTTTTATATATAAAGTAAATGTATTTACTGCTTTACTCAATACTGAAAATTTATTGATGCTAAGCAATAATAAAAAATGAAGGGAAATTTTCCCCTCATTTTATTTTTTTATATTATCTTTTAACTGGTACTACTACTGTAGAATTTTTGAAATCATAGAACATTAACCAATATCCCATTTCAGCATCATTTTTATGTGGCATCCATGCTACAAATCCTGTCTTTCCTCCATATGGCTGATCGGATTCAGATTTTTTGCCAGGTAACGCATATACGATATATTTTAGATTTCCATTAATATCATACTTATGACCTATCATAAAATGTTTATGCTTTGCAATGTAAGGATAATAACAAATCATCGGATAATAAATTACCGTATATTTCTTATAATCATGCATGCAGTACATCTCTTCCATTTTTTCCACTGGTACTTTATACCATGCACAATTTTTAATATCATCATAATTATCCATTTTCTCAAACTCTTTAACTATATCTTTAAAGAATTTAGTCATCATACTCTTAGTATCTTTTTTGTAGCTATCATTTTTCTCGTACATTTTTTCATGCTCTTCATGATTAGGATAACACTCATGTTTCATTTTATGATCATAATCTTTTTTCATATGCTCATAATGCTTTTCCATTTTAGGGCCATATTCTTTATTCATATAATCACAATCTTTTTTCATATAATCATAATATTTATTCATATGATCATAATCCTTTTTCATATGTTCATAGCCTTTTTGCATTTCATGGTTATAATGTTTATTCATATGTTCATAATCTTTCTTCATATAATCGCAATCTTTTTTCATATAATCATATTCTTTCTTCATTTTATGATCATAATCTTTTTTCATATAATTACAATCGTCTTTCATATATTCATATTCTTTTTCCATATAATTACAATCTTTTTTCATTTTATAATCATGAGATTTATTCATATGATCCCAATCTTTCTTCATATGACTACAATCTTCTTTCATATATTCATATTCTTCTTCCATGTAATTACAATCTTTTTTCATTTTATAATCATGAGACTTGTTCATATGATCCCAATCTTTCTTCATATGACTACAATCCTCTTTCATATACTCATATTCTTTTTCCATATAATCACAATCTTTCTTCATTTTATGATCGTGATCTTTTTTCATGTACTCACAATCCTTTTTCATTTTATGATCATTACAATGTTTATGCTCTTTATGATGCTCTTCTTTATCTTTATAATCATCATAATGTTCCTTTTTCTCTTTATGATCATGCTTATCATATTCATGCTCTTTGCATTTATCCATCTTTTCTTCTTTCTTCTCTTTTTTCTTCTCTTCTTTTTTCTTCTCTTCTTTTTTATATTCTTTCTTTTCCTCTTTCTTATGATCATCTTTCTCTTTACAGCCGCAATCAGACTTATGTTTTTTCTTTCTCATTTCTTCATCTAATTCAGAGTTTTCCATATCATTCTTAGCAGTAGCTATATTTTCTTCTATATCACTTTCTACTACATCATTTTTTGCTATATTAATTTCTTCTATATCATTTTTTGCTGTATTATTTTCTTCTAAATTATTTTCTTTTACAGCTTCTATTCGTTGTTCATATTCATCACTTTTTACTATACTACTTTCTTCTATATCATTTTTTGCTGTATTACTTTCTTCTAAATTATTTTCTTTTACAGCTTCTATTCGTTGTTCATATTCATCAAATATAACTTCTCTTGGCATAGGCTTCATATCTTCTTCTGAAACAACCTCATAGTCTTTCCAATCCTTAGATACATCTGAAGTAATAAATCCATGCATTATACATCCAATTTTGTTACCATCCAATTTAACGATAGCTGCTCCTGCTATTTTATCAGCGCTTATACCACTATCTGCTATATTATTCATGTCATATTCATAAGTAACATCGGCTCTGCCATAATCATCTATGTTCATTTTAGCTATTTTTATTATTTTTTTAGTGTCTTTCTTATCGCAAATAAGTACCATATGACAAGGTCCTTTTTGTTTATTTACGTTTTGAACATAATATGACAATTTACATTTATTATTTTTCATTTCTAATTTAGCATAACCTGATGGAGCTTTATCTTGGTCTAAAGAATAACCTTTTTCGTCTTCTTGTAATATAATAAAAAATCTACTATAACTTTTTTTAGGTGTCACTTCACGTTACCTCCATTTAAATTTATACAATATAAATATATGAGAGGGAACTTTAAAAAATGATAAAAACCTATACAAGATAAAGTTTAAACTCCTCCCATTTTGTCTTATAGTAGATTATATTTATACTTATTAAATAATATTCTATTTAATGTTAAAAATATTTAATTCTTAACTAATTATTAATTGTAAAAAACGCCTTTTAATCTTCTTAAAATATTTTTAATCTGATATAAAACGTATTTATAAGCTCTCACTAATTATTTTCCTTCAAATATTTACAAATTGTTTTTGAAAATAAAAAAATCATTTTTACTAACTAAACTTTTAATTAGCAAAAATGATTCTTCAAATTAATTTTTAATTCTTTTTCTCTTCTAATATATTATTACTTAATGTAGCAAACTCTTGTATTGTTAAAGTTTCTCCTCTTCTATTAGGATCTATACCTGATTTTTCAAAAGCTTTTTGCAGTTTTTCTTTATCCATACCTAAATTTTTCATTCCATTCCATAGTGTCTTTCTTCTCATATTAAATGCTTGACGTATTATATTAAAAAATAATTTCTCATCTTCTACCTCTACAGCAGGTTTATTCAATTTATCTAATCTTATAATTATCGAATCAACTTTAGGTGATGGTATAAAGCATGATGGTGGCACTCTTCTTATTATTTTCGTGCTACAATAATATTGAACTAATAATGAAAAAGCTCCATATTCTTTAGTACTATGTTCCGCATCTATTCTTTCCGCAACTTCCTTTTGAATCATTATAGTTAAAGATTTAAAATTATAATCACCATTTAATAGATTAACTATAATAGGAGTCGTCACATAGTATGGAAGATTCGCAACAACTTTTACGCTCTGCTCATCACCTATAAGCTCGTTATAATTTACCTTTAAAGCATCTTTATGTATAAGTTCAAAATTGTCATATTCTTTAAGTTCTTCTTGTAATATAGGTATTAATTTATCATCTAGTTCAATACTAGTTACTTTTTTAGCTTTTTTCAAAAGTTCTTTAGTTAAAGTTCCTACACCTGGTCCTATTTCTATAACATAATCTTCCTCTGAAACCTCTGCTCCATAAACAATATCCTTTAAAACATTATCATCAGTTAAAAAATTTTGCCCTAAACTTTTAGTAAACTTAAATCCATACTTATTTACTATATCTTTAGTTGTTAAGTTTTCCATAATTCATCTCCTTATCTATTTTTTTAAGTGCTTCTACAAACTCTTCTTTAGATATACCATAATTATTTAATCTAGTTACAAATTGAGATGCATTACAATATCCTATCCCTAAAACTCTACCTAAAGCATCTCTTCTTTCTTTAGATTTGCTATCTCCTGTAAGCTTAAAAAAGTACATATCTTGAATATCGAATTCTTTTCTAACTTCTTTCATTTCACACTTAGCATTTTGTAATGCTTTTATTATAGTCTCTGGTGATGCATTCTCAACTCCTATATCTCCATCTTTAGTACCTTCTTTTTGACTTATATATGCATGCTTAACATTTGGTACTCTTTTTGCTATTATCTTTCTTATTTTTTCTCCAGCAAAATCAGGATCTGTGAGTACTATAACCCCTTGTCTTTTTTGTGCCTCTTTTATCTTATTTATTATATTTTGATTTATACCAAATCCACTTACTGCTATAAGTTCTGCATCCACAGCTCTTTTTACAGCAGTAATATCATCTCTTCCTTCTACAACAATAACTTCTTTAATCATCTGCTCCTCCAATATATTTCCATATTCCCTTATGTCATTTATAATTTTCTTCTATATATTTATTAATGTCAACTGAAAGTTATATACAAATTTAATTTATACAAAAACTATATGTAGTCATTAGATGAGTATTATCCTTATTATATGTTGAAAATAACTTTTTAATTAAGATAAAAACAAGTTGCTAATCTTCATATAAGTTAAAAAAATTATTTATATTTCTCTTTTATAATAGAAATTTTAAATTTATCTCTTTTTAAAATGACACAGTCACTTTTATTGAAAATCCCATTTGAAGAAATTAATTTTCACCATAATTCTTTTCTTCATACTTAATTATCAATTTTCAAAAGCTATCCATAGTCAGTTCTTTATTGACTAAGTTATATATTAATTTTTTTCTTATCAGAATATTATATACATCCTAATCCTATATAATATTCTGATAAGAAAAAAATAGGAGCATTGCTCCTATTTAAGAATATAAACATTTACTGTTCTTCTACCCCAATTGATCATTTCATTATAAGTATTAAAATATACATCAATTATATTTCCTTTTATAGCTCCTCCAGTGTCTTGTGCTATAGCGTATCCATACCCCTCAACATATACCTTTGTTCCAAGAGGAATAATTCTTGGATCTACAGCAATCGTACTGTAACCATCTGGGTCACGAACACAGTTCACTCCTATAGCAGCAACACCATTGTCATCTCCTCTATCAGCTGTATAAGCCGTAGATGACATAGTTAACATTTCCGTATAATAATCCTCGCCACCACGAGAAGGCCTTAAAACCCCTAATGTTCCTACATCAACTACTTGATTAACAGGTTGCTTTTTAACCTTTTCATTTAAAACTTTACGAGAAATTTCTTTACCATTTTCATACACAAATTCTGTTGTGATTACTTTCTCGCCTTTTTGTCCTTTTTGGACTATATTCTGAGTTCCTTGAGGCAAATCTTCATTTTTTCTAACTTCTGTTGCAAAATCTAAATGCCTAACCTCATCTTTAACTTTCTTATTTACTCTTGTTATTTGAACTTTCAATCCATTTTGTAGAAGTTTTGACTTATCAGGTGTTACTTTATCAAGCTTATTTAAAGCTATATTCTCTGCCTGTAGCATTTTTTCTACAGTATCCTCTGCAGATTTAACCTTTAACACCTTTCCATCAACATTCACTTCAACATCTATAGCTTTATTTATATATATATTGTCTCCATCTTTCACTTCACTGTCTAATGCCACAGATACTTTATCAAATTCACTTACTGCAATACCCTCATTTTTTAGTATTGTATCTAAATTATTTGATAATGTTGTAATTTGTACTTCCTGGCCATCAATAACTATTGATATGGTTTTTCTCATGTTTATTATAGTAATAGTTAATCCTAGTAATACTAACATTACTATAAATAGTGCCTTCTGCCAAGTTGAAAAATAAGTATTCAACTTCAGTTTTGCATTCATAATCATAAAATTACCTCCCTTAGACAAGAGTACCTCGAAATTATAACCTAAGTTTTGCAATTGTGTCAAATTTCAAGTATCTTTACATTGAATTGATTCTGTAAATATACGTAGTGTACATACCTACAATGATGTGGTCATCACTTATAATTGCAGAAAAATCAATCCTTAAGGGTAGATTTGTAGAAGACCATATTGAATATTTTTTGATGATGTTATGATTAAATATATTTAATAAATTATATAAATATTACTTGAAAATAAGTTTTGTTCATAATTTATTAACATTTTTGCTACTGTTTTTTTCATGGAAATCATAGAATTATATATATTAAAAACCATTTCACTCCATTAATTCCACTATATTTCCTTATTCTTCTGTAATTTTTAGGAGCTTTTTTCAACAAAATGGATTTTATATATTGGTATTATACCTTATTATTTTATATTAAACAACCTTTTAGTGTTATTTATGGTATTTATTTCCACAGTTTCTCTGTCTAAATTTTTAATTTCCATTATCTTTTCTATTATATATTCTATATAATCAGATTGATTTCTTTTTCCTCTATAAGGTGTAGGTGCCATATAAGGACAGTCCGTTTCAACAAGTAATCTATCTATAGGGACTGCTTTAACAACCTCTTTTATTACTTTTGCATTTTTAAATGTAACCACCCCTGTTACACCTATATAATATCCTAATTTCAAGCACTCTCTTGCAAATTCTACACTACCTGAAAAGCAGTGGACTACCCCTTTAACCTCAGGATATTCCTTTAGTATATCTAAAGTATCCTTATGTGCATCCCTATCATGAATAACCACAGGTAAATTTAATTCTTTTGCAAGTTCCATTTGCATTCTAAATGCTTTTTTCTGAACTTCTTTTTCAGGATTTTCTTCCCAATAATAATCTAGTCCTATTTCTCCTATAGCTTTAACTTTAGAATTTTTAGATATTTCCCTAAACTCCTCAATTAATTCTTCATTTATAATGTCTGCATAGGAAGGATGTATACCTATAGCAGCATACATAAATTCATATTTATTAGAAAGATCAACAGAAATTTTAACCCCTCTTAAATCTGAACCACAATTTAAAACACCTATAACTCCTTTTTCTTGTATATCTCTTATAACATTTTCTCTATCTTTATTAAAAGCTTCATCATCGTAATGTGCATGTGAATCAAATATCATTTCTTCTACCTCTTTTCTTTGTTAGGCATCTGAAATAAAATAATAGGCCAAAGATGTTAGTATATTTTATATCAGACAAGGCGTCGAGTTCTGCTCATAGTGACGCTATGGGCTGGTTCTGACAACGCAGTATGATACAAAATAGATAAGCATACTGACTATCTATTTTTTTGAATATGCCTCATATCAAACAAGGCGTCAGGTTCTGCTCATAGCGGTGCTATGTGCTAATTTTGACAACGTAGTATGATGAAAAATAGACTAATATGCTGGGCTATTATTTTTTGAAGATGCCTTATAATGATGAAAGTAATGGTGATAATAATCCCATTATTCCCCCTAATAATGCACCTAACCATGTAATAGCCTTAAGCTCTTTACTTGCAATATCTAATATTAATTTTTCTACGAACATCACATCAAAACTATTTATTTTATCCTCTATAATTCTAGCTATATTAAAACGTTCAATAAGCTGCGGTGCTTTATTATCTATGAATTTCTTATATAGGTCTATTAATACTTTGGAAAGTTTATTTACTGTTTCTCCATTAGTATTTACTAATAAACTTCTTGATGACTTTTTAACCACGCTATTAAGCCCATATTCAACTATAGTTTTAATTTTGTCCATAAATTCTTCTTTATATACAATGTTGTCCACAATTTTTATTATCATATTATTGATAATTTCATCATAAGAAAAATTCATATTCTCCAGTGCTTCTTCTAGAGTTTCCATGCTGCAAAATTTTTCCTCTAATTTATTTAACAAATTCTCTACTATATTATTTTCCTTTAATTGTTCTATGAAAAGATTAGATATAGTCTCAACGGCAGAATCTTTGCCTTCTTTAGATGTATTATTAACTATCTCGCTTAATTTTGTTTCCAAAATTTTATCTATAATATTATTTATTACCATTACTATATCAATAATATTTTGTTCTTGTGAAAGCAATTCTTCTGCCCCATTAACTATTTTTTCATATATACTATCTGATTTAATGAACATAGCAATCATAGGACTCATTCCACTTATAACTTCAGTTATTATATCTTTTATCTTAACTTCTGCTTTCTCACTCTTTATCCCTGTCTTAATATAAGATGAAATCTCATATCTTTTATTATATGTATAGATTTTTAAATTGCTTGTCAATCCTTTGGGTATAATGTCATTTAACGACTTATTGCAATTATCTAAGTCTCTCATCTTATCATTTAATACTTTTTCAATGCTTCTCTTTAATTCATCACTATCTATATAACCTTTACTCTTAGCTATTAAACTTCCTTTTACAGCACTATAAACATTATTACCTAAAAACTCCTTAGGATTATTTTTAAGCTTATTTTTAATTTCTATAGTTATAGCTTCACAAATTGCTTTTTTAAATTGTGTATCTCTAACATTTTCTATTAAAGATTTAGATAAGCTATCTCTTATTCCATAATAAATTTTATTATAGTTTTCATTTAGTAGCTCTTTTGCTTTATCTTCAATTGTGATATCACTAAATTGTAACTCTTTAAACTTCTCTCCTACATAATTAGAAATTCCCTCATTTATATTCTCGTTACAAAGAGCTTCTAATATTGTTTCTTTAGTTAGTAAATGATCTCCTACTGTTTCTCCTACACTTTTTGATATTCTTTCTTTCTCTTTAGGAATAAGCCCTGGGGTAAAAGGTATTTTAAAGCTACCTATTCTCAATTCCTTATGAGGTCTAAATAACATTTTTATAGCTAACCAATTAGTTAAGTATCCTATTACTGCACCTACCATTGATCCAATAATATACTTCATTTCTTCACTCCCTTTTAATATATAAAATCATAATTCAATATACAAAATATAATAACATAACTCTTAAGATATAGGCACTTAATATGATAAATTTTCTGGATAATTCTAAATAACATATGGAAAAACATGGTTATTGTCGATATATGTATGATGGCTATATGTTAAAAAAATCTATTTGACTAAATTTTAAGTATTATTATATAATTCAAAATATGAAGTTATCTATATAAATAATTAATTACTAGGGGGAAATTATTATGACGTTAAAATTGGACATGATTCAAACTTTAGCCTTAGCAATAGTTGTCTACTACATAGGTAGATGGATAAAAACTAAGGTAACTATTCTAGAAAAATTTTGTATACCTTCACCAGTAGTAGGCGGTCTTATTTTTGCCATCTTAAATTTAATACTTACTGAAAGCAATATAATGACCATATCTTTAGATTCAACTTTACAGAATCCTTTTATGCTTGCTTTCTTCACTACTATAGGCCTTGGAGCAAGTTTTAAACTTATAAAACAAGGTGGAATTCAAGTTGGATTATTTTTTATTGCAGCTTTATCATTAGTAATATTTCAGGATATACTTGGTGTTTTTCTTTCTAAAGCTATAGGAGTAAGCCCACTATTAGGACTTATATCTGGTTCAATAACAATGACCGGCGGACATGGTACTGGTGCAACTTGGGGAGCACTGTTTGAATCTAGATATGGTCTAGCTGGTGCAACAACTACAGCTGCGGCAGCTGCTACTTTTGGACTTATATGTGGTAGCTTAATTGGTGGCCCTATTGCTAAAAATTTAATTAATAAAAATAAGCTAAAAA
This sequence comes from Clostridium sp. Marseille-QA1073, assembly GCF_054863625.1. NCBI lineage: Bacteria > Bacillati > Bacillota > Clostridia > Eubacteriales > Clostridiaceae > Clostridium > Clostridium sp. Marseille-QA1073. The sequence goes on along the minus strand of NZ_JBSVQM010000011.1, from coordinate 82,193 downwards.
ACAATGCTGATGCTTTTGTAGCAACAGATACAGAGATTAAAGAAAAAGTAAATTACGAAGAATTATTTAAAACTACTTCTATTATCTTTATATCTATGGGTCTTGGAACTATCTTAGAAATGATTTTCACTAAAATAGGTATTACTTTACCTGCATACATTGATGCTATGATTGTAGCAGCGATAATATTAAATACAGGAGAAAGTACAGGAAAATGGAAAATCAACTCAAAATGTGCAGATATTATTGGTAATATAAGTTTAAATGTATTTTTATCAATGGCTCTTATAAATTTACAACTATGGGAATTAAAAAGTACAGCAGGTCCACTACTAATATTACTTATTGGACAAGCAATATTGATGGCTATATTTGCTTACTTTATAACCTTTAGGCTTATGGGACAAGATTATGATGCAGCTGTTATGGCAGCAGGTCATTGTGGATTTGGAATGGGTGCTACACCAAATGGAATGGCAAATATGGAAGCTATAACTTCAAAGTATGGAGCTTCTCCAAAAGCATTTTTTATACTCCCAGTGGTAGGTGCTTTTCTTGTAGACTTTTCAAATTCGTTGGTAATAACTCTCTTTGTAAACCTTTTTAGTTAATTAATACCAGCATATATTTGTTTTTCAAATTTTTTTAATTTTTTACTTTTTTAAATTTTTGAATATATCTTATAAAAGACATGATTTTTATCATGTCTTTTTAACTGAGGATTTAAAATAAAACATCCAAAAAATATCAAGTAAAAGATATCAATTATTATTGTTTTCAATAGATCTATCACAATTTATTAATCTTCTACAGTAAACTGCATATTATGTGCATTAAAGAAGCTGTGGATTAGTAGCGCTATATTCTTCTTATACTTTTACTGATATAATGTAATTAATATGTTTTAAGGATGGTGCAAATATGTTTGATACTCATATTCATACTGACTTTTCTAGTGATTCAAAGATGAATATAAGGGATGCTATTAATTCAGCTAGAAATTTAAACTTAGGAATAGTTATAACTGATCATATAGATTTAAATTATCCTGATAAAACAAAATTTAAAGTTGATTTAAACGAATATTTTAAATGCTATAATTCTTATAGAAGTAATAATATCTTAATAGGCATAGAATTAGGAATGGATATGAACTATAAGAAAGAAAATGAATTAATTTCCTGTCATCCCTTTGATCAAATAATAGGTTCTCAACATTCAGTAAATGGAATAGATGCTTTCGATCAGTCATTGTATAAAGAAAAAAGTAAAAAAGAAATATTCTCACTTTATTTTGAAAATATGATAAACTCTATAAAAACTCATAATTATATAAATACTTTAGGTCATATAGACTTTATCTCAAGATATTGTCCTTATGAAAATCAAGAGCTATATTATAATGAATATAGTGATTATATAGATGAGGTTATAAAATTGTGTTTATCTTATGAAATCTCTTTAGAAATAAACGCAAAACGTCTAGATAATTCACTAAGTACTAAAAATCTTATAGATATTTATAAGAGATATCGTGAACTTGGAGGAAAATATGTAACCATAGGTTCCGATGCTCATATTCCATCATCTATTGGATTAAATTTTAAACAAGCTCTACAAATTTGTGAGTATGTAGGATTAGCTCCTGTATATTATAAGGAAAGAAAAGCTGAATACATAAAAAGGTGTGATTAATAATCACACCTTTTATAAGTTATTTTACATTATTAGAAATACCTATCTTAATTATGGATTTAGGCATCTGAAATAAAATAACTAGTCAAAGATGCGACGTCTATTTTGCATCAGACAAGGAAACAGGTTTCGCTCATAGTTTAAGCTATGAGTAAGTTCTGTTGACGCAGTATGATAGAAAATAGACTAGTATGCTGGCTAGTTATTTTTTGAAGATGCCTTATCTATGCTTTAGTATCATACATAATTTCGAAATATCCCTGTGGATGTTTGCAAGCAGGGCAAACTTTAGGTGCTTCATCCCCTTCATGTATATATCCACAATTTCTACATTTCCAATATTGTTTTTCTTCTCTTTTATATAATCTACCTTCTCTTAACGCATTCATTAAATCTAAATATCTTTGTTCATGAGCTTTTTCAACTTCTATTATATGATTAAAAGCAAATTCAACTTCAGGATATCCTTCCTCTTTAGCAATTTTAGCAAACTCAGGATATGCTGTACCCCACTCTTCTTTTTCCCCTTCTGCTGCATATTCAAGGTTTTGCAATGTATTTCCTACTCCTATAGGGTATTCTGCATCAACTTTTATATGAGCTTTTCCTAATCCTTCTGTTAATAGATTAAAAAAAACCTTAGCATGAGCTCTTTCATTATCTGCTGTTTCTTCAAATATTGCAGCAATATGCATATGTCCTTCTTTACGTGCTATGTTAGCATAATAAGTATACCTATTTCTAGCTTGAGATTCTCCTGCAAAAGCTTTAGCTAAATTATCTGCCGTTCTGCTTCCAACTAAACTTTTCATAAAACAACACTCCTTCAAAATTTCTCATTTCATATTTTTACCTAAAAGCTCAAAATTAATTCATTATGAATTAATTTGGTAATTGAACTTTTATACAATAATTGTAACAAATTAATATATGTTTTTCCATATATTCCAAATATTTAAAAATTATTTTCAAAATTATTACAACAGCTGCATACTTAACCTAAATAATCTTCTTCTATATATTAATAAACTTTTATAAAATAACACTTATCACATTTTATATGTTATAACTTTGTATATTCGTAATTTTCTTAGCAATGACATGTTATTATAATGTAAGATAAAATAAAAAGAGCGTAATAATTATTACGCTCTTTTTATTTTAAATATCTTCAAAAATAATAGATTAGTATATTATCTTGTTTTACATTATTCTAATATCAGATTTTACATAAGCAATACTATGATTGAAATCTGGTTCCTTATTTTATATTGAATAGACTAACATATTCAATTTCTTATTTTCCTTTAGATAACTTATCTTACTATACTACCTGTTGGTAACTCGCCTGGATCTACTGTAAATAATTTACTATCATCATCAGTTGCTGCACATAATATCATACCTTGAGATAACTCTCCTCTCAAAGTTACTGGTTTTAAATTAGCAACTAATACTACATTTTTACCTATTAATTCTTCTGGTTTATAGTTCATTGCTATTCCTGATACAACTTGACGAATTTCTCCACCTAAATCTACCTTTAGTTTAAGTAATTTTTTAGCTTTTTTAACAGGTTCACACTCTATAACCTTAACAACTCTTAAATCTATTTTATCAAAGTCATCAATTGTAATTTCCTCTTTTATTGGCTCCATTACCGGTACTTTAGTTGCTTTTCTAGCCTCTTCAGATATCTTATCTAGTTCAGCTATTTTAGCTTCTACATCTATTCTTGGGAACATCACTTCTCCCTTAGAAACCTTAACTCCTGATTTTGTTCCACTAAATGATGATAGGCTTTCCCATGTTGTTTCTGTAATATTTAATTGGCTATTAATTTTTTCACTTGTACTTGGTAAAAAAGATGATATTAATACAGAAACTATTCTTAATGACTCTGCTAAATTATATAAAACTGTTGCAAGTCTTGGCTTTTGCTCCTCATCTTTTCCAAGTATCCATGGAGTTGTTTCATCTATATATTTGTTTGTTCTTCTTATTAATGTCCATACATAATCCAAAGCATTAGATATATTTAATTCATCTATAGCCTTCTCAACTAATATAGGAGTTTCAAGAGCTAATGAAATTAACTCTTCATCTACAGCTTCTTTAACATCTGGGGAAGGTATTACTCCATTAAAATATTTTTCTATCATTGTAGCTGTTCTTGAAACTAGATTTCCAAGATCATTAGCTAAATCTGAATTTGTTTTCTTAATAAATATTTCATTGTTAAATAAACCATCTGAACCAAATGGTATTTCATGTAGTAAATAATATCTAACAGCATCTACTCCAAAATGATTAACAAGTACTACTGGATCTACTACATTGCCTTTAGATTTAGACATTTTACCTCCATCAACTAATAGCCATCCATGACCAAATACCTGTTTAGGTAATGGTAATCCTAAAGCCATAAGCATTATAGGCCAGTATATAGTATGGAATCTTAATATATCCTTACCAATTAAATGAACATCTGCTGGCCAAAATTTATTATAAAGCTCTGTATCTTCACTATTATATCCTAATGCAGTTATATAGTTTGAAAGTGCATCAATCCATACATATATAACATGACCTGGATCAAACTCCACCGGAATTCCCCAGGTAAATGAAGTTCTTGATACGCAAAGATCTTGTAATCCTGGTTTTAAAAAGTTATTAACCATTTCATTTTTTCTTGATTCTGGTTGAATAAATTCTGGATGAGTTTCTATGTATTCAAGTAATTTATCTGCATATTTAGACATTTTAAAGAAATATGCTTCTTCTTTAGCTTTTTCAACTGGTCTTCCACAGTCTGGACAGTTTTCATTAACTAATTGAGTTTCTGTCCAAAAAGACTCGCAAGGAGTACAATACCATCCTTCATAAGAACTTTTATAAATATCTCCCTGATCATGAAGTTGATTAAATATTTTTTGAACTGCTTTTTTATGATAATCTTCAGTAGTTCTTATAAATTTATCATATTTTATATCCATCATGCTCCATAGCTCTTTTATTCCTGCTACAATTTCGTCAATATATTCTATTGGTTTAACGCCTCTTTCTTCAGCTATTCTTTGTAATTTTTGGCCATGCTCATCTGTTCCTGTTAAAAACATTACTTCATGTCCTGTTAATCTTTTAAATCTTGCTAAAGCATCTGCTGCAACAGTTGTATAAGTATTTCCTATGTGAAGATTTGCAGATGGATAATAAATTGGTGTAGTAATATAATATGGTTTTTTGCTCATTCTTTTACCTCCTGTATTTTAAAATATAAACTTTTACTCTACATTTTAAGATATCCAAATTGAAAAAAAGATTAATAATTAATCTCTTTTTATAAATACATAATAAAAAAATCTCTATATGGAAAATTTCCCATATAGAGACGTTATATACGTGTTACCACTCTATTTTATACTTATTTCACAATAAGTACCTCATTAAGTGACTGACAAAAAGCTTTTATCACTCTGCAATATATCGGTTGCCACCGTACCTTCCTTACTTTCGCTCAAAAGGTCTGCTCCAAGGCCATATTCATAAAGCTTTATGTTACTAGCTTTCACCTAATCTAGCTCTCTTTAAAACACTTAACTTTATTACTCTTCTCTTCATAGCATTATGTTATTATTACTATTATGATATGATAAAGTAGTTTTTATGTCAATATAATAAAATTTCTAAGTATTTTATTAAAGTAATCAATTTTTCATTTATAGATATTGCTCCAATAAAGATGTCTACATTATCTCAAATGTATTTACTATTTTATAAAGCTTACATATAACATTAAAGTCACAATACTATCAATAATCAATGCAGATGGAATTCTTAAAGCTATAACATTATACTCTAAATCCTTTTTATATTTGCCATATCCATATAGAGCACAAAGTAAACTTATGGTAAACATACATAAAAAACCAACAACACTATTATAATAACCAGGCAAGAAGTTTGTTCTACTAATGTGAAAAGCTCTATTTATAAAATAAAATTTTATAGTAAAAGTAATACCATATATCACAAAATACATTATTTTTCTTAAACTTTTACTTAATTTGTATTCTATGAGAGCTACAAGAGATACTATAGCCATGCCTGGTATAATCCATATAAGTCCCATAGAAACTATATAAACAACTCCAAAAAACATTCCTTCTAAAGTTTGAATAAATGCACTTATCGCTTCCTCTTTTCTATTTCCAGAATTTTCGCTTATAAACTCTGGATCTTTTGATGTAATATAAAGATTTGCTTTACCTTTTTTAACAGAGTCAATAAAAATTACTGCATCCTTATAATTCACTGGGTTTATAGATACTTTTTTACTTCTTGATAATGGTTCTTTAAAGTCTCCTCTATACAAAACTTCATCTGATTTCTCCTTTTTTTCTTTTGATATTTTCATCTTAACTATATCTGTTTGACTTTTTAATTTTTCAGCTGTTCTACTAGTACTAACTAAGAATGTGCCAGGTTCCTCCCCATAGGTGGCTATAGTACCTATATCAACTTCATAATCTGAATTAATTTTATTTTTATCTGTTCCTATTTTGACTCCAAATGGTCCATAACTACTATCTTTTTCACCGTTAATAGGAAAATTTAAAAGATTAAATCCAAACTTCTTACCTTGAAATATATACTCTATTAAAACATAAACATTTTCTTCATCAATTGCCATTGTAGCATTTCTAAATTTCACCTTTGAGATCTCAATTAAATTTCCACCTAATTTAGGCTCTGTGACTTTACCATCTTCTATCCAAATATAGTAAAATTCATCTAACCCCATCATATAGCCAAGTAGATATTTATTCTTATATTTTGCACTTACCGGTAGTTTTATATTGTCACCTATATTAACTCTAGAAACTTTGTTTATTAAATAATCTTTTATTTCAATATACCCATCATAAAAAACTGCTACTATATTTTCTGAAACTTTTGTTTTATTAGTTACATTTTTTATACTTGTTTTGTCTATCAGATTTAAATCATCATCTAATTTTAATATTTCAATAGCATTTTTATCTGCACCTGTTAATAAGAAGTTTATATAAATATTCTTATTGTCTGTAATAATATCTATATCTTTTGGCTCATTATCAGACGCTGTAAATTGTGACTCTCTAATTTTTCCTCCTAATTTATTTATTAGTATTACATTAATAATGTCACCATCTTGATGGGCAACCACATAATTACCCTTATATTCAATTATATCTGGAAACTCTGTTATGTTTCCTTGTGATAAAAATACTTCCTTACCCCATTTTTCACTTGGTGGTTTTATGGCTTCTTTATAGTTCAAACTATAGTGAAAACAAAATATAGCTATAATTATCACACCTACAATTGTATAAAATTTTCCCCTCTTCACACATACCCCTCTACTTTCTATAGTCTAAAGTATACGATTATATATAAATTTCAAATAAGAATTTTTCTTTTATCTTAATATTCAATAATGATTTTGCTTTCTTTATATAAAGGTCCTATCCTATAATATAAAGATTATTTTCTATATAATAAAACTAACAAATAATATTAAGGTTAAAAGTGAATCTATTAATATTGGCTTTGAAAAACTTAATACAATTACATTATAATCCAAATTTTCACTATAACTTTTATATCCATAACTCAAACAAACTAAACTAATTAATAATGTACATGCAACTCCTACATTTAAGCTAAAAAAAGATGGCATAAGCATTACTTGATTAATATAAAATAGTTTATTTATAAAATAAAGCTTTAATAGATAAGCTAAACTATAAGTAAATATAAATAATGTCTTTCTTATAGTTTTATTAAATTTAAATTCGATTATTGAAATAAGAGAGATTAAAGAAAGAGATGGTATAATCCATAATGAACCATAAATCACTAAATAAGCTATGCTAAAAAGTGTACTTTCAGAAGTACTTATAAGTGAGGAAACAGCTTCACTTGGCCTACTATTATTATTAACTGATTTAAATTCTTCATCTTTTGAAGTAATATATACATTGCTTCTATTATCTCCTGTAGGTTCACAAAACACTATTACGTTTTTATAGCTAACAGGGTAAACAGAGTTATTCCTAGTATTTGATACAGCATTTTTAATAACAGCACCATATTTATTCTCAAAAAGTCCATTTAATGAATTTTTATTATCTTCAATGGAAATTTCTACTATGTCAGGTTGTTCTTTCATTTTAAAAGTCTTTCTTCCACAGCTCCCTATAATCAATCCTTCTTGATTTGGATAATTAGATAAATTATTTACATCTACATTAAAATTCATTAACTCATTTAGATCGTTAGTATAGTTTTCCATTAATCTAAAATCACTTCTACATACATCATCTTTGTCTAATGAGAATTTAAAAGTTTGCATAAAAAATTCTTTACTCTTATATAAATACTCTATAACTGCAAATATATCATTGCCTTAAGAAATAGTATTTGAAGTAAAAATAGAATCTGGCCTACTCTTTACATCAAATGCAAATTTAGGTTCAGTTATATGTCCATTTCTATCCATAAAAAAGTATTTATATTGCTTTTTATCAGTTATATATCCTATCAAATATTTATCTTTATAAGGAATACTTGTAGGTATATATACTTTGTCGTTTAAATTAATTTTAGAAGATCTATTTTTACCAAAATCAATAAATTCTATATAATTATCATAAAAAATACATAATATATTCTCTGACACATTAAGTTTAGTTCGCATTTTATCAATTTGTTCTTCTTCTATTAATTCTAAGTTATCATTTAATTTTAAAATTTTTACTGTATTATAATGCTTATCTGTCAACATATAGGTAATATATATATTTTTATTATCAGTAAATACGCCCAACTCTTTAGGTTCTTTCTCATCTGGTTTAAAACTAATCTCCTTTAATATCTTGCCTAGTTTGTCCACTGATACTACTTTTATATTATCTCCATCTTGATGAGCAATGATATAATTATCATTATATCCAGTTAAAGCTGGGCATTGATTAATATCTCCTTTAGATATTAATACCTCCTTTGCCCATGCCTCTGATGGAGGTTTAATCGCTTCCCTATAGTTTAGATAATAATGAAATGCAAATGTACATATAAATATTAATATAACCACAGTATAAAAATTCTTTCTTTTCATAATTTATCACCCTACCACAATATGGACTCTTGAGGATTTAATGCATCTCTTAAAACATCCCCTATAACATTAAAGCAAATTATTGTTATAGTTATGATAGAAGCCGGGATAAATACTTGATATGGATAGAACATAAGTGAAAATCCTGTGTTATACATAAGTGATCCCCAACTTAGTAGTGGATATCTCATACCAAATCCAATATAACTTAATAATCCTTCTAATATAAGCACATTAGGAATTTCTATAGTTATAGTAACTATAGCTATGCTAATTACATTTCTAATTAAATGATTACAAATAATTCTAGAAGTACTAGCTCCTAATGCTTTCGCAGCTAAAACATATTCTTGCTCTTTTATTTGTAATAGTTGTCCTCTAATTAATCTTGCGACATTACCCCACCCGTTAATTGTCATAGCAAGAATTAAGCTTAGAGGTCCAGATCCTAAAATAAGGTACATTAGGGTTATTATAACTATAAGTGGCACACTGGTTACTATTTCTAGTATTCTCATTATTATGTCATCAATAATACCACCATAAAAACTGCAAATACCTCCATACACTATTCCTATAGATAAGTTTAAGAATGCTACGATAAAACTGATACCTAATGAACTTCTAGCTCCTTGCCATACACCTGCAAAGATATCTCTTCCTTCATCAGTAGTACCAAAATAATGAATACTATTTGGTCTTAAATTTTTCTCTCTAACAGGCTCAAAGTAATCAAATTTCGTAAAAAGCGGAGAAAAAATTGTCATCAAAATTACAATTAATAAAATAATTGTAGCTAAAATTGCAAACTTATTTTTAAAAAATTTTATTTTTACACTTTGCCAATAATTTAAACTCCTCTCACCTATTATTTCTTTTTCTTCGATTTTACAACCAACAACTTCAAAATCTTTCTTTTTTAATTCTCTCATAAACTCTCCCCCCAAAGTTTAAAATACTTGCCCCTTTAAAATATGTTATACCAGATTTTACATATTTTTTAATAAATATACAAACAATTTACTAATTGTTAATAATATTCATAATAGTTACAAAAATACTATTATTTTGTCATTTCTTATTAACAGTATAATTCGCTTCTGATATAATTAAGTGATATTGATATTAAAAAGGAAGGAGGTAATTATATGTTAAACAAAAAAGAAGTTAAAAGTGTACTTGCCATTGCATTGCCTGCCGTTGGAGAAATGGTTTTGTACATGATGGTTTGGGTTTTAGATACTCTTATGATTGGACAATATGGAGGACAAATAGCCGTTAGTACTGTTGGTATTTCTGGAGAAATATTATCTACCTTTGCTAATATTTTTATAGCTATGGGTGTATCTGTTGCCATAACCTCTATTGTGGCAAGACGTTATGGTGCTAAAGAATATGATACTGCTGAAGAATATGCTACTATTGGATTTGTAATAGGTACTATAATTAGCATAATTTGTACTGTTGTAATTTTTATTTTTTCTAAACAACTCTTAACTGCTGCTGGTTGTGAACCTGAAGTCCTAGAAATTGCTATGACATATATAAGAATTGTTTGTTTTGGAATTGTATTTAGTATGATAACTAGTCTTTACTCAGCAATACAAAGAGCTTATGGAAATACAAAAATTCCTCTTATAACATCCTTCATAGTAATATTAATAAACATGACTTTAGACTATATACTAATTTTCGGTAAGTTTGGTGCTCCAGAGTTAGGAGTTACTGGTGCTGCATTAGCAACTATAACTGCTCAAATTTGCGGATTTTTGTTTTCTACATATTATACCTTTAGAAAGTCTAAGATTAAAATCAAATTTAAATATTTAAAATCCTTAACTATAGAAAAAGTTAAAAGCTTATTTAAATTATCCATACCTGCATCACTTCAAGAAGGTGCTTTTAGTATTAGTAGATTATTTACAACTTTTATGATAATGAGGCTTGGAACTGTTGCTTTCTCTGCTAATACAATAACTTCCACTCTTGAATCATTATCTTATATGCCTGGTTGGGGATTTGCTGTAGCATGTACAACGCTTGTTGGAAATAAATATGGTGAGAAAGATTATAAAGGTGCAATGAAATACGCTTATAACTGTGCAGTCTTAGGATTAATTTCAATGATTTGTACAGCTTCATTATTTATAATTATGCCTAAATTTTTGATTGGTCTATTTATAAATAGTAGTGAAGTTGAAGTTATTTCCTTAGGTGCTAAATGCTTAATGATAGCAGCACTCCAGCAGCCTGGTATGGCAATTTCTATGATATATGGAGGGGCCCTAAAAGGAATAGGCGATACAAAAATACCATTTAAAGTATCTCTATTTACAGGATGGTGTATTAGATTACCATTGGTATTTTACTTCATTTATATAACCCAAAGTTCGGTAACATACTTTTGGTGGATTTGTGTAATTCAATGGATGGTTGATGCTGCATTAATTTATATTGCTTATAAAAGAAAATTTAACAGTCTAATAAAAGAATATCCTATTGAATCAACACAGAATATTTAATAAAAATTTATAAATACACCTAATCAATCAAAATTCTTTTAAGTTATATAGAATAACCCTTTAAGGCTGTAAACTAATTCTCATAATACAAAATGAATTTTTTAAGGTGCTTAAATCAGTGCACCTCTAAGATATTTAGAGGTGCTTATTTATTTTTATCTTAATAATTGACTTATAAAAATAAGGACTAATAATTAAGAATAAACAATTTTAGTATATTATAAATTTTGCTACATTTACTGCTATAAGTACTGCACATATATCCACTAATATTGCCACCCATAAAGTATGTCTTATCTTTTTAATTTGTACTGCTCCATAATAAACTGCTAAAGTATAAAATATTGTTTCTGTAGATCCCATAATTATAGAAGCACAAGTACCTATAAAACTATCAGGACCGTATTCCTTTACGATATCTGTAAAAATTCCTACAGCTCCACTTCCTGATAGAGGTTTCATTAAAACTAAAGGTACAACTTCTGGCGGCACCCCTACCACATCTACTGCAGGCTTTATTAATGAAATTAAAAGATTCATAGCTCCTGATGCTCTAAAAACATTAATAGCTAAAAGCATAGCTAAAAGATAGGGAAATATCCTAACACAAATTCCTATTCCATCCTTTGCCCCTTCTATGAAGCACTCATATACCTTAACCTTTTTAAAAATTCCATAGGTTGTAATTAAAATTATTATTATCGGAATAATAGCTTTTATTATATATTGAATTAATACTCTCACATCCATAATATTCTCCTTATTTTAATTGATAGCTAGAATCAATTTTACTTTTTTAAAAATACTTTTGTAGTAGTTTACAAAGAACTATCCCTATTAAAGATGCACAAAATGTTGTAATAAAAGCAGCCAAAATTATTGCTCCTGGATTTTGAGAATTAGCTGCTGCTCTTATAGATACTACTGTTGTAGGAATAAACTGAATACAAGCGGCATTTAGTATCAAGAATAACACCATATCATTGCTAGCTCTACCTTTCTCCATATTTAATCGCTCCATCTCCTCCATAGCTTTTATTCCAAAAGGTGTAGCAGCATTTCCAAGTCCAAACATATTAGCAGTAAGGTTCATAGTTATAGCCCCCATTGCTTTTTCATCTTTACCTGCATCTTTAAATATTAGTTTTAGTACAGGAGTCAACACTCTAGAAAGTTTTGAGGTTAGTCCACTTTTTTCTGCTATTTTCATGACTCCACACCAAAGACACATCATTCCAACAAGTCCAATTACTAAATCCACTGTTGAAGAAGTAGTTGATACTATTGCTTTAGAAACTATCTCCCCATCTCCATTTAATATGCCAAATCCTATACCTATAGCTAATATAAGAAACCATATTACATTTATCATGCAAATTCCCTCCATAAATTTAATTTTTTTAATCTATAGTGCAATATTTAACCATATAACCTGCACATTTTTATTAATAGGTTAATAATATATATGAAGAATGAAAGTATAAAATTTCAATTTGTACAAACTTTTAAAATATGTAAAAAGCTAATACAAATTATACTATTGTGAACTTTGGTAAGAAGTATCCACAATTTTTTTATTTCTAGATATCAATTTTTATTTAAAACTCTAAACATATCTATTATTTAAGTTATAAATTATAAATGAAATTTTAAATTTATAGGAGGAATTCATAGATGGATACTAGCAGGCTTTTAGAAATTCAAAAATCTAATAAAAATATCACTGTGTATTTTAATAATCATATAGTTTGGATAGATCATATAAATACAAAACAAGAAATAGCTAAAATTATAGACTTAGATATATTAGAAACTTATGTAGTTCCTATTCGTAAATTATCTGAAGAAAATAATATTCTATAGTATATAAATTATTAATTAAACTTATTTTCAACTTGAAATTAATGCTATGCAATGCTAACATTTTATTAAGAAATAATTCGTAGGAAACAAGAAGATTAAATTTAAAAGGAGATTTTTATGAAGGAAAACAATTTACAACTAGCTCAAAAAGATATCGATGAGGCGCTATACACTATTGAAAAACTAGAAAAAAGTATAAAGGAAGATGCTCTTTCAGAAGATTTTGTTAGGAAAAATTTTTTAGAATTAACTAAAAAAATGCAAGAAATTGAAAATCTATTAAAAGAAGAAGGAATATTATAATAAAAAGTCGTGATCTTTAATCACGACTTTTAAAATTTGAATTTTCTTCTTTATTTAGTTATTATATATGACTTCCTTTAAATAAAGCCCTTTAGCTTGTGCAATGGGACCTGCTTCTTCTCTTTTCTTTTTATTTAATATAGTTTCAACCTCATCTATTGATATTTTTCCAATTCCTACTTCTAAAAGAGTTCCTGTTATAATTCTTACCATATTCCATAGAAATCCATCACCATTAATTTCTATTTCTATTAAATCCTCATTTTTGCTTATATTAATATAATTTATAGTTCTCACTGTGGATTTTTTCTTTGATTTAAGCGTAGTAAAGCTTTGAAAATCGTGAGTTCCAACTAATACTTTACTTGCCTTTATCATATTTTCTAGATTTAATTTTTTATCTATATGGTAAACATATTTTCTATTAAAAACATTTCTAAATTTACCATTATTTATTCTATAAATATAAGTTTTAGCTTTAGCATTATATCTAGAATGAAATCTTTCTTCTACCTCTTCTATTTCTTTAACTACTATATCTTCAGGTAAAAATTCATAAAGATAATTAATCATCATTTCTTTACTTAATATACAATTAGTATGGAAGTTTGCTATGTAATTTTCTGCATGTACTCCTCCATCGGTTCTTCCACAACCAATAACCTCTATTTTTTCACTAGTCATTTTAGAAAGTACAGCTTCTATTTTTCCTTGTATAGTATTATCATTATCACCAAGCCTTTGCCATCCTTTATATCTACTTCCGTCATATTCTATAGTTAATTTTAAATTCTTCATAATATAAATCCACCTTTTTTTCTATATTCTTTCTAAGTTTACTATAGTTTAATCTCTTTATTCAATAAAAAAAGACTACCAACTATATTGGTAGTCTGTATGGTAACATTATACAAATTATTTTGTGTGTTCTTTTACTAATTGATATAATATTCTTGCCCCTGCACCAGTTGCACCAGTTGTTATATAATCTAGTGGCTTATTAGTCCATGAAGAACCTGCTATATCAAGATGTAACCAAGGTTTACTTTCAACAAATTCTCCTATGAATAATCCTGCTGTTATTGTACCGGCACCACGTCCACCAGTATTCTTAAGATCAGCATTTTCTGCTTTTATAAGCTCTTTATATTCATCAAAAGCAGGCAATCTACAAATCTTTTCTCCTGTTATCTCCGAAGCTTTATGAAGCATTGAATAAAACTCATCATTATTTGAAATAACACCAGTTGCAACACTTCCTAATGCAACTATAACAGCTCCTGTTAATGTTGCTATATCAACAACTTTAGAAACTTTTTCATTTCTTATAATATATGTTATTGCATCAGCTAGTGTAAGTCTTCCTTCAGCATCTGTATTTAAAACTTCAATAGTCTTTCCTGCCATTGATCCTATTATATCTCCTGGTTTATAACTTCCACCAGAAATACAATTTTCACAAGAAGCTACTACAGCTACTACATTAACTTTTAATTTCATTTTAGCTATAGTATGCATAGCACCTATAACAGCACCTGCACCACCCATATCTGATTTCATAGTATCCATACTTGCTGATGGCTTTAATGAATATCCACCAGTATCATAAGTCAATCCCTTCCCTACAAGACCTAGTATATTATCTTGATTTTCACTATCTCCCATATATCTCATAACAATAAGTACAGATTCCTTGTCTGAACCTTTTCCTACTGTCAAGAATGAAGTCATTCCTAATTTCTCAACTTCCTCTTCACTATAAACTTCAACTTCAAAGCCTGCTTCTTTACCTATTTCAACTGTTCTATTAGCAAGTTCTCTTGGAAATAAAACATTTGCTGGTTCATTTACTAATTGCCTAGTAATTATATTTCCTTCTCCTAAAGAAATACCTTCTTTTATTATGTCCTCATATGGATCTAAGTTACAAGCCAATATATTTACTGTTTTAAGTTCTACTGGCTTCTTTTCACTCTTATATGTGTCGAATCTGTAGGTTGACATTACTGAAACTTCTGCTATTGCCTTAATAGCATCACTCATAGAATTAGTTTCTTTAAGTGCACCTACATGTATATCCATTGACTTAGCTTTTAATTTTATAGCTTCTTTAATAGCCTTTCCTGTAACTTTTCTTAACTTCTCTATTTCAAAGCTTTCTTTTTTACCTAATCCTGCTAATATTATTTTTGTTGGGGCTTCTTTTCTAAGAAGATTTAAAACTAAAATTTCTCCATTTGTGCCTTTAAAATCTTCAACCTCTAAAACGTGAGCAATTGAATTTTTTATAACATCATCTGATAAATTTTTGCCAACTTCTTTCATACCTTCAAATATAAATATAGCTTTTACATCGGATAGCTCATTAAAATTTTTAAAATCATATGCTTTTATATTCATTCTATTATCCCCTTTCATAAATCAACACGGATAATTATTATCAATTGATTTTCTTTATTATTTAAATTTTATCCCTACAAAATCTTATTGTCAACTACATTATATCAGAAAATTCTTTAATTTATAATAAATACTATTTTCCTTAGAGGTAAAATTATTAAAGAGTAAGCTTACTGCCAAAGATTATTATTAATTTTTATATTTGCTTATTTAAAATAAAATAACTAGCCAAATATATTACCATACTTGCTAGTTATCTTTCCTATAATCTCTTCTTATTTCATAACTTGTGGTTCTGAAAATCCTCTCCCAAAAACTTCTTTAATATCTGTTATTGTTAAAAATGCTTTATCATCTATTTCTTTTACTATTCTTTGTAATTCTACTATTTCATTTTTACTGCAGACAACAAATAATATTTTTTTATTTTCTTTAGTATACATTCCTGTACCATTTAAACCTGTAACTCCCCTATTTAACTCTTTCATTAAAGCTACTGCAATTTCATCAGCTTTATCAGAAATAATATGTACTGATTTCGAAGCATTACCACCACTTATTATATTGTCTACTACTGTCGATATAATATATATAGCTATTAATGCATACATTCCTTTTTGTACACCAAATACTATTAATCCTACAATAATTATACATGCATCTATAAGCCCCATAACCTTGGCTAAAGATACACTTGGAAACACATGTTTTATAATTGTTGCTGCAAGATCCGTTCCTCCTGTGCTAGCAGATGCCTTTAATACTAGTCCTATTCCGGCTCCTAATATAATAGCTCCAAATATACTTACTAATATTAATTCTACATCTATAACTGGTAAAAACTCTGTATACCATAACGCAAAGGATAAGTACAATGAAGCAAATATAGCTTTCCCGCCGAAGGACTTACCTTTTAATTTTATTCCTAATATAAATAATGGGATATTAACAACTATATTTGTTATCCAAAGTGGAATTCCATATCCAATTACTTTAGATGTAATATATTCTAAAACTATAGCAAGTCCTGAAATTCCTCCTATAACTAATTGATTAGGTTTAAAAAACATATTTATAGCTGAAGCTAGCAGAGTTGTTCCTAATATTATCATAAAATATTTTATTAATTCTTCTTTTTTGAAAACCTTTTCCATCATCATTCCCTCCTTTGTATCAATAAACACTCATATGTTATAACATATTTAATATTAGTTGTAAACAAGCTATTAATGTATTGTAAATAAACTATTTATGGAAATATAATTCTTATAATATAATGATATAATATAGGGTCTAAATCATAAGCTAATTTAATTATATTTAAAATAATTAATCAATATTTCTAATGATTTTATTTAAAATGCTTAATATATTTTACCTTAATTATAGAACTTACTAGTTATTTTAATTTATTTTTAAATTTAAATTATAATTATTTTTAAAGCTTATATCTATAATTTGTGTTATCATATTATTGACTTCTTAAAATTTTATAAAATGTAATATTTTAGAGCTAATATTTGTTTAGTAATAGTGAAAACTAATAATATAGCTAACACAAATGAAGTTAAGATTATATACCCGTAACTCTAACCTAATTTTCTTTATAATTATAACTTTAAGGAGAGTATGATGGAATTTTATAGTATTTTTAAAGATATTTTTAATTTTATATTTTTAATTAATATAGTTTTTGCTGTTATAGTAATCCTTTTTGAAAGAAGAAATCCTGCAAGTACGTGGACATGGATTATGATTATGTATTTTATTCCTATTTTAGGATTCGTACTCTATTTATTTGTAGGTCAAGACTTAAGAAAACAAAAATTTTTCTATTATAAAAAAGAGGAAGAAGATAATTTACTTTCCATTACTAAAAATCAAAAAAACATATTAACGAATGATTATATAGTAAAAAATAATGAACTATTATCTGAATATCATGATTTTATTAGATTAAATCTAAGTACAGATAACGCTATTTTTACAAGCAATAATGACATTCAGCTTTTAAACAATGGAGATGAAAAATTCCCTAAGCTTATAGAGTGTCTTAAAAATGCTAAGAATTTTATACATATGGAATATTATATATTTAAAAATGATGATATTGGAAATGAGATATTAAATGTATTAGTAGAAAAAGCTAAAGAAGGTGTTGAGGTTAAACTTTTATATGATGGAATGGGATGTTTAAGACTTCCTAAAAATTTCTTTCAACCCCTTGTAGAGGCCGGTGGTGAAATTAGCTGCTTTTTCCCTCCTTTCATACCTTATATAAATTTAAGAGTAAACTACAGAAATCATAGAAAAATTTGTACTATAGATGGATTCCATGGTTTTATTGGTGGACTTAATATAGGAGATGAATATTTAGGTCGTTCTAAAAAATTTGGATTTTGGAGAGATATGCATCTTTACATAACTGGTGATGCTGTAGATTCTCTGGAAATGAGATTTTTACTTGATTGGAGATTTGCTGCAAAAGAGGATATAACAATGGGACCTAAATATTTACCTCTAAAAGGAGAAATAGGTAATAAATGTGCTCAAATTATTTCCAGTGGTCCAGATTCTCAATGGGGAGCTATAAGAAATGCTTATTTAAAAATGATTAATAGAGCTGAAAAAAATATTTATATAGAAACTCCGTATTTAGTTCCTGATGATAGTATATTAACAGCACTAAAAATAGCTGCACTATCTGGTATTGATGTACGAATTATAATACCAGCTAAACCTGATCATATGTTTGTTTATTGGGCTAGTAAATCTTACGTATGGGACTTAATGGAAGCAGGTGTAAAATGTTATACATATAATACTGGATTTATCCATAGTAAAATGATAGCAGTAGATGGAAGAATGTGTAGTATTGGAACTGCTAATTGGGATATACGAAGTTTTAACTTAAACTTTGAAGTAAATGCTATAATATACGATGCAGATACTACTAAAGATGTAGAGGATTCATTCCTAAATGATATTAAAAGCTCAACCTTTTTAACTGAAGAGCATATGAAAAAAAGGAGCTTAATAGTACGAATTAAAGAGGCTGTATCAAGACTTCTATCACCAATGCTATAGCTCTTTTCAAACTATTATTACTGTGTGTTTTCTATATATAATAAATATTAAATAATTAACTTTTAAGGCAACTAATATACTTCTACTATTTAATCTAAAGTATATCAGTTGCCTCTTAATTATTATTAATTTTAATTATAAAGTTATTTCTATTGCATAAATTATATCATTGATGGTACAAAAACTAATAAGGTTAATGCTGTATCTATTAATAATCCTACAGAAAAGGAAATCATCATAACATTATCTAAATCTTTTTTATATATTTCATATCCTAAAGCATAGCTAAAGAAGCTTATTATTATGCAAATTATTACTCCTATAAATCTTGATGCAATTACATCTGGAATTGCATAATAATATTGAGTATATACTACAGAAATAATGCCCATAATTTTTATGATTGTAGTTATAATTCCACTACCTATAAATAATTTAAGTCTCTTACTAGTACTAATACTATAGTCAAAAAAGCTTATTATTCCAACTAGTAATAATGAAGGTATTATCCATCTTAATCCATATACAAATATATATGCTAATGCATATAAAGAACCTTGTAACATTGCAGTAAATGCCATAACATACTCTGAGTTCCTGGGAACATTATTAACTTCTTTAAACTCACCATTCATAGAAGCTAAGTTAACATTATATTGATCTTGTCCAGAAAAACTTATAAATACTATTGTATCCTCATTTATGAAAGGATATATACAAAGATTTCTAAGTCTTGTTGCATAATCAAAAAACTTAACTTCTCCATCGTAAATAACATAATCTACTATACTTTCTTGAATATCTTTCTTACCAAATACTCTTTCTGTAGTGGCTAAAAACCTAGCACCTTCTTCTGAATAAATACCTATATTGTCATGAACATTCTTGTTATCATTAACTTTTAATTCTTTTAAAGTTACTTCATCTCCATTTAAGTCAAATTGAATAACTCTAGTACCCATAAATTCACCTTTATATCTTTGCTCTACTAGAATATATCCATATTTATCATCTTGTGAACAGGCTAGGTTACTATAAGTTAGATTGTCTCTTCTTTCTATTGTTATTATATCTCTTATCTCTTGAAACTTATTATCTTTTATATATACTGCCCTAAAATCTCTTTCATCTTGTAATAAACTTATAAAATAACCATCTTTATTTTTTACTGCTGAAATCATATCTACTTTTTTAGTATTAATAGAAGTTTTGTAGGAAGTTTCCGTATTTATTAACTCCAGTCTGTCATTGTAGCTTATTAATAACAAGTTATCTTCTAATTGATACATAGCATTTACATTAGTTATTTTTCGTTCATCAATTTTGTTAAAATCTTTATCTAAAACTAAAGTACCTATATAACCTATTGAATTTTCTGTAGATCTAAAGTTAAATAAATATCCATCTTTAGTTTTAACAAGTGTAGTATCCATTATAAAGTCTTCATTTACACTATAGACTTTCTCATTTAATTTTTTCCCTACTCTATCAGTTGCAACTAAGCATAATTGATCTTTATTTTCATACCCTACTATAATTTTATCATCATCTTTAATGAGAACTGGATTATTTTTAATATTCCCTTTACCTATTTGCACTTCCTTACTCCATTTATCAGATGGTGGGCTTTTATAAAGATTTACATTAATAACATACTGAAATATTAATATAGATATCAACATAACCCCTATTATTATAGAATAGATTCTCTTATTATTTTTCATAGATATGTCCCCCCTACCCCACAAATTTAAAATCTTTAGTATACTTTACTTAATTAAGTATTCTTCGCTTCTCCTTTCGTATTTAATTATAATAAAAATACTGTTATACTACTTTGCATTCTAAATACAAATATGACCACAAAATATAACTTACTTAATTATTAAATACAACTTAAAATTTAATTATAAGAATATTATATCAATTTTTCATAAATATACCATTTTAATTTAATATCATACAATACATACTATTTCTTTCACCAACATTCAATTATGTGATATTATATACTTATCTAGATTTTAACAGTAAATTATTTATTATATCAATAATAAAATTAATGGTTTTTAAACTCAAATCATATGCTTAATATAAAATCTACAGCAATTTATTAAATCCTAATACTTAGATGAAAGAGTGATTATTTATGGATAAAACTGGTAAGGTCATTAATATTGATGGTAATAAAGTTTATCTAGTTACAAAAGGCAAAGAATTTGTTACTGTAAGACGAAATAATGTAAAGCCTGTTGTTGGACAACTTTATACTGGTAGTGTAATTAAAAAACCTACCTTCTTCTCATATTTAATTCCTGCAGTGCTATCTATCTTCTTAATTGCAGGCATCATATATATATTTAATGCTTTTTCTATTAAAACTTCTTTAGTTGCAGATATGAATTGTACTATTAAAATAGATGTTAATAATAACAATAAGATAGTAAAAGTATCTGCTACAGATTCTAATGGATTTAAGCTAATTAATAGCGTAAATATTATGGGAAATTCCCTAAATGATGGATTAATGATGTTATTTGATGAGGCCATTAATCAAAAACAGTTGAAGATACCGGATGGATTTCATATGGGTGAAGTAAAAATATATGTGACTAAAAATAAAAAGAATAATATTTTGAATCTAGAAAAGTTTATAAAATATGCTGATGAAAAAAAATATATTATAAATGTAAATAATAATAATAATAAATTTTAATAAAATAAAAGGTTTTGACTTTTAGTCAAAACCTTTTATTTTACAAATCTCGGTATTTCAAATTGCAATTTAGCATTCGGTATATTGTCTAATATATTTTTAATTCTACCTACCTGCTTATAAGCCCAAGCTATATCTGTTGCATACTGATGCCAAGGGCTAGCAAAGTTTTCTACATTCCATCTCATCTTATATAGTGTATCCTGGTCTGGCTCTTTGGATGATGATTCTGACCTATGTATATAGTTTTCAGCTATCCATTCTGCTCCACCTTCAACAGCTTTTTCAGGAGTTGTCCACCCTTCTTCATAGGCTCTTTTAGCTCCTCCATTTATAGGATCACTATCGAATGCACCTATACCAAACAGATTGTAAACTTTAACAGTCTTTCCATCTGGAGTTTTATAATCCACACCAGTAGCAAGTTGAGAAGTTCCATTTCCTGTTTCTAAAATTGAGTGTGCAACTAAATAAGCTTGGCTTACATTATACTTCTTTGCTGCACTATCAAAGGCTTTTCCTAATCCATTTAAAATACCTTTTCCTTTAAGCTGAACATCTAAATCACTAGCAGTTATGCCTTCCATATAGTTCAACTTTAAAAATTGGTACATACCATAATCACTTACCGAAAATCTTTCTGCATCAGCAAATTGCTTAACACTTATACGACTTGCACTTGTATTAAAGGGTGACCAACGGTTATATATTGGACGTTGATTCATCTGCTTGTCCACAAATTGATCTAAGGTAAATCCATAATCTTTATAAGTTACTGTCCCTTTGCTTGTGTTTACTGTGCTATTTGGTGCTTTAACCGTAGTGAAATCTATGACTGCACCTGAAATAAGCTTAACCCCATTTTCACTGACTAAAGAATCTTTCACCATAATGCTATAAGTTTCATTATACTTATAACCACCGGATGGCGGATTTACTCTAATTGCTTTATTATCAGCATCATAACTAAAAGTTACAGCTGGTCGTTCACTATTAGCTGTTATGACTATAATATTATTAGATAGATTATTTATCGCATTGCTACTCAATCTATCATTAAGATATATCGTCCACACTTTATTAATAGGTTGATCAATCTTATGTTCTATTTCTAAAATTGAAGCCTTAGCAACGTTAATATTTAATAAAAATATAAATATCATAGTCATAAGCATAGTGCCTAAACTGCGCCAAAGTTTTTTCATATAATTTCTCCTCCCCCCTAGTTTACAAATTTTTAAAAAATAAATTAATCTTTATAATATTTTACATATATTATAAAGCTTATTTTAAATTATACATGAAATTCCATACCTTTTATATAATTAATTTATCTTTTTAATAAATTTTACCTTCTTTATTTATAGTAAATTTATATTTTAAATGCGTTAATATAAAGTTTATAGTATATAATAATTAATGATGTTGATATTTAAAGGAAGGTGTAATATGACTAGCCATATTAGTGAAGAAATAAGACTAAATAAATATATTAGTGAAAGTGGATTTTGTTCTAGAAGAGAGGCAGATAAACTAATCGAAAAAGGTTTCGTATATATAAATGATAAAAAAGCAGAAATAGGTTCAAAAGTAACTTCTGAAGATATAGTTAAAGTTAATAATAAAATAATTAAGCCTAAAAAGAAACGAGTTTATATTGCTTTTAATAAACCAGTAGGAATTACTTGTACTACTGAGAGACATATAAAAGGAAATATAATAGACTATATTAACTATCCTGAAAGAATATTTCACATAGGGAGATTAGACAAACCTTCTCAAGGATTAATATTCTTAACTAATGATGGAGATATAGTAAATAAAATTTTAAGAGCAGGAAATAATCATGAAAAAGAATATATAGTTACTGTTGATAAGCCCATCACCAATGAATTTCTTCATAAAATGAGTAATGGAGTGCCTATATTAGATACAATAACGAAAAAATGTAAAGTAAAAAAAGAAAGTAAATATGTCTTTAGAATAATACTGACTCAAGGCTTAAATAGACAAATTAGAAGAATGTGCCAATATTTAGGATATAACGTTACTAAATTAGAAAGAATCCGAATTATGAACGTAACTCTTGATAATATACCTATTGGTAATTGGAGATATTTAACCAAAGAAGAAGTTAATACTATAAACCAGCTTATAGAAAACTCAGTAAAAACAGAAGAAGCATCTATAAAAATTAATGAGTAACTGCTAATTTTATAAATTAGCCATAAAACTCTTTTTCATAATTTTCTATAATAAAAAGCATGGAGTCTGTACTCCATGCCTTTTTAATCCACAGTATTAACATGTCCACTGTGGATAACTTGTTAATTTACTGTTGAAAACTATTTTACTTCCTCAGCAAATAAAGTTTTAAACTGATCATCAATTATATCTTTTGTTTCTTTAACTTCTTTTAAGCTTGGCTCAAATTCATCTGAAATATTTAATACTATTTCATAAACTGTAGTAGGAACTTTATCATCTCCATAAACAACTACATAATCTTTCTCTGATTTATCCCCATTTACATTTATATAATATGGATAAATTTTTGCTTTTGCTGCTTCTATTTTATTATCTTCCATTGCTTTATCAACTACAGCTTTTGCTTTCTCTTGATATTTAGCTATATCTTCTTCTTTCATTATTTTTATAGTGTCAACCTCTGAATAGCCATAATCTTTTTCTGCTATTGAGTTTAGTAATGATTTAAAGCTTTCATGTTTAACCTCTTCTGTTTTTGTTTCCTCTACTTTGTTTTCTTCTTTAGTAACTTCCTTATTTGTTTCAGTTGTTGCCTTACTTCCACAAGCTGTTAGTGAGAATGTCATCATTCCAGCTAAAATAATAGATAATACTTTTTTCATAATTATTTCCTCCTAAAAACAATGAGCTATTTAGCTATAAAACTAATATTAGTTTAAAATATTTAATATTTTAATAAAGCATCATAATCCCTTGTTTTTGACATTTTAACTTTAGTGATCACTATGGATAATTATATCACTTTATTAAATTTTTGCAAATACTTCAAAATATTAATATTTAGATTTAGGTAATTAGTTAACACTGATAGGTTATCAACAATTAATATACAATTTCTAAGATATTTCTGTTTAAAAGTCTAAAAATTTATCAAGACTCTGTGGATAAACTTTTATTTATACACATTGTCCACATTTTATATGTTGATAATTTGTGGAGTTGATGTTAATAATCTAATAAAAAAGTATTTATTTAAAAAATATAATATTATCAAAATATTTTTTAAATTTTTTTTACTTTTACTTTGTTATTTTATCAATATTATTAACATTATCCACATAATTGTGAATAATTTGGGGATAAGTTGCATATACTAATTTTTATATTTTTATATAATTATCCTTTTACTACAAACTCTGTTAATTAATTTACAATCTTTTAATAATTTCCAAAATTTGAAATATTACATTATTTCTCAGTTCATGATATAATTTTAATGGCAAACAGAACCATGAGCTTTTAATAAAAATTTTAAGTAAAGGGCTGGTATGATGAAGAATAATATAATTTATGTGAATTTTCAGACTAAAACTCGATATAAGCTTAAACCTAAACTAACTTTAAGTCTAATTATTTTTCATCTAAAAAATATCTTTAGAACAAAAAATAAAGAAACCCCACCGAAAGTACAAATATATAACTTTAGAAATTTATTATAGTACGCAAAGGCGTACTTTTTTTCTAAAATTATAAATTGATTATGTATTTAGTTAATGATATATTATAGTTTAATTAAATTTTAATTTAGGAGGAATAATATGAGAATCGGTCTTGGATATGATGTACATAAATTAGTTGAAAATATAAAGCTAATTATTGGTGGTGTAGAAATCCCTTATGAAAAAGGATTATTAGGACATTCTGATGCAGATGTTTTAATACATGCTATAATGGATAGTCTATTGGGCGCTTCTTCATTAGGCGATATAGGAAAGCATTTCCCTGATACTGATCCTAAATACAAAGGAATTTCAAGTATAACATTATTACAGCATGTTGGTAAACTTTTAAAGGATAACAATTTTGAAATAGGTAATATAGATTCAACTATAATTGCTCAAAAACCTAAAATGGCTCCTCATATACCAACTATGGTAAAAAATATTGCTAATGCTTTAAATGTAGAAGAGAATAAAATAAATGTAAAAGCTACTACAGAAGAAGGTTTAGGTTTTACAGGTAGTGGTGAAGGAATATCTGCTCAAAGTATTTGTCTTTTATTAGAGAACTAAAAAAGGCGTGATTAAAAATCACGCTTTTCTTTGCTTAAAATTAAAATATAAAGATTGACTCTCAACCCATACTCTATTTATAATTCAAATAACTTAGTAAATTCATCTTTATATTTTAATTATACTGTATCATCATCTTTTTCATTTCTATATTCTTGATTAATATCATCATTTTGCTCATTATCTTCATTTGCTTCAATATTGTATTCTGATTTTGTGTTATCATCTTCTTTAGATAATTCATTAGGTTTTAAAAATGTAGCTGCTAATCTTATAAAAGTTCTTATATCATCATCACTTAAAACATTATCAAATTTTAAAATATCTAATTTTTCCTTAATAAAATTAAAAGCCTGATTTTCTTTAACATTATTAGGAGAATCCTTAAAATTCTCCTCTACATATTTTACTCCATCCATGATGAGTCTTAAAATTTTCTTAGTTCCTTCATCAGCAACTCCTAAAGTTTGAAGCATTATTAATATAGTATAAATATTTTCAAATACTTTTTCCTTTGGTTCTATATTATTCTTTTTAAATATTAATACTATACCTGTAATCCCAAGCACTACAGTAATAATAATTAAAACTTGTACCAAAACTTCACTCATAAGAACCTTCCCTTCCTTTCCAAAATATACTTTAATATCTTTATATTCTCAAAGTGGAAATATTGATACATATACATAATATTTGCATTTAGAGAATTGTCCTATAATTATTTTCAAATATTGCATTTTATTAAATTACTTATATTAGATATATATTATTATTTTTTCTATATCAATGAAAATACACTTTAAAGGAATTAAGAATTTAACGGAGAATATCACTCAGAAATAATTCTAAATTACATATAATTTTGAAAGGACTTTAGTTATATGAAAAATTTATTTTTAACTGGTGAAATAGGTGTGGGGAAATCTACATTATTAAAAAAGTTGATAGAAAAAATCAACACTTCTATAGGCGGATATGTTACAGAAAGAGTTATAGATAATAATATCCTTAAATATAACTTAATTTCTTTATATGATGGCATTGAAGAATACTCCATATCCCAGATGCCTTTAAATAGGCACTCCAACAATCCTGAAGTTTTTTTATCTTCTTTTAATGAAGGTGCCTTTAGTATATTAGAAAAAAGCTTCTATGAAAGAAATGTAGTTATTATGGATGAATTAGGTTTTATGGAATCAAAGGCTTATAGATTTCAAAATATTGTACTTAGATTGTTAGATAGCTCTAAGACAGTTATTGGAGTTTTGAAAAAAAGAGATTGCGAATTCTTAAATAATATAAGAAATAGGAAGGATGTTATTATAATAGAAGTTACTGAAGAAAATAGAAATATTCTCCTAGAAAAATTAATAACCATATTAGTTAGTTTTGAAGTACCACTTAAGAAAAAAGATGCTTTCTATTGGAGTGAAGAATTAATTCAATTCTATGATGATGCTATTAACTATAAAAAATGTGAATATACAAAAACAATTATAAATGAAATAAAAAAATATGTACCTAACTTTAAAAATAAAACTCTTTTAGATATAGGCGCAGGTATTGGTACATTTTCTATTCCCCTTTCTAGAGAAGTTAATCATATAACTGCTGTAGATTCTTCTTTCAATATGCTAAACTTTTTTAGAAGAAAAGCAAAGTCAAAGGAAATACATAATATTGATTTTGTATTATCACCTTTTGAAAATGCTAAAATAAAGCCTCACGATATTACATTAAGTATTCATGGTGGCGGTGCAACCTCTAGAGAAAGCTTATTAAGATTTTATGATTTAATTATTAATTATGGTTTTATTGTAATTCCAACTAAGTCTAATTTTAATGGGGAAATATTTTATAAAATGATTAATAGACCTACACGTAAATTTAAAACTAATGATACATTAAAGAATTTACAATTACTTAACTGTAAATATGAACACAAAAATTTAACCTATAATTTTCCTCAATTTTTTAAAGACTACGATGACGCCTTAATTTTTTTAAAAGGCACTTTAAAATAAAAATGAATTGGAAATATCTATGCTTAAAGAATTTATAAATAAATATATTTATAAATATGAAGATGGATATCTGTTTGATAATATAAAAACCTCTTTATTTATTGCAATAAAAAAATCTTAATTTAGTAGCTATTATGTATAAATGAAAAAATTGCTATATTTATAATTAAATTTTAAAAACATAAAAACCGTGACTGTTATGTCACGGTTTTTTATTATTCACCTAAAGCAGCTTTTAAATCTTCTTCTACAGTTGATATTGGGGCTATATTAAATTTTTCTATTAATACATTTAGTACATTTGGAGATACAAATGCTGGTAGTGATGGTCCAAGCTTAATGTTCTTAATTCCTATTGATAACAATGTTAATAATATACATACCGCTTTTTGTTCATACCATGAAAGTATCATTGATAATGGTAAATCATTCACTCCACATTCAAAAGCTTCAGCTAAAGCTAAGGCAATCTTAATTGCTGAGTATGCATCGTTACATTGTCCAACATCTAATAATCTTGGAAGACCTGCAACTGTTCCTAAATCTAATTTATTAAATCTATATTTACCACAAGCTAATGTTAATATTACTGTATCATTTGGAGCTTTTTCTGCAAAGTCAGTGTAGTAATTTCTTCCTGGTTTAGCTCCATCACATCCACCTACTAAGAAGAAATGTCTTATAGCACCTGATTTAACAGCATTAATTATAGCATCTGCATGATTTAATGTAGCTTCATGTCCAAATCCTACTAAGATTTTCTTTTCTACCTCATCTTCATTCCATCCACCTAATGCTAGTGATTTTTCAATAACTGGAGTGAAATCTTTAACTCCATTTGTTTCTTCTATATGTGCAACATTTGGCCAACCTACTACACTTGTAGTAAATATTCTATCACTATAATTTTCTCTTGGTTTTTGTATGCAGTTTGTTGTCATTACAACACAACCTGGAATGCTGTCAAACTCTTTTTGCTGATCTTGCCATGCTCCACCATAATTTCCTACTAAGTGCTTATACTTTTTAAGCTCTGGATAAGCATGACATGGTAACATTTCTCCATGAGTGTATATATTTATTCCTTTTCCTTCTGTTTGCTCTAATAATTGTTTTAGATCTGTTAAATCGTGTCCTGAAACTATTATAAATGGACCTTTCTTCTTTGTAATTAATACTTCTGTTGGCTCAGGAACTCCATAGAATCCTCTATTTGTATTACTTAATAATTCCATAACTATTAAATTAACTTGTCCTAATTCCATTGCTAAGTCGAATAGCTCTCCAATTCCATTCTCTAATTTAGTTATTCCAGATAAAGCTTTGTAGAAAAATTTATTAACCCTTTCATCAGACTTTCCTAAAACATTTGCTTGATGTGAATAAGCTGCTATACCTTTTAGCCCATATACTATTAACTCTCTTAATGAACGAATATCTTCATTTGGTGACCCATCATTCATTATTCCATGTTTCATTCCTTCATTAACCATATCATCAACAGTTTTTGGTGAAATGTACATAGCTATATCATTTCCAACCATTGCACCGACTTTATTCTCTAATGCTCTTTTAATTTCTTCTGACTTATTTATATATTTAACGAATCTCTCCTCATCAAAGTTAACATTTGTTAATGTGGAAAATAGTCCATCCATCATAAACTTATTTACTTCATCTTCAATTTTAATATTTTTTTCAATTAGTTTTTCTCCATATAATGCTATACCCTTTAATTGATGAATTAATAAATCTTGTAGAGCTGCAACCCTAGGATTTTTACCACAAACCCCTACTTTAGAGCAACCCTTTCCTCCAGCTGTCTGCTCGCATTGATAACAAAACATTGACATTTCTTTTTCCCCCTCTGCCTTTGATTTAAATATATTTTTAATCGCTTCAAACATTTTTGTTTAACTCCTTCAATAAATAGAAATATTTTTTACTTTAATTTATCTAAACAATATTTTCTGTTTATTTACCTTACAATAAAATTATATCAATCACATATAAAATAATCGGTAACAAATGTTACCTAAAATAAAAAAACTCTACGACTTTTCGTAGAGTTTTTTTATTAGTTCTATTATCTAATATCATTCACTAAAGTATTAAAGTTATCTCTGATATCTGTCATTGTTCTTCCATTCATAACATCGTTAGCCATATTTTGTATTCTGTCAAATAGAGTTGTATCATTAGTTACTTTAACAGTTGTAATATTAGGATCTACTTCTTTAACTGCATTTTCTATAGATCTTCTCATGTTATCATCTAATTTCATATCAGTGTTTTCTAATGTAACACCAACTACAGCAGTATTGTCATTAACAACTACAGCATCTCTGCTTACTCCTTTTACAGCCTGAACTTTAGTGCTTATATCTTGTGCTCTCTTTGTATCCGCATTTCCGTTTGTTGTATTGGTACCATTTGTTGTGTTGTTTCCATTTGTTGTGTTGTTTCCATTTGTTGTATTATTACCATTTGTTGTATTGTTTCCATTTGTTTTATTAGTACCATTTGTTGTGTTAGTACCATTTGTTGTATTGTTTCCATCTGTTGTAGCTGTACGACATCCTATTAAAGGAAGTGTGAAAATAGATAATACCATTACTGAGCATAATAGTGTTTTAAAATTTTTTTTCATAGTTTAAATCCTCCTCGTTCTTTTATAATATTAGTTTGCACAAATTAGAAAAATTTATTTATATTTTTTTAGAAGTTTTTACATAAACAAAAAGAGCAACTTCCAATAATAGAATTGCCCCTTTTACTTTAAAATTATACTAATATTATCTCTCTAAAAATTTTCCTATTTAAAACATACTTACCATCTACATATTTAAGCTCAAATTCACTTACAGCAGTAACTTTTTCAGCTTTTTCTATATGAAGTATATACCCTTCTTCATTTCTATTTTTAAAAAAGATTTTAGAAGCTTTTATTACTCTCATAGGAATTCCTTCCAAATCATAAATCACCGTTGGAACTTCATTTAACATAATCTTCTCTCCTTCTGCTAATTTATAACCTAATTGATGATATATAATATTAAGAGTAATAAAGTTTTATGATTGTTTTTTTATATTATAAAAAAGTCACTATTAAATAGTGACTTTTATTATGTGTAAACTATATTTTATTCTTCTTCAAATTGGTCTTTACCTACTCCGCATAGTGGACATACCCACTCTTCAGGTACATCTTCCCAAGATGTTCCTGGTGCTACTCCATTATCTGGATCTCCTTCAGCTGGGTCATAAACATATCCACATACTACACAAACATACTTTTTCATAATATTTCCTCCTAAATTATAAAATTTATCATATATATATTTTTCTAGAACTAACCGAAAAATATACCTAATATTCTATTTTTAATATATGCAAACTAATCAACTTTTTCTCTTTTGTTGTAATTATAATTTAACAGATATTATTATTGCTGTAAAGAATAATAATGATATTATCAGAAAATATTTTAAATTAATACTTCATATCATTTAATAATGGTTATTTCTTATAATAAGCAAATAGTTGTAACTATATCTTTTTTTGGTATTCTTTATTACTATTCATCTCTCTATTATATTTAACTACGTATAATCAATAAATGTTTATTACTACCACTTGAACTATATAATGCTTTTACTATAATTTTTAGAAATATAATTTATACTTTATAATTTAAATATATATTTATGCTACTAATAGTTCCTATTATCTACTCTTTTAAATATACCTGGATAATCAATTATTAAACCTTTTTTATCAACAAAAAATTCAGTAATAAAACCACTATCTAAGTTTTCATACTTATATTTAAATCCTTCTAAGTTTGACTCTAAGCAAGTATATTTCTGTGTTACAGGCTTTAGTTTAACATTATGAACATCAATATAAATTACTTTTATTTCACTTGATTCACCAAGATTTAAAGATAATCTCCTAATTGGAATAGTATTAGTAAAGGGTGTAATAGAAATATCAATATCTATACAGCCTCTTAAATCTTCTATCTCTTCACCACAACTTTTTCTCCAAATTCCATTACCATCTGATAATAAAGTAATATTTTTAGATTTATTATCAAATACTCTTAAATCAACTTTATTTACTTTCCAGTTTAAATCACAATCTATTTCATAATTAACACGAAATGGTATATTTTCATTCATACCTATAACAACAGAATTGGCTACTATTCTATCTTGATCTTCATAAAGACATAAATGTTCTGTAGAAAATCCATCTAACGCCCTCCAAATTAATTCTTTTTTCATATAACATATCCTCTCTTTATCTTATTATGTAATTATTAAATTAATTTACTTTAAAAGTATATCGTTAAATATGTTGATAACTTTACATATAAGGAACATACTGGTTCAATTGCTTGTTATATACTTATATTACTATTGTTGCTCAGTATATTTCAAATCAAATGTATTAAATAATATCAATAAAATAATAATTTAATACAAATTATATAAACTACAGAGTATTTATAAATTTTGTACAACAATTTAATAGAATATAAATTGTTATTTAAATACATTGAAAAAATATTATCTTATTAACTTATCAAAAATGATTTAAATAAAAACTAGCCCAAAGGATTATTCCTAGGGCTAGCTTAACTATCTTACTATCCTAAAGTTGCAACCATAACAGCTTTTATAGTATGCATTCTATTTTCAGCTTCATCAAACACTATAGAAGCAGAACTTTCAAATACTTCATCAGTAACTTCCATTGACTCTATGCCAAATTTTTCATATATTTCTTTTCCAATCTTAGTTTTTACATCGTGGAAAGCTGGTAAACAATGCATGAACTTAACATCTTTATTTTCTGTTAATTCTAACATCTTTTTATTAACTTGATATGGCATTAATAACTTAATTCTTTGTTCCCAAACTTCATCAGGTTCTCCCATTGATACCCAGACATCTGTGTATATAACATCTACGTCTTTAACACCTTCTTCAACATTATCAGTTAATGTTATTTTTCCACCAGTTTCACTTATAATTTTTTCACATTTTTTAACTAATTCATCTTCTGGGAATAATGACTTTGGCGCTACTATTCTAAAATCCATTCCCATTTTAGCGGCACCTATCATAAGAGCATTTGCCATATTATTTCTACCATCACCAGCGTAAACAAATTTTATTTCACTAAGTGGCTTTGAGAAATGTTCTCTTATTGTTAAAAAATCAGCTAATATTTGAGTTGGATGATCTTCATTTGTAAGTCCATTCCATATCGGAACTCCTGCATATTTTGCAAGCTCTTCAACTATTTCTTGTCCATATCCTCTATATTCTATTCCGTCATACATTCTTCCTAAAACTCTAGCAGTATCTGCTATAGATTCCTTTTTTCCCATTTGGCTACCTGTTGGTCCAAGGTATGTTACATGAGCTCCTTGATCATGTGCAGCAACTTCAAATGCACATCTTGTTCTTGTTGAATCTTTTTCAAACAATAATGCTATGTTTTTACCTTTTAATTTTTGCTCTTCAACTCCAGTATACTTAGCTTTTTTTAAATCTTGAGCTAAATCAAGTAAAAAATTAATTTCCTTTGGTGTAAAATCCATAAGTGTTAAAAAATGTCTGTTTCTAAGGTTAAACATATTCAATTCCCCCTAATTAATATTTTTATACTTAGCTATACTTAAATAATCATTAAGATTTATTACTTTAAATCTTAGCTTAATACTTTAATTCTTCTCTAATAAATGGCATTGACATACATCTTGGGCCTCCTCTTCCTCTAGAGAGCTCACTAGAAGTAATAGAAAACACCTCTATATTATGTTTATCTAAAAGTTCATTAGTTACATAATTTCTGTCATAAGTTATAACTTTACCTGGCGATATAGCTAGGGTATTAGAGCCATCATTCCATTGTTCTCTTCCCGAAATTATTTGATCTCCATTACCACACCTTATAAGAGTGATATCACGACCTAAATATTTAGATAATATAGCTTCTAAACTATCTTCTTCTTCTATTGCAACTATTTCATTTTTAGTTTTATCGTACCTTATATTTGTTACTTTCAAACTAGCTTCTATAGCTGGATGTATGGTAAATTTATCATAATCAACCATTGTAAATACTGTATCTAAATGCATAAATGCTCTTATTTTAGGTATGTCGAATATTAAAATATTTTTAAAACTTTCATTAGCTTTAAAAATATTTTTAGCTAAAGTAAATATAGCCTCTTTGTCCGTTCTTTCACTATATCCTACTGCTAGAACATCTTTAGACAATACTAACTGATCTCCACCTTCTATGTGAAATTCATCTTCTCTATCGTAATAAATTTTAATATTAGAGTCTTTGAAATGAGGATGATATTTAAATATATATTTCCCAAATATACTTTCTCTTCTTCTAATAGGCTTTTTCATAGAATTAAGAGATACACCATTTCCTATGCAAGCGAATGGATCTCTAGTAAAATATAAGTTTGGCATAGGATCTAACAAGAATGGATACTCATTAGAACTTTCCTTCATAGAGATATCAATTTTTCTGACTCCCGCCATTACAGTATCTATCATCTCTTTAGGTAACATAGATGATAGATATGACTTTATTTCACTTTTAATATAATCCTTTTCTATATTACTTTCACATATGACTTCATTTATAAATCTTTCTTTAATTTCTGGGCTTTTTACAACTTCAGCTACTAAATTCTCAAGATATAAAACTTCTACTCCATTGATTTTAAATAAATCTGCAAATTTATCATGTTCATCTCTAGCAATTTTTAAATATGGAATATCATCGAATAAAAGCCGTTCTAGATACTCTGGTGTAAGGTTCTCTATTTCTTTTCCAGGTCTATGAAGAAGAACAGTTTTTAAATTACCAATTTCTGAATAAACTTCTATATTTCTTTTTTCCACAAACTATCACTTCCTTAATTTATAATAAGAAACCTCTCATTTCTCTATAGGATACCCTACTTTCAATTTGTAAATCTTATCTAACTATCTTAGTACCTGATAATCCCTTCAATGCTTCTTTTGCTTTTGAAAGAGAAGCAATTATTGCAACTTTATTATTATTATGCATAACAAATTTTTTACATGCTTCTACTTTAGGTAACATACTTCCAGGTGCAAATTGACCCTCTTTTATATATCTATCGACTTCTTCTAAAGTTATAATATCAAGTGACTTTTCTTCTGGTTTATTATAATTTATACAAACTCTATCAACTGCTGTTAATATTAGCAAACAATCAGCATCTAATATCTCACTTAATTTCTCTGCTGCAAAATCTTTATCTATAACTGCGGCAACGCCCTTAACCTCTGAACCTTCTCTGATTACAGGTATTCCCCCTCCACCGCATGAAATTACTATATTGTCACTATCAACTAAATATTTAATTGTATTTTTTTCTATTACATCTATTGGTTTAGGTGATGCAACTACTCTTCTATATCCTCTTCCAGCATCTTCTTTCATAACATAACCTTGTTCTTTTTCTAATTTCTCAGCTATTTCTTTGCTATAAAAAGATCCTATTGGTTTTGTTGGATTTTGAAACCCCTTATCATTTTTATCTACAACAACTTGAGTGATTATTGTGGCTACAGGTTTATTTATATTTCTTCTAGCGAGTTCCTCTGAAATGGCATTTTGAAGGTGGTATCCGATGTATCCTTGTGAGAATGCTCCACATACATCAAATGGAAATAATACATTTGTTTCATTTTGTTTTATGGCATCCTCTACAGTAGCTACTATTTGTCCAACTTGAGGTCCGTTTCCATGAACGATAGATATTGTATGACCATCTTCTATCAAATCTACTATTGATTTTGCCGTTTCTTTACATGTTTCTAACTGAGCTTTTGCACTTTTATCTTTTGGATTTGATTGTAATGCGTTTCCCCCTAAAGCTAACACAATTTTCATTATTAACCCCCCCATATATTTTTAACACTATTTTATCCGACGCACATATTCAGAATATTGAGATATTTATAATTTCATAGTAAAATTTTTTCACTTTTATGTCAATAATTAGAAATTATCACATTATACAGAGGCGCTACAAAAAAATGCATAACAGCTTAAAATATTATGCATTTTTACTTTATTTGATGCAAATTTAATACACTGCTTGAATATTTATTCTTAACTAATGAATAAACTTTTTTTATAGACTAATTCTGACAATTATTTTATAATTCTACTGCCTGGTTTAATATACGGAACCTGTTCTTTACACAATGGACACTCATCAACATTAAAAGTTTCTATATTTAATTTTATAGCACTATATAGAGGTAATTTTAATTTGCAATCCTCATTTCTCCTATCAACTATTGAACAAACTCCTACAACTTCTGCTCCTAGCTTATTCAATACTTCAACAACTTCCATAGTGGATTTTCCTGTAGTTACAACATCTTCAGATATAATAACTTTTGTTCCCTTTGCAATTTCAAATCTTGATAAAGTCATAATTCCATCTCTTCTCTCGGTAAATATTGCCGTCTTGCCTAATTGTCTAGCAACTTCATAAGCAACAATTACTCCTCCCATAGCTGGACCTACAACTACATCAAAATCTATATCTTTTATCTTTTCTACCACTAATTTTAAAATTTCTTCTGCTTTATCTGGGTATTGTAATAATCGTGCACATTGACAATATCTATTACTATGTTTTCCTGAAGATAGTAAAAAATGCCCTTCTAGTAATGCTCCTGATTCTACTAATGTATCTATAACTATTTTATCTTTATTATCCATTATTAACCTCCAATATATATTTGCATTTTCAGTAAATATTTTTTAATTTAAAGATGAAGATTCAACAACATTTTTAACTATATTAAGAAATCTACTAATAAAGTTTAATTTATTATATATTTCATCATTATTCATCTTTAATTCTTTAAATTATCCCTCTTATTTCGTTTATATCTTTAATTCCCTCAGATTCTAAATATTTTTCTATACCATTTATTATATCTAAAGTTATATCAGGCTTTATAAAATTTGCAGTACCTATTTGAACTGCCTGTGATCCTGCCATTATAAATTCTATAGCATCTTGCCATGTTCTTATTCCGCCTAAACCAATAACTGGAACATCTACTATTTGGCAAACTTCGTGAACCATTCTAAGTGCTATAGGTTTTATTGCTGGTCCAGATAATCCTGCATATATATTATCAAATACAGGTTTTTTCTTATATATATCAATAGCCATTGCCTTAAAAGTATTCACGAGAGATAATGCATTTGCACCTGCTTCACAGCATTTATATGCCATATCTCTTATGTCTTCTGCGTTAGGCGATAATTTTACTATTAACGGCTTCTTACATAATACTTTAACTTGTCTTACAGCATCATAAGCAATATGAGATTTTATACCCAATGCCATTCCACCTTCTCTAACATTAGGACAAGATATATTAAGTTCAATCATATCTACATTGCTATTATTTAATGCTTCTATCCCTTCTAAATACTCATCAATTGTAGAGCCGCCTAAATTAGCTATTATTACAGTATTCAACTTTTCCATTTTCTTAACTTCATTATTTAAAAAGTGGTGTATTCCAGGATTTTGAAGTCCTACACTATTAATCATTCCTGATGAAGTTTCTATCATTCTAACTCCACAATTTCCTTCTTTAGGATTAATGGTAAGTCCTTTTGTACTTATTCCTCCAAGTCTTGATACATCAAAGAATTCATTATACTCTTTACCAAATCCAAATGTACCTGAAGCTGCTATTATGGGATTTTTAAAATCTACTCCACATATATTAACACCTAACACTTTAGTCAACTCCCTTACAATAAATTAAAGCTCTATATCCTCTCCTAAAAATACAGGACCATCTACACAAGTTCTTTTATTACCATACTTAGTCTTACACGTACATACTAAACAAGCTCCTATCCCACAAGCCATCTTCTTTTCTTCTGAAATATAAACCCTAGTATTTTTTTGTCTACACATTTCTATAACTTTATACATCATTATTTCTGGCCCACAACATAGTACTAAATCATATTTTTCAGGTTCAAATATTTCTGTTATATATCCTTTATGACCATAACTTCCATCTTCTGTTGATATGTTCACTGAGTTTACCTGCTCTTTTATTTCTTCTATCCCATATACATCATGTTTAAACCCTGCAAGCACATCTATTTGAGAATTTTTTATTTTCTTTGAAAGATAGTGTATAGGAGCTACACCTATTCCCCCTGTTACTAAGGCTACTTTTTTACCACTAGCTTCTTCTATATCAAATCCATTTCCTAGTGGACCTACAACACTTATTTGATCTTTACCTTTAAGTCTGCTTAAAAGTTCAGTTCCCTGCCCTACTACTGCATATAAAAACTCTATATTTTCTCCATTTTCATCTATGTTATATACGCTTATAGGTCTCCAAAGTATTGGTTCATTATCCCAGCTTCTTAACATATAAAATTGTCCAGGTTCTGCTTTAAAGTTTCCTTCTATTTTTAATTTATATATACCCTCACATACTTGAATATTTTCTATAACTGTATTTACTGTGTACTTCTTATTTATATTCATTGTAACTACTCCTGCCTTATAGCCCTCAGTATTTCATCTCTCATTCTTATAACTTCTTTTCTAGCATATTTTGCAAAGTTTGCTTCTCCATCCTCATATTTTTTATAAGCAAGCATTATACCTCTTGATGAATTTACAACTCCACCGTTTCCATTCTTTAAATATAGTGCAACATCTTCTGCCTTTCCCCCCTGTGCACCATATCCAGGTATTAAGAAGAACATTGAGTTTAGTTTGTTTCTAAGCTCTACTCCTTCTTCTACATGAGTACATCCTACAACTCCTCCTATTGAGCTATATCCACACTCTCCTATACATTCTTTTCCTAAGTTCTGAATCTTTTCCCCTACTAAATTGAATACCTTTTTTCCATCTAGTGTATCAATATATTGAATGTCCTTAGCCCCTTTATTTGAAGTTCTAACTAGTAGAAATACCCCTTTTTCTTTTTCCTTAATATATGGAAGATAAGGTTCGATACTATCTAATCCCATATATGGATTCAATGTTATAAAATCAGCTTCAAAATCTCCTTCAAAATGAGCTTTAGCATACATTTCAGCTGTTTTTGATATATCTCCTCTCTTTATATCTCCAATGCTTATTCCGTCTTTAAGCTTTATATACTCTAATGTTTTTTTATAAGCCATAAGTCCTGATATTCCTAATGCTTCATAATAAGCTATTTGTGGTTTATAGCAAGCTGCAACATCAAAAGTTTCATCTATTATAGCCTTATTAAACTCAAATATTCCTTCTTCTAGTGAACTAAATTTATTTAGAAAAGTATTTGGTATATAGCTTAAATCTGTATCCAGTCCTACACAAACGTGTCCTTTTTCTTCAACAGTTTTAAATAATTTATCTATTATCATTGTTTCTTCCCCTCAATCTTATTTATGTTAGACAAGCTATCAAGCTCCAGCCATAGTGATCCTATGACTGGTTTCTGACAGCACAGTATTATACAAAATAGATTACTTTTTTAAGGTGCCTAATTATATTCTTCATTAGAATAAACTTCTTTTCCACCTTTTATAGTTTTAACTATCTTCCCATAGACTCTTATTCCATCTAATGGCGTATTTTTTCCTTTTGACCAAAATTCTTTTGAATTTATTTCGTAGCTGGCCTCTAAATCTAATAGAACTAAGTCTCCCTCATATCCAATTTCAATCGTTCCTTTATTTGCTCCTAGCAATTCACTTGGATTTTTACTCATTATTTCACTTAATTTATTTAAACTTATGTTATTTTCTTTTACTAATTTTGTGTAAGTTATTGAAAAGGCTGTTTCTAGTCCTGAAATTCCTGGTGCGCCCTTTATCTTATCTTCTTCATTATGAGGAGCATGATCTGTAGCTATTGCATCTACATATCCATCTTTTATGGCTTTTATTAAAAAATCTATATCATTTTTCTCTCTTAGTGGAGGATTTACTCTATAATCATAATTATTTGTTAACGCCAAGTGATGGGGTGCAACTTCACAAGTTATCTGTAATCCTTGCTTTTTTGCTTCAATAATATAGTTGATTGCTTCTAGAGTACTTACATGTGCAATATGAAGCTTACAATTAGTAATTTTAGAGAACTCTATATTTCTTTTAGTCATTATATTCTCAGCAATTCTCATGTCATAGTTTGAAAGGTATGGATCTTCGCAATGACACATTACAATCAAGTTTTTTTCCTTTGCTTTTTTCATTGCTTCTAGCATTACTTTGCTATTCATTATATCTTTTCCATCTTCAGAAATTATTTTTATAGAACTATCTACTTCATCTAAATGGCTAATATCCTGTCCATCAAAATTTCTAGTTATTGAAAATACTTGGTGTACATCTATTAACCCTATTTCTTCTGCTCTACTCTTAACATAATTTACAATGTCCATAGAACTACATATTGGGTTTGTATTAGCCATGAGGTTAACCATTGTAAATCCACCTTTAACTGCGGCTTTAGAGCCTGATTCTATGTCTTCCTTATAGGTTAACCCTGGATCCCTAAAATGAGCATGTAAATCTACAAAAGATGGCATTAGAGTTAACCCTTTTGCATTTATTGTATTGCAGTTCTTTTTTAAATCCTTACCTATCTCTGTTATGAGTCCATTCTTAATATACACATCTCCTATAAATGTTCCGCACCAATCAACTACCTTAGCATTCTTTATACACAATTCCATAAATACTCTCTCCTTTTGAGAGTTTATTAGATAAACTCTCCTACTTTTCTTATATCATCACAGTATTTACATCTGTATTCTTTTGTCTTTTCATTTACTAAGTAATGAACATGATTTAAATATGGCTCTATGGAAGTTATACATCTTGGGTTTTTACATTTAATAACATTCTCTACTTTCTCAGGTAACTTTAAGCTTATTTTTTTAGATATATTTTCATTTTTAATTATATCTATGGTTATACCTTTATCCATAAGGCCTAAAATTGCGTAATCTATGTTTATAACATTCTCTATCTTTATAATATCTTTTCTTCCTAGCTTCTCACTCTCAGCATTCATTATTAATGCAACTCTATATTCTGCCTTATCTAGCCCTAGGTAATTGAATATTTTTATTCCACCACCTGCTTTTATATGATCTATAACTATACCATTTTTAATACTATTTATTGTTAACATATTCATACTCCTCCTACATCCAATATTTAAGCTAAGCCTAACAGTTTAGCAATTAGTGCCATTCTTACAAACATTCCATATTTAGCTTGTTTGAAGTACACTGCTCTTTCATCATTATCAACATCATAAGATATCTCATTTACTCTTGGCAGTGGGTGAAGTACTATCATATTATCTTTAGCCATATTCATTTTTTCAACATCTAAGATATAGGAATCCTTTAATCTTACATAATCTTCTTCATTAAAGAATCTTTCTCTTTGAACTCTCGTCATGTATAGTATGTCTAGTTCTCCTATAACATCTTCCATTTTTTCTACTTGAACAAACTCTACATTTTTCTCTTCTAAAAGTCTTATTATATAATCGGGAACTTTAAGCTCTTGAGGTGATATCAATACAAATTTATTGTTTTCATATCTAGATAAAGCTTTTATAAGTGAGTGTACTGTTCTACCAAATTTTAAATCCCCACAGCATCCTATGGTTAAATTTGATAAATTGCCTTTTATACTTCTTATTGTTAAAAGATCTGTTAAAGTTTGGGTAGGATGTTGATGGCCTCCATCTCCAGCATTTATAACTGGTATTTCTGAGTTAGATGCTGCAACTAAAGCTGAACCTTCTTTAGGATGTCTCATTACAGCTATATCTGCATAGCAAGCAACGGTTCTTATAGTATCTGAAATGCTTTCTCCTTTAGCTACTGAACTTGAATTTGGTTCAGAAAACCCTATTACACTTCCTCCTAGTCTTAACATAGCTGCCTCAAAACTGAATCTTGTTCTAGTACTTGGCTCATAAAAAAGTGTAGCTAATAATTTTCCTTCGCAAAGTTTTGAATATTTCCATGGATTTTTGATGATATCATCAGCAAGTATAAATATCTCCTCTAGTTCATTTAAATTAAAATCCATTGGCTCAATTAAATTTCTTCCTTTTAACATAATGACATCTCCTTTTTACCTCACTGGGTTAATTTAAAGGTATTAGTATAACTTAAGAGTTTAAAATTTTTATAAAATAAAAAATGCTTTCCTGAAAGGAAAGCATTTTTCTTTACTATAAACATATAGCTATAGCTATAATTATAGCTACACCTATATACCTACATAACACTACTATCTTCCCTTCTGATCTCACGGAATCAAATTTAAAAGGATTATATTAAAGTTTTAATATTTTTTTATCTTAAAATACATATTATATAAATCTTTAATAGTTGTCAAGATATTTTATTAAATTACAAATATTTTACTTCAATGTATATTACATTAATAATTTTATAATTATAGGATTTAGATAATTCTATGAATATATAAATTAAATTTATACTTAGTATATATCATATTCACCAATACTTGCTAAAATAACATAATATGTAT
Organism: Clostridium sp. Marseille-QA1073; assembly: GCF_054863625.1. Taxonomy (NCBI): domain Bacteria; kingdom Bacillati; phylum Bacillota; class Clostridia; order Eubacteriales; family Clostridiaceae; genus Clostridium; species Clostridium sp. Marseille-QA1073. Next base: position 39,483 of record NZ_JBSVQM010000011.1, on the reverse strand, counting down.
TATAAATTTATTAAAATAAAAATAATTTTAAATTATTATATCCAAATATATAGATATTTGAATATATATATAGTATAATATAAATATCCAGTATAAAGTTTTAAAATATACTGTGAAATAAATCTATATAAAAATAGCTTAACCTCTTAATAGTTAAGGATGAAGAACCTAAAATGAAATTTATTCTAAAAATTTCCAAGACTTTCACATAGGAATTTTAATCATGATTCCTGTGCTTCATTTTTAATTTTTAATTCATAAATAAGACTATTTATTATGGAATTTAAAATGCTATATAAGTTAAATTTTGATTAAGAACTTCTATAGATATATCATAATAAATATCATGAGTTATACAAATATACTAAATATTTTTATTAATAATCTAAATTTGATATGTAGCTAAACATTACCATTAACTAAATGATTTATATCATAAGTTTTTGGTACACTAATATTATAACCAACTACTTAAAATAAAGGAGGAAAATTTTAATGAAAATATCATTTGACGAAAAAACAAAAAAAGCTCTTTTAGATAAGCTTGAAAAAAGCGATAAGGATGCTTTCAGATTAATGATTAAAGGCTTTGGCTGAGGCGGCCCAACTTTAGGAGCTGTTCTGGATGAACAGAAACAAAACGATATAGCTGAAACAGTTGAAGGAATAAAATTTGTTGTAGATAACGAGGAAGCAGAAATATTTGAAAATTGTAGAGTCTTCTATTCAAAAACAATTTTTGGAGAAACTTTTAAAGTAGCATCAAGTACAGTAGCACCAAGTACTTGTTAGTAAATAAAAATATGCTAACACCATAATCTTATAAAAATTATCAAATATTTTTTTATATAAGACATCTAAAAAAGCTATGAAAGTTCATAGCTTTTTTTATTTTTATACAAATAATCTTGTACCTATTCTCCTGTCATATTCGGACCATGTTCCTGGTTCAGTTATATCCTTAATTTGCTCTACCTTATTCATTGTTGCATCTACATAATCAGCATAATGGACTATAAAAGCCTCTTCAGTATTAGGTGCTTTAGGAGAGCCATATTCCACCTTCCCATGATGTTGAACTACACATCCCTTTATTCTATGTTTAAACTCTTCTGTGTAAAGTTCTGGTTGATTTTTAAAGGCATCTTCTATCATATTTATACCTATTACTATATGCCCCTCCATTTCACCCCTCATACTCATAGAAAATGGTCCATCATAATTATATTCATATATTTTACCTATATCATGAAGCTTTGCAGCTAAAATAGCAATTTCTTTATGTTTACAATTATATCTATAAGCAAAAACCTTAGTTAAATAGGTAACATTTAGAGTATGCTCAGCAAGTCCACCTAAATATCCGTGATGTTGACTTAATCCTGCAATCCCTCTTTTAAACTTATTTAAAAATTCTATATCATTAAAAAAATAATCATTTAATGCTTTTACTTCACTATTTTTAAATTCTTCATCAGATATAGATTTAAGTTCATTCATTATATCTTCTATAGGTCTTCTAACAGTAGGAAGAAAATCTTCTATATTAAAATTTTCTATTTTTTCAGATTTATTTATTTTAAACTTACCATCTGAAACTGCCTCTATTTTTATAACATCACCTATATTGTATTTAGTACCTTCTGGTATAAATACCTTTAAATCTCCACTATTATCTCCCACATAATGCATTACTCTTCCTTCAGCATCATAAAACTTCTTTTTAATCATAACAAGCATGATAAACTTTTGGGAAGATTGTTTATCTTTAATATCAATTATACGTAATTGTTTCATATATTCAGCTCCTATACCAAAAATAATTTCTTAAATTTATAATTATTTTGTGGTATATGATAATATTTTATCCATGCTATTAGGGAATATTGTAATTTCTAATTTTCATCAGTATACTCACTAACAATTCTTCTTACAAGCTTTTTAATTGAACTAGCTTGAGCTACTAATGTCATTACAACTAAAAATACAAGAATTCTTTCATGTTCCTCTTCTTTAAAATCATGATTTTTAAAGTAATCGCTTAATTTTTCTTTATCATTAAATTCTTCATTTATGAAAAGTGCATTAAAACTATCCTTTTGCATCTTTGAAAAAACTTCATAAGTATCTTCCCATGATAGTATATCATCTTCTCTATTATTTATTTCATTAAATGCTAGTTTAAATACTTTTCTTATTTCTTCTGTAGTAAGTATAGGTCTCATATAACTTAATAAAACTAATTGTATTAAGTGAATTTTTGTATAACCTCTTTTTTTCCCATCTTCTGGCTTAGATATTACTTCACTTTTTATATAGTTTTGAAGTATATTATTAGTAAAGTTATCATCATCAAATCTATCATTTAAGTAATCCTTTACCTGTGATAAAAACAAATCATATTGTGGTAATTCTTCATAAGGAATCACACTTTTTTCAGCAATATCCTCTGCCATAACAGATATTCTACCTAATATGTTAGATAGAGCCTCAGGACTAAAGCCTTTTTTCACATTATTGTTTTCTTGATTCGAATTATTTTCCATATGCTCACCTCAGATTCAATTTATTTATTACTACATTAATTTTTAATATTTTCTTCGTATTCATATTATATGTTATATATAAACTTATTACAAATTATTTTTAACCATAAAATACATATTATTCATCTCTTGAAAGCTGTTTTTTTATTATTAATTTCGACAATATTATATTAATTGCAAATCAGGAAATAAAATATTGCAATCTTTTAGTTATCAACATCATTTAATGATATCCACAGTAAGTTATACACATTTTATTATAAGTTATTCACAAAATCTGTGCATAACTTTCCCTTTATTCATGCCACTCTTCAATATTGTTGTTTATAACTGTGAATATTTGCATATAATTATCCACATTATCAACAATTAGCCTGTGTATAACTTGTTATATTTTTGTGGAAATAATTGAATTAAATCCGTCATTTTATTGTATCTAGTGTCCTTTTGTATACTTTTATTAATTATTATGTAATTTATGGAAATTTACGTAAATGATATTATATTCTTAATTTTTTTACTATATAAATACATGTACCCCAATATTTAAAAATAAATATGAAAATTTTTGGAAATAAATAAAACTAGTCATGTATTTTGATTTTAATAAAAGAGCATATAATACCATAAATTGTTCTAAGAAGTATTTAGTTTAAAAATATATATATTATTATACATCTTAATTACTTTTTTAACCATAATATATAAGGTTTTCTTGTAATATTCGACATTGTTTAATGCTATAACCATATTGTTACATTTATTTCTCAAAATATTTTTATTAATATAATTGTTAAATTTATAAGTACAACCGCCCTATTTATCAGCGAATCGCTTGATTTCAACGTTTATCATTGGTGTAAATTTTTGTATTTTAAATTAAAAATAATATTGACATTTGTATAATATGGTAGTATATTAACTATAGATGGAATTTAGTAGAAATTTTGTAACTTTATAAGAGTATAGGTTTAAGAAATTATGCTAAATACCCAAGAATATATAATTTTAAATAATATTTTGTCGAAAAAAACTTTTTTGCGTTAGGAGGAAATACATTATGAAATCAACTGGTGTTGTAAGAAGAGTAGATGAGCTTGGAAGGATCGTTATCCCAGTAGAGCTAAGAAGAACATTAAATATAGGTGAAAAGGACGCTCTAGAGATATATGTAGATGGTGAGCAAATAATATTAAAAAAATACGAACCTGCTTGCATTTTCTGTGGAGATGCTAGAGATGTTATAAACTACAAATCTAAAAACGTTTGTAAAAACTGTTTAGAAGCATTAAAAGCTGAATAATCACTTTTATAATAAAAGGCGTTAGCATAAATTTGCTAACGTTTTTATTATGTTTTAAAACACTTTTAAACGTAGATAACCTTTTACACATATTAAACTATAAAGTTAAATCTACAGCCTATTAGGCTTATTTAAGCACCATACAACTTTATTTTTTTATATTGCACTCTACTATTTTATCTATTAATTATTTATTAAATTAATGGTTGGTTAAAATTCTGTATTTTATATATTTTCTACTTTAATAAAAAGTTATTATAAGCTTTTTATATTTTGTAATCTTTTTTTAACTTTCTCTATATTTTATAATGATACAATTAAAATAAATAAAATTATAAAAAATAAACCATCGAATAAATCAATGGTCTATTTATATAAACTTCATTTATTTTCAATGCTTAAATTAACAATATCTAGCTCTAATGACTATTAGTGAACTATTCTTCTTGCAGTCATATAGTCGCTTCTAGTCATTGGAGATACTTTAACTACTTCTCCTGTTTGTGGTGCATGTAAGTACTGATTTCCTCCAACATAGATACCAACGTGATCTGGGCTTCCATATCCAAAAAATACTAAGTCACCAGGAGCTAATTGGTCTCTTGACACATAGGAACCTTGTCCAATTTGTGTGTAAGTAGTTCTTGTAATATCTATACCAAAATGTGCATATACATATTGAGTTAATCCTGAGCAGTCAAATCCTGATGGATCATTTCCACCCCATACATAGTCTATACCTAAAAAGCTATAAGCATAATCAACAATAGCTTGTCCACTGGCACTACCTGCTGGTGCTCCACCACCAGACGGTTCTTCATCATAACCGTCACCTCTTGATGGTCTATTATTTGCTTCTTGTTCTGCCGCTATTCTTTCTTGTTCTGCTCTTCTTTGTTCTTCTGCTATTCTTTGTTCTTCAGCTATTTTTTGTTGTTCATCATTAAATGCACTTTGTTTACCTTGTGCTGCTTTTAACTCATCTTCTGCTTTAGCTTTTTCTGCTTTAGCCACTTCAAACTCTTTATTATGACTTTCTTTCATAACTTCTAAATCTTTTCTTTTATTGTCATTTTGTTCTTTAAGAGCCACTAATTCAGCTTTTTTATCTTCTAGTTCTGCTTTTTGCTTTTCTAATGCAACTTTTTTATTTGTTAATTCAGTCATAAGTTCTTTATCATAGTTTATTATTTCTTTAACATTTTCAACTCTTGAAACTAAATCTGAAACTCCTTCTGAATTTAGGATAACTTCAACATAACTATCCATTCCATTCATATACATAGCTCTCATTCTTTGATTGAATAAATCTTCTTCTTCAACCATGCTATCTTCTGTTTGTCTCACATTTTCTTTAGTATTTTCTATATCATCCTCAGTTTTAGCTATTTTACCATTTGTTTCGTCTATTTCAATAATTAAGTTTGATATTTCATTATCTAATTTTTGAATCTTTGCATTTATTTCGTCTACTTTTTCTTGAGCACTTTTATATTCATTATTTTTTTCACTAACCTGACTATCAAATGGATTAGCATAAGCTATTACACCCATATTCGAAGTCACTATCGCCATTGCCATAGCAATTGCTACAATTTTTTTATTCACATCAATCCCTCCCAGTAAAATTTCTTTTTAATTATAACATCATTTAAAGGGCAAACTCAAGGTTTCAACCAATATTTCTTTTATTTTGTTACAAAAGCTTTACTTTTTCTATAAAATATGTGTTATAATATACCATTTGAGTTGATATATATACATTTTTGAGAAAATATATACATATTTATATATCAATGGAATACTTATAAACTTCAGATTTTGGCATTTCTCTATCTTTTGCAACCTTTTTTATGGCATCTTTTTTACTAAATCCCTCTTCTATATAAGTTTTAATATGTTCTTCTACAGATAAGTTATTCCACTTAGACCTCTCTTCTTCCTGCAATTCTTCTAAACTTTTTCCTTCTAAAACTAAAACATATTCACCTCTAGGTGAATTTTCTTTATAGTATTTTATAGCTTCACCTAAAGTCATCCTTATAATGTCCTCATACATCTTAGTAAGTTCTCTACATATTGCAATCTTTCTATCTCCTAAATTTTCATATAAGAATTCTAATGTATTTAGTATTCTATGAGGTGCCTCGTAAAATATTAAGGTTTCCGTTCTATTCACTAAATCATCAATAATAGGTTTTCTATCCTTATTTTCTCTAGGTAAAAATCCTCTAAAAATAAATTTAGTTGTATCTAATCCTGAGTAAATAAGAGCTGTAGTAATAGCTGTTGCACCTGTAAGCACTTCAAAATCTATATTTTCTTCTATACATTTTTTTACTATTACTTCCCCAGGATCTGAAATTCCCGGTGTGCCAGCATCGCTTACAATTGCAATATTTTTATCTTCTTTTAACATTTCAATTATATCTTCACTTTTTTCGTTTTCATTATGCTTATGATAACTAATTAAGGTCTTTTTTATATTAAAATGATTTAATAGCTTTAGACTTTGGCGAGTATCTTCACAAGCCACAACATCCACCATTTTTAATACTTCTAATGCTCTTAAAGTTATATCTTTTAAGTTTCCTATAGGAGTTGGTACTAGATATAATTTACCACTCATTTAAATCATCCTTTGCAATAATTATTTTAAAACTTGAGAATTATACATTTTTATTATTTCTTCGCTATATCCACCATCTTCAGTGTGAACATTTAGTGGTTCATCCCATTTTAAAAAGGCACCACCATCTCTTTGTCCTTCTATTAAAACTATATTAGGTGCTTTTCCTGGAGAAGGGTGAACCATTCTTATCCTCTTAGGTTCTATCTTATATTTTCTCATAAGCGTTACTATATCTATAAGCCTATCTGGTCTGTGGACCATAAACATTCTCCCATTATCCTTTAATAGTATTCTACACGCTATTATAACATCCTCTAATTTACAGCATATTTCGTGGCGAGCAATAGCATTTTTATCATTCATATTAATTATCCCTGAATTATGAAGCTTATATGGTGGATTAACTGTTATTACATCAGCCTTTGAAATAGTTTTTAAAAGCTCTATATCTGTTAAATCTCCATTTACAAAGCTAACTCTATCTTGAAGCTTATTATAAGCTACTGATCGATTTGCCATCTCCACAAATTCTTCTTGAATTTCTATTCCCATTATACTATTACACTCTGTCTTTCCTGATAAAATAAAAGGAATTATTCCTGTTCCGCTACATAAATCTATAACTCTTTGATTTCTTTTAACTTTAGAAAAATTTGCTAAAAGTACTGCATCCACACCAAATCTAAAACCTTCTTTCTTTTGGATAACATGAATGCCTTTTAATTGCAAATCATCTAACGTTTCATTATCTTTTACAAACTTCATATTTAAACCTCACTTTTAATCAAAGTAACCTCTTAGACATATAGAAAAATAACCATTCAAAAAAACAAGTATATCTTGTTTAAGACAAGAAAACAACTTTCCTGATATTATATATCCTGTTATTTTTAACATACATAATGAGGCAAAATAGACGAATATAATGACTAGTTATTTTTGAATATGCCTTAATATTAGATACAGAAAACATTATATAATAATAGGTTAAAAATTTCATTACGATAAATTTATAGCTTATCCCTTATCCGCTTAACAATTAATTATAATTTATTTGTGTTTAAAGTTCTAAATAACTTATATTACCAAATAAAAAAGAACCTTTCGGTTCTAAGCTATCTATATTTTAAAGTAAGTTATAATTTTTCTTTATAGGGGGAGAAGCAACAAACAAATTTATATAGGTGTATACTTACTAAATAAACACTATAAACTAGAATATAATACTTGTATGTTGCTTCTAGGGTTTTATATTTTGCTTAAATCTTATATTAGTATATTTGCCAAAAAGTATTAAAATATACAATGGAAATAAATTTTTTTAATTTCTTGCTTTAAATTTTTAAGTAATGTTTTAAAAAGATGTTGTTGAAATTTAAGTATCCTATAAAAATAGTTATAAAGTAACTAAGTTTTAAATGCTAAATTTCATAAACACAATATTTATTTTAAAACATAACTAACTTTAAAATTAAATAATTAGAGAAATGAGAGTGATAAAATGAAGATTTTAAAGCAACTATCTATCATACTGCTTATTACATTTCTTGGTGAAGCTATAAGTAGTTTTCTTAATTTACCTATACCAGGGAATGTATTGGGTATGCTTTTATTACTTTTAGCCTTAATGACTAAAATAATTAAACCTAAAGCTATAGAGGAAGTATGTAATTATTTTTTAAGTAATTTAGCATTCTTCTTTATTCCTGCAAGTGTGGGAGTGCTTGGGTGTTTTGATATTTTAAAAGGAAACATACTTAAAATATTGCTTGTATGTATAATAACAACAATAATAGTACTATTAGTAACAGCTTATACAGTACAATTTGTATCATCCTTACAAAAGAAAAAAACTAAGAATATATATGAGGAAGTGAATATTAAATGAAGGAATTATTATCAACACCATTATTTGCTATACTAATTTCATTATTATCTTATATATTGGCGCAGTACATTAGTAAAAAAACTAAAATAGCATTATTTAATCCCTTGCTATTATCCATGATATTTATAATATTATTCTTAGTAATATTTAAAATTCCACTAGAAGACTATAATAGTGGAGGTAAGTTAATTTCTTTCTTCTTAACCCCTTCAACCATAGTTTTAGCACTTCCACTTTATAATAAAATTGATTTATTTAAAAAAAATGCATTGCCTATAATCATTGGTATAACTGTTGGTAGTTTTGCAGGCATGATCTCTATTATTATTCTGTGTAAATTGTTAAACATAGATAATACTATTGCTCTTTCACTAATCCCTAAATCTATTACTACACCTATAGGTATGGAAATTTCAAAACAACTTCAAGGCATACCTGCTATTACAGTAACAGCAATAATTATAACAGGAATAATTGGTGCTATAATATCACCTTTAGTATTTAAAATATTTAAGATAAAGGATAGTTTATCCATTGGTATAGGAATAGGAACTTCCTCTCATGCAGTAGGTACAATAAAAGCAATAGAGCTAGGTGAAACAGAAGGTGCAATGAGTGGACTAGCTATAGGAATTGCTGGGCTAATCACTGTATGTCTAAGTCCAATAATATTAAAGATTTTTAACATCTTAATGTAATAACTAAAGATATACCTTAATAAACTTTAAATATACTATGTTTAAAGAAGGTATATCTTATGGAAATGATTTTATATCCCTTTAAAAGTGTTACATTCGATGAAAACACTTCAATAATGCTAGATGCCTCCTTTCTTTTATCTTTAGTTTATGACGAAGATATAAAGCATTCTGAATGTATAGAAGTCCTTAGAAAATTATTATTAAATAAATGTATTTTGTATGTTACCTCTGTAATTTCTTCTGAGGTATTAAATCAAATTATGTATAAGGTTTTTATGCTTGATATGCAATTTAAATCTATTAAGAATACACCTTTTAATAGTCGTAATAATATACGAACTATTATATCTAGTTTTAATAAGTATGATAGAAAAGCACTTAAAGAAAAAAGAACTGATAAACTTGTTGATATACCTTATAAAAAGTATTTCGATAACCTTTCTAAAAACGTTTTGAAGAAAGATTTATTAGCCATATATTATAAAACTGCTGTCAATATGCATACTCAGCTTGAAAACACTATAAAATTCAATTATTTAGACATAAATAGAGATTGTATATTAAAAGCTAAAGAACTTATGGTAAAACATTTAATTTCTGTGAATGATGCCACTATACTAGCAACTGCAGAATGTCATTGTATTAATTATTTGCTAACTTTAGATAGTGACTTTTTATATGCTGAAAGTAGTAGTATAAGTATATTAAAAATATAATAACCCTATAAGTCTAATAACGGACTTATAGGGTTATTGTATTTTTAGGAGTAATATAACCTATTGTAAATTATTTAGCTGGTATATATATTACTTCTCCAGCTTTTATAGCATTTTCATCTTTAATTTCATTAAGAGCTTTAATTTTTTCAACTGCTTCTTTTAATGAAATCTCAGGCATTTTTTCTTTAGCTATACTATATAAATTATCACCAGATTTAATTTCATATTTATTTCCACTTAATTTTTCTTTATTATCTTCCTTTTTTTCATCTGTGTTTTTTTCATCTACTTTTTTGTCAGTTTCTTTTGAAGGCTCCTTTTTTTCATCTGTATTTTTGTTATTTTCTTTTAAATTATCTTTTTTCTTGTCATCTTCTGTTGAAGCTGATGTAGCTTTAGTTTCTAAAGCAACTTCATAAGGAATTATAATTTCTTGTCCTTGGATTATTTTATTAGAACTATTTAAATTATTTCTTTTCATTATAGTTTCTATAACTAAGCTAGTATCATGACTTGGCATGTATGCATTAGCTATACTGTATAATGTGTCATTTTTCTGAATTACATATATTCCTTCTTTTATTCCCTCTTCTTCATTTAAACTTGAATTAGAGTTTTTATCTGAAGGCTTATTTTCATTTTCATTTTTGTCTTCTTGTGGTTTGTCATTGTTGTTATTAACTTTTTTTTCATTTTCTTTTTTTTCTTCAGGATTATTAGTTTCTACTTTCTTTTCTTTATCATTATTCTCTTTATCTTTTGTCTCTTTGCTGTTAGTTTTTTGGCTTTCATTGTCTTTATTTTCATCTTGCTTTTTCTTATCATTCTCAGTTTCTGTTACCTCTTTATTATTTACCTTATTAGTGGATAAGGCAGCATCTTTTTTTCCTATAAAGCTAACAGTTAAAAAAATTCCTACTAAAACTACAGCACAGGTTATAGCTGCAATTATTTCCTTTTTAAATTTCATAATGTAATACACCTCACTAATTTCTAATTTCTATCTAAATAATTAACAGATATTTGAATTTTATTCACTTTTATAAAATTTATTTATAATTTTTTTATATTAGATTTATAAACTAATATAATTTGCTAAAAACATGATAAATATTTCATTTTAAACAAAGTAAAAATATTATATACTCTGCTTAAATATTAAAGTTATATCATAGATTTATACCTAAAAATTAAAATGATAAAGGAAAAATCCCTTTAGATTTTTCCCATTTAAATTAAATTTATTATTTAAATTGATTTTCTAATTGGTCTTTTACTTGTTGTGGGGTCATACCATCAGCATTAATTATTGGAGCATTAATTGATGCATTTTGTATTCCCATCATATTCTCTTCTTCTCCAGTTACTATTACAGCATCAAATTTATTTAAAAAACTCTCTGTATTTTTCTTGTTTCTATCAAATTCTCTAACTGTATATCCTTCTTGATTTAAATAACTTTTTACTGGATTTAATCCCTTTTGAACAGCAACCTTTTTCATAAACAACTCGCCTCCTTCTAATCCTAGTATTAACCCTTTTTCCTAAGTATATTCAAATTAAGCCATCTTAAATAAAATCGTAGTTAAAACTATAGCTAAATATTATATAAAATGACCGCTATGTTAACTAATTATCCTTTAATGGCTATAATAAGAGTTAAAGTTTTTCTAAAAAATATATAACAATTATTTTTTACTTTATGTTATAATCTTAATGCATCTTTATAGATGAGGGTGGGTGAGGGATATAGAAAAAGAAGGTAGAGAGGATGAAAAAATTTTTCAACCTTAAAGAACATCAAGTAAGCTTTAAAAATGAATTTACTGCAGGTTTAACCTCATTTTTTGCTGCAGTGTATATCATTGTAGTAAACGCAAGTATTTTAAGTGATACAGGAATGCCTTTAGAAGGACAAATTGTAGCTACTGTTTTAGCTTCATTAGTTGGTTGTTTATTAATGGCATTTATAAGTAATTCACCATTAATATTAATGCCCGGCATGGGAGTAAATGCATTATTCACATACACTATAGTTAAATCTATGGGACTAAGTTATGAGCAGGCTTTAGCTGCGGTAGTTATGTCTGGAGTGTTGTTTTCTATAGTAGCATTTACAAAATTATCTACTATAATATCAAAAGCTATTCCAGAGTCACTAAAAGAAGCAATAACAGTAGGTATAGGTTTATTTATTACTTTTATAGGCCTTCAAAAGAGTGGGCTTATTATAAGTGATGCAAAAAACCTTGTAGCATTAGGAAGTTTAAATTCTCCAGAGGTTTTAGCATTTTTAATAACTTTAACAATAGCCTTATTTTTATTTTTAAGAGATATTCCTGGTGCATTTTTAATTAGTATTATCGCTGGAACTTTAATTTGTTTTGGTTTTAATATTATTGACCTTACCGGAATCAATCTTGGTAGTATTGATATTTCTAGCTATAACAAATTGTTTTTTAGTATGGATTTTAGTCAAATATTTACTTTATCCTTTTGGATAGCTACATTTTCATTAACTCTAGTTTTAGTTTTTGAAAATATAGGATTGTTACATGGTCAAATAAATGGAATGCTAAAATCTGAAAATAAGTTTAACCCTGCATTAAAAGCAACTGCGTTATCAACTTTATGTTGTGGATTATTAGGTACAAGTCCTTCTGTGTCAACAGTAGAGGGTACCGCTGGTATAACTGCTGGTGGAAAAACTGGTCTTACTTCACTAATTACTGGTATACTATTCCTTGTTTCGCTATTATTTATACCATTTATAAAAATAATACCTAATGCAGCAATTTCACCAATATTAATAATAATAGGTGGATTAATGATAAAAAATGTAGAAAATATTAATTTCTCAGATTTTACAGAGGGATTTCCCGCTTTCTTAACAATAGTGCTAATACCTTTAACTTACAGTATAGTTGATGGTATAGCCTTTGGTTTTATAGCTTACCCGGTGATGAAGTTCTTTAAAAAAGAGCATAAAGAATTATCAATTTCCATGTACATTATTTCGTTATTATTCTTTGCTTACTTCATACTACATGGAATTAATATTTAAAGCGTGACTTTGTCACGCTTCTTTGAAAGATGAAAATTTAAATTTTTATATACTATAAATAAAAAAAGCGGCCTAAGCCGCTTTTTTACAGTACTGTATATCCTTTGTCCTCTATTGATTCAATAATATCATCAATACTAATAAAGTAGTCATCATATACAATTTCAATTTCCTTGCTTTCAGTTAATATCTGACAAGCTAAAACCCCTTGATTATTTGAAATTGCACTTCTAACATTAGAAATATCTTTTGATGTCACCATATCGCACACTTTAAGTACTGATTTCATATTTTTCCTCCTAATTTTCCTTAAATAATTCTTTTATCATATCTGGATCTTCTACTTCGCTTTCCAGTTCTTTTATATCTACATCGTTAATAATATCCTCATAGCTACCAGAAATCAATGTTAAATCTTCAATTTTTACAACCTTTAATTCATCTTCTCCATCTTTTATCCGAACCTTAACTTTAACACTTTCTTTAATTACGCTATTGCTAATTACTTCACCCTCACCATAAGGTGTATTAACTATTGATCCAACCTTTGGAAGTTTCTTTCTTATTTCTTCATATATATCTTGTTCATAATTTAAGCAACACATAAGTCTTCCACATATACCGGATATTTTTGTAGGATTTAATGATAAATTCTGTTCCTTAGCCATCTTAATTGAAACAGGAACAAATTCACCTAAGAACGTAGAACAACATAAGGTTCTTCCACAAGGACCAAGTCCTCCTGTCATCTTAGCTTCATCTCTAACCCCTATTTGTCTTAACTCAATCCTAGTTCTAAATATAGAAGCTAAATCCTTAACCAGCTCTCTAAAATCTACTCTACCATCAGCTGTAAAATAAAATATAACTTTATTATTATCAAATGTATATTCAACATCTATAAGCTTCATATCTAGCCCATGCTTTGATATTTTTTCAACACATATATCATAGGCTTCTTTTTCTTTTTGCTTATTCTCAATATTTTTCTCTATATCTTCTGGTTCTGCTTTTCTTATAACATTTTTAAGTGGAGAAACTATTTCCTCTTCACTAATGCTCTTGATTCCAATTACGCATTCTCCAAACTCCACTCCCCTAGCAGTTTCAACTACTACAAAATCACCTTTTTTTATATCTAAACCACTTGGATTAAAGTAGTATATCTTACCAGCTTTCTTAAATCTAACGCCAATTACTGTAACCATGTTACACCTCCTGCATCTTCAGTAACATAACATCAAAAGCTAACAAATTATTTACATTTCTATCAATGTTCTCTCTAGTTTCATTTATTATACTAATAATATCATTTAATTTAGTGAATGAAAACATATTTGCACATTGTTTTATTTCTTCAAGTTTATCTTTATTTATAATTAGTTCTTTACAACCAACTTCCTTATAAATAATTGTATCTCTTATAAAGGAAATAAAGACTTCCATTATGTCCTCCCACATATTACTGTTCTTCATAAAAAATTCATCTTCCTTAAATATATCTAGTTCTCTTATATTGCTTAAGAGTAATATTATATTTATAGCTTTATTCCTTAATTCTCTAAACTCTTCATTATTCATCAAAAATTCAGCTTTTCCTGGAATACCATTACTAAAAGACAACAATAATGTTATATTGTCCTCATTTAATTCAGGATAATTAACTTGTAAATATGTACGCATATCATCTTCACTTAATGTGTTAAATTTATGTATTTGACATCTAGATTTAATAGTATCCAATATATTTTCTATATTTTCACATAAAATAAAAACAAAAACATTTTTAGGCGGTTCTTCTATTGTTTTTAGAAGCGCATTTTGTGCTTGAACAGTCATTTTATGACCTTCATGGATAATGACAACTTTTTTTTCTGATTGATAAGGTTTTTTATTAATTTCTTCTATAAGCTCTCTTACGGCATTTACTCCTATAGAGGCTTTATTTTTTTCTAATCTAAAATGAACGATATCAACATAATCCTTATATTCACTTTCTCCAATAAGCTTTATTGCTATATTCTTAGCAATAACACTCTTACCAATACCATCTTCTCCTAAGAAAATATGAGCATGAGAAAATCTATTATTATTTATTGTAATATCAAAAGTTTTAATTATTTCTTCGTGTCCTATTATATTCTTATAGCCCACAACATTCCTCCTAATATATTACAAATTTACAAGTTTATATATTATATTAAATCTATAAATAATGTGCAGTAAAATACTATATTTTACTGCACATTATTAAATTCAAGTTTATATTATTATACTCTTAAAAATTTGTCTACGTCTACTACAAATATAGTAGCTCCCCCAATATCTACTTCTACAGGATAAGGTACATACACGCCTGTTGAACCTGCTACTGGTGAAGGCGATGAAACTATTTGCTTTCTAACCTTGCATATATCTTCTATTAATGCTAGAACAGTATCAACTTTATCATCTTCAACACCAATCATTAATGTAGTATTTCCTGATTTTAAAAATCCTCCTGTAGTAGCAAGTTTTGTTACTCTGAATCCATTCTCAGTTATAACGTCTATTAAATCACCTGCGTCATCATCTTGTACTATTGCAATAACTAGTTTCATAACAATCCCTCCTTAAATCTTAATATATAAACTTTATTATTTATATATTATAAATATTCTATCATATTCTTTAAATATTTTTGAATATATTTTTTATTAACCTATAAATTTTTCTACTTCTCTTACAATATCTTCATGAACCTCTTGCAAACTTCTATTTCCATCAATAACTATTATATTATCCATATTAGTTGCAATATATTGATATCCTTCATAAACCTTCTTATGAAAATTGTTGCCACTATTTTCAAGTCTATCTAAATCTCTTTGGCTGGATTTTCTCTTTAGTCCCTCTTCATAAGATACATTAATCATTATAGTTAAGTCTGCTTTTACTCCATTAAGTGCAGCGTCATTTATATACTTAATTCTATCGATACCAAGTCCTCTACCTATACCTTGATATACAATAGATGAATATACAAATCTATCTGAAAGTACTATACATCCTCTCTCAAGAGCTGGTTTTAAGATCTCCTCTGCAAGCTGTGCTCTAGATGAAGCATACAATAGTGCTTCACACATATCACACATTTCTGAATTTGAGTTATCTAATATAATTTGACGTATTTTTTCACTTATTGATGTTCCTCCTGGTTCACGAGTTAATAAAACTTCATGATTCTTATTTTCTAAATAATCACAAAGCATTTTTATTTGAGTACTTTTTCCGCCGCCATCTGGTCCTTCTAATGCTATTAATAACCCTTTTTTCATAGGTTCCTCCCTAAATTTAAAATATCTATTCCTCTACTATACTAATCTTATTCTCTTCTACTCCTAGTATTGTAACATGATTTTCAATGTAATAATTAATAGATTTTATAATATCTTTATTTATAATCTCACCCGGCATTACCAATGGAATTCCTGGTGGATAAGGAACGATTGAAGTGCCACAAATTTTATTTAAAGAAGAATTTATATTAATTTTAACTTTTTTCTTTTCCATAACTTCATATGGAAGTAGCCTTATTTCGGGTATTTCCTGCTCCAGAGCCTCTATTCTATTCTCTCTTAACTTTTCTATATTACACTTGTCTAAAGCTCTATATAGGGCTTCAAAATCCCTTCTATCATTAAATGGTGAAAATATAGCTACTACATTTCTTGCATCACTTAACTCACACTGAATTTTTTCTTCCCTTAAATACTCTAAAAGTTTATGACCACTATATCCACTTTTAACATTAATTATATATCTTGTTTTATCTAAGTCTATATCTGAATATAGATCCTCTTTACTTATAATATGAAAATTTTCTAACTTATTTATTTTAATTCTATACTCTTCACATAAATCTATTAACTTATCATATACATCTCTTCCATAAGTCTCTAAAAAGAATCTTCCATAATCCATAGATGCCATAAGCATGTAGGAAGGACTTGTACTTAAGAATGATGAAATGTAAAAATCAACTTTTTCCGTATCTATCCCATGGTTTAAATGAAGAAAAGCAGTTTGGGTAAAGCTTGGCATAGTTTTATGTGAACTTTCAACTACCATATCACATCCTAATTCTAAAGCATCTTTAGGTAGTTTTTCATTTGCTTTAAAATGAGCACCATGAGCAGAATCCACTAAAACTTTCATATTATATTTTTTAGCTTCATTAACAATGTAAGATAAATCACAACATATTCCATAATAGTTTGGATAAGTTATAATTATTCCTTTAGCATCATTATGCTCTCTTATAATACGGGAAAAATGCTCCTTATCTATGGAAAAAGGAGCATCATATTTATAATCCATCTTATTTTTAATATATATTGGCTTTAATTTCCTCATAATAATTCCATTATATATAGAACGATGACAGTTTCTTTCTACTATTATTTTATCACCTTCATTAAAATTTGAAAAAATCATTGCTAAGTTTCCACTAGTACTTCCGTTTATTAAAAAATAAGACTTTTGGCTATTATAGAAATTACTTAAAAGCTCTAATGACTCCTTTATTATTCCATCAGGATTATGAAGATTATCTAATCCATCTACTTCTGTAATATCGCAACTTACAATATTATTAAGAAGTTCAATGCCCTCTTTAGTATAATTTAGTCCCCTTCCCCCCTTATGTCCAGGCATAGAAAAGGGTATATTATTTTCCTTCACATACTTCAAGAGACCCTCTACAAGTGGTAATCTTGACATTCATTATTCACTCCTCTTAATAAGAACTGTATTAAATTTCTTCTAATACAGCTTTTATAAAATTCGTAGAAGTCTGTTTCAATATTTGAATTTATTAGTCTGTGCTCACAGCTAATACAAATACCTCTACCATATATTATTATACCATTATTTAGAGGCTTTCCGCATATTATACATTTCATTTTTATTATTAATCCCCCTTGTAATTGCTAAGCTTAATATATCCCAATTATCGCCCCTTGTACTATATTTTATTCATCAATCATCGATTATTTATTTTGTCCACTAAAATTATCTGCTAAAATATTTCCTAATATTTCTACCTATTTTAACAATACACTACTTAATTCAATCTATTAAGTGACAAAATATAATTATAATTTAAAGATGTTTCTTAATGACTTATAAAATTTTTTAAGATATAAAATATACCAATAAATAAATTTTTCTTGGATATACTAACTATGATGCATTTTAATTTGAATGGAGAGATATTTAGTGAAGCAAAATATAATAAGTTTTTTATCAACTATCAAAGAAGATATCTATTCCCTATGCGAGTTTTTATATAATAATCCTGAAAAACCTTTTTATGAAAATAAATCATCAAAATATTTAATAGATATGCTAAAAAAGTATGATTTTAATATTACAGATAACTTTTTAAATATTCCAACTGCTTTTTATGGACAATACGGAGAAGGTCATCCTAAAATTTGCATTATTTGCAAATATAGTGCTGATGAAAAAGATGGACATATCTATGGAAATAATGCTAATGCTTCCATTTCAATGGCTACTGCCATAGCTTCAAGAATAGCAATAGACAAACTTTCTGGTAGTATAGTCATAATAGGCTGCCCAGGTCTTTATTCTAATGGTAGTGAAATTAAAATGACCCATGAAAATGTATTTGAAGATATGGATATTATTTTAGCTCCTCACGTTGATAATTATGGCTCTGAAAGTGGTACATCTATGGCATCTATTCCATTAAAAATAGAGTATATATTAAATACTCCATATAATAATTCTTTAGATTATTCTATTTTTAATCTTAGTGCTATAAATGAATTAGTTAAATCATCCTGCGATAAATGTTATATAGATAATTTATGTATAGACATAAATAATAAAATTCATGGTAAAAAAGTTAAGGAAATGTTCAAATTTAATATAAAATCTCCTAATATAAAAGATGCGGAAGAAATAGAACATAAAATTAGAAACTACCTTAAAACATTAGAAACTATTTTAAATGTTAAATATGAAGTAGCTCTTTATGAACTTCCTTCAAAAGAACTTGTAAGTAATACTATATTGTCTAGAATATTTTCTAATAATTTAAAGGAATGTGGTATTATTAATGTGTGCGATCCTAAAACTGCGGAATATTCTCTTGGTATAGGAACTATTAGTCATACTACTCCTACAATATATCCTTCTATAGCAATTACTGAAAATCAGAATATTAACTGTCCTTCACTAGAGTTTAAAGAATCAACTTTATCTTCTTTATGTAAAGAAAGAATTATAAAAGCGGCAGAAGCTCTTGCAATAACTGCTGTAGATTTTATTGAAAGAAATGATTTATTAGAAGAAATAACAATTGAACTACATAAAAATCTAAAAAATAATAGTTAATTATTATAAGTTAAAAAGTAAAAAAAAAGGATAGTTAATAGCTATCCTTTGTTACTCTCTAATATATTAAGTACATCAATTATTATAAACATTGTCCATAACATAGTGCATTTTTTTCTTTAACATTTTTTAATTTTTGGACCAATTCATTACTAGGTTCAAAATAGAATTTCGAAATTTTACCATTCATCTTATAAACACAACAATATTTATTTAATTTAAAAATTGAACAAATATATCTTTTAGGACTTATAACTCTAAAAAATTTACTTCCTTGAGAGCATTGACCTATATACTCTATATCTTTTATCTTTATATCTTCTACCAAGCATTGAATATCTCCCCTTATTCTATGAATAATGAGTTGATCAGCTATTATAGAATACTTGTATTTAATACTGCACTTATAAGCTTCAAAAATACAACATACTATAGTTAAAAGTAAAAAGAATATATTACAAACAAATCTCATATTTCCTATCAAACTATTTATAAAATCTGATAATAATATGAAAATCAGAATTATACTAAATAAAAATAATAGTACTGGTAATTTTTTTCTATATATAATTTCCTTATACATAGTCCCCATCACTAAATCCTCCTAATTCTTATACCTTAAAAATTCTTTGTTATCTTGTCCTAGAGTATTATACTAGGCTTTATGGAAATAATCCACTTGAACTAAAGCCTTTTAAAGCTTACTAATAGTTAAATTTCCTCTTTAATAGAGTTTATTGCAAACTATTATTATATAGCATCATTTATCTTGTGTTATATTGTCCATACTTTTAAATGCAAATATTCTCTAAATTAAAAATTTTAGGATTAGAAGCTAAATAATGAATTTTTCATTTTATCTTCTATACTTTTGCTAAAATTAATCATTCAGCTTACTATAACCTCATATTATAATCACTTCCTCAATTTTACCTTACAGATATATAATATTTATATCATCTAAAATTGATATCAAAAGTTTAATTAATTTTTAATTTTTTTTAGACATTTGATGACATTTAAATTAGTTATTTTATATTTTGTAATTTCTATTTAAAGATATAATGTCATTTATATAAATATTTCGCATAATTTATATATAGGAATATTTAGGAGGAATTTTATGAGATCTAGAGGAAGATGTTGCAACCATAAAAAATGTCGCAAACGAGATTCTGACTTTCTTGAAAAGGCATTTTTAATCGTACTTTCAGTAATAGTAGGTCTTATATTATTAAAATCAATTGCTAAAATACTTATATTCTTATTAATAATTGCAATGCCAATATTAATAGTTGTAGTTACTGTAAAAAAATATAAACGTTAATTTTTATAAAAAAGTGGGTAGTTTACTATGAAAAGATTCTTAATAATATTATTAATAGTATTAGACATATGTGCTATATCATGTAATTACAATCCAAAATCTATTTCACTAAAATATGTTGATAATATCACTATAAAGTTGCTTTATTTTCCTCCTAAAATGAAAAAGGTAACTAAAAAAAGGACCTGGAGGAAATTATAAACTTTTTAAATACACTTGATTATAATACCACAAAACAAGTGAATACAACTGAACCATTACTTTTAATAGAAGTAAAGGGAGAACTAAATTGTTCCCTAATATTTGCAGATAATTTAGTAAAAGTTAATGGCACATGGTATGAAGTAAATGATAATACGCTAATAGAATTAAGAAATATATATAATAATTTACAATACGATGAAATACTGATTTCTTTGTTATAATACAATAATTATGATAAAAAGAATCAAATTTTATTGCATATCTTATAATTGCACAAAAAATGTTTAAAGTTAAATCCAGAGTTTTTTATTCTCTGGATTTTTTAATCTATTAAGGTATTTATAAAAGTTTAAGTTTTTCCTATTGTTAACGTGTTAATATATAACACTATTATATTTTCCACAGACTTATAAAATAAGCCTTGTAACCTCTCTAAAGAGCATCTATAATCCCTTTCTAAAATTTCTATTGCATAGCCATAATCTAAACAAAAACTTTTAAATTTTTCTATTCCATAATTAATTATTAAAAAATTAGCAGAAACTCTAGCTATAGGACAAGTAATTTCATTACTATAATTAAAAATTTTTTTATTATCCATAACATTTCTAATATATAGATACTCTTTCCATTCTATAAAGACTCTCCCTCGTGCCTCATTAGATATTTTCTACTATAACTTATCAAAAAGCATAGTTAATCTATCTCTTACAAAACTTTTATTATTTATGGAAACCGTATTATAAGATATAATATGTATATCCTCATAATATCCAACACATTTTATACTATTATAAACTGCATAAATTTTATCTAGATAAATATAAAAATTATTTCTTGATCCATTATCTTCATATATTTCTTCTATTTCTTCATAAAATTTTTTTTAAATCTTAATAATTCTATCAATCTTATTTTCACTAAAAAGTTTCTCTTATTAATGAAATAACTTATTTTTTTATTTATAACTATTAGTTTAATAATAGCTTTATAAATGTCACATACAAATTAGAAAGATTTAAGTATAATGTTTATATAGATAATAAATTTAATGAGGTAAAGCTATGAAAAATGAAATTCCTGACATGATAGCAAAGCTTTTAGATGATTATTATTCATCTATTAATAGTGCCTTTGAAGATAAAATCTTTGGAGTTTATGTTTATAATTCACTGGCATTAGGTAAATTTGATGAGAATAAAAGTGATATAGATTTTATAACTGTGCTCAAAACCCCTTTATCAAAACAAGAATTAGAATTATTATCTTCAATACATAAAAGTCTTAACATAGAAAGTCCTTACGGAAAGAAGATGGAGGGAATGTACATTCAAGTAAATGATTTAGGTAAAAGTAATTCACAAATTACGCCTTACCCTTATTTTGCTGATGGTAAGCTCACTGCTAGCGGATATTATGATATTAATTATGTTACATGGTGGGTATTAAAGCATTATGGCGTAGAAATAAACAGTCCTAAAGCTTGTAACCTTAATTTTGAAGTTGAATGGAATAATGTATTAGATACAATGGATTACAATTTAAATATCTATTGGAAAGATAAGTTAAATAAAACCATAGTTTTCTTATTTGATAATTGGATAGAATTTTCTATATTAACTCTATGTAGAATTTTATTTACTCTTGAAAATAAAAAAATAACCTCAAAAGTTGAAGGAGCTAAATTTTCAATTGAATTTTTACCTTCCAACTGGAGATTGATAATTGAAGAAGCCATTCGCATAAGGGAAAATACTTCTAAGAATTCTCTATATATATCAAAAATTAAAAGAGCAAAAGAAGCTAAAAGATTTATTTATCATATAATTAATTATTGTAATAAAAATTATATAATAAAGTCTTAAATATCTTGCATTTTGAAACAATAAATAAAAAAAGGATTAAATAGTTTAATCTAATTAATCCTTTTATCTTTATATTTCTAAAAATCTTTATTAGAAGTTATTTTACAATGAATTTTCCATTTTTATATTTCTTACTTCTTCAATAACTTTTTGTGGATTTTTCTTAAAGTTCTTCTTTATTTCATCACTATAACCATATATAGCCCATGGAGCTTTCTGTGAAAGTAATTCTATAATCTCTATTGCCTTTTCTTCATCCTTTTTCCAGCCTACATTTAATGGAAGCTTTTCATTCTTATCAGAGTAGCACATTACCGAAAATGATGTACCTGTTCTAATTCCATTTTGATAGTGTTTAGTTCTCACATTATATACCCATACTAAATTTTCTATAGGCATAAATTTTACACTAAAAGGTGTTTTATCTATTATCCAATTATTTGTAATAGTTATTCTTCTATTAACATACTCTGGATAATTAATTTCTTGATTTATTTGGTTTTCTATATAATCTGTATTTCCATATTTGCTTAATCTTTTAATAACTTTACTACTTCTATAATTTGTTATGGCAATTACTTTCTTTATAACAAGCATAATTAAAAATATTAATCCAATAAATACACCTATATAAAATATTTTTTCTAGTAATCTATCCGTTTTTGAATCTTCAAGCATAACATCTATAAATCCATCATTTACATCTTGTATAGATACTCCAAATCCTTCTGCAATTTCTTTCTTTATTTCACTAAGTAATTGAACTTTACTAGCATTCTCCAATCCATCAAACCTTTTAACTACAAATGAAACGTTTTCCATTTCACTTGGATTCTTTGAAGATACT
This sequence comes from Clostridium sp. Marseille-QA1073, assembly GCF_054863625.1. Classification (NCBI taxonomy): domain Bacteria; kingdom Bacillati; phylum Bacillota; class Clostridia; order Eubacteriales; family Clostridiaceae; genus Clostridium; species Clostridium sp. Marseille-QA1073. The sequence goes on along the minus strand of NZ_JBSVQM010000011.1, from coordinate 15,982 downwards.
TTAGCAGGTAAAGCTACTGTAACAAATTTATCCTCAATAATTGCAATATATACATTCTCTGTTATTGTTCCCTTTCCTCCATCTTCAGCAATATAATAACCTGAATCTGCCATATACTCTATATTTAAAGTTGCATAACCCTCTCCAGTCTTATTATATTTTTCAAGCTCTTCTACAGTATTGATTTCTTCTGGTTTTCCTAAAATAGATGGAATTTTACCTTTCGCCTCAAATAATGCTAATATAATAATGCTAATTATTAAAATAAGCATTAGTCCACTAATAATACTTGTTTTTCTTATTGATTTTTTGAGAAAATTATTCTCCATTTTATAATCTTTCCCCCTTTGATTTATAAAATAATATAAAAAGAATCAAATTAAAATTTTTTACTAATGTCTGATATTTTGTTAAGTATAAGCTTTAATATAAACATAGTATAAAAACTCCTATACCCATACAATATATCGACATATTAATTTGAAACTTAATGTTTGATATTAAAAATAATTATCTTAATAATTTAATTAATTACAAAAGTTTAATTTATTTATAATTATGATTTTTAAAGACAAAAAAAGCTTACAAATATACATTTGCAAGCTTTCTAACTTGGAGGCGCCACCCAGATTTGAACTGGGGATAAAGGCTTTGCAGGCCTCTGCCTTACCACTTGGCCATGGCGCCAAAGCTTTGGTGGCTCGAGCAGGAATCGAACCAGCGACACGAGGATTTTCAGTCCTCTGCTCTACCGACTGAGCTATCGAGCCATATTGCTAAACTAAGTAAAACTTAGTTAGCACTACCTGGCAACAACCTACCCTCCCACACAGTCTCCCGTGCAGTACTCTCGGCGTCCTAAGGCTTAACCTGCCTGTTCGGAATGGAAAGGGGTGTTACCCTTAGGACCATCATCACCAGATCTAAATTTGCTATAAACGTCGTACTACTTCGTCAACTGCATTCGCTGCGGTGCTCGTTTACCATTAGTAAACTCCGCTCCTCACTCATTTGTTTCCTTGTATTACTCGTTTCTATCAAATTTTAAAAATTTATATAAGCTTCAAAGAAATTATTCTCTGAAAATTGCACAGTGAAATTAATTAGGTCAAGCCCTCGACTTATTAGTATGAGTCAGCTGAACATGTTGCCATGCTTACACCTCTCACCTATCAACCTGGTGTTCTTCCAGGAGTCTTACTAACTTATGTTATGGGAAATCTCATCTTAGGGGGGGCTTCACGCTTAGATGCTTTCAGCGTTTATCCCTTCCAGACATAGCTACCCAGCTGTGCCACTGGCGTGACAACTGGTGCACCAGAGGTCTGTCCATCCCGGTCCTCTCGTACTAAGGACAGCTCCCTTCAAATTTCCTACGCCCGCGACGGATAGGGACCGAACTGTCTCACGACGTTCTGAACCCAGCTCGCGTGCCGCTTTAATGGGCGAACAGCCCAACCCTTGGGACCTACTTCAGCCCCAGGATGCGACGAGCCGACATCGAGGTGCCAAACCTCCCCGTCGATGTGGACTCTTGGGGGAGATCAGCCTGTTATCCCCGAGGTAGCTTTTATCCGTTGAGCGATGGCCCTCCCACGAGGAACCACCGGATCACTAAGCCCGACTTTCGTCCCTGCTCCACTTGTCTGTGTCGCAGTCAGGCTCCCTTCTGCCTTTGCACTCTTCGAACGATTTCCGACCGTTCTGAGGGAACCTTTGGGCGCCTCCGTTACTTTTTTGGAGGCGACCGCCCCAGTCAAACTGCCCACCTAACAATGTCCCGTGACCTGATTCAAGGCCTCCGGTTAGAATTCCAGTACTATCAGGGTGGTATCCCAAGGATGACTCCACAAAGGCTGACGCCCTTGCTTCCAAGTCTCCCACCTATCCTGTACAGATAGTACCGAAACTCAATGCTAAATTGCAGTAAAGCTCTACGGGGTCTTTCCGTCCAATCGCGGGTAGCAAGCATCTTCACTTGCACTACAATTTCGCCGGATTTGCTGTTGAGACAGTGCCCAAATCATTACGCCATTCGTGCGGGTCGGAACTTACCCGACAAGGAATTTCGCTACCTTAGGACCGTTATAGTTACGGCCGCCGTTTACTGGGGCTTAAGTTCATGCCTTCGTTTGCACTAAGCAATCCCCTTAACCTTCCAGCACCGGGCAGGCGTCAGCCCCTATACATCAGCTTTCGCTTTAGCAGAGACCTGTGTTTTTGCTAAACAGTTGCTTGGGCCTATTCTCTGCGGCCTACTTGCGTAGGCACCCCTTCTCCCGAAGTTACGGGGTCAATTTGCCGAGTTCCTTAACAGCAATTCTTCCGATGGTCTTAGGATTCTCTCCTCACCTACCTGTGTCGGTTTGCGGTACGGGCACTAGCTTCCTCCATAGAGGCTTTTCTTGGCAGCGTGGAATCAGATACTTCACCCTAAAGGGCTTCCCCATCACGCCTCAGCTAATGTAGGTGGATTTGCCTATCCTACATACCTAAACGCTTAGACTAGCATCCAATAGCTAGCACATCTTATCCTCCTGCGTCACCCCATTTGTAATAACGTCTGCTAGTGGTACAGGAATATCAACCTGTTGTCCATCACCTACGCCTTTCGGCCTCGGCTTAGGTCCCGACTAACCCTGAGCGGACGAGCCTTCCTCAGGAAACCTTAGGTTTTCGACCGACAGGATTCTCACCTGTCTCTCGCTACTTATGCCAACATTCTCACTTCTGCATCGTCCACCGCTCCTTCCGGTACGACTTCAGCCAATGCAGAAAGCTCCTCTACCGCGTACACGTAGTGTACACCCATAGCTTCGGTGGTAAGTTTTAGCCCCGGACATCTTCGGCGCAGGATCTCTTGACTAGTGAGCTATTACGCACTCTTTGAATGAGTGGCTGCTTCTAAGCCAACATCCTAGTTGTCTTAGAAATCCCACATCCTTTACCACTTAACTTACACTTTGGGACCTTAGCTGATGGTCTGGGCTGTTTCCCTTTTGACTACGGATCTTATCATTCGCAGTCTGACTGCCGAAATAAAAGTATATGGCATTCGGAGTTTGATAAGGTTCGGTAAGCGATATGCCCCCTAGCCTATTCAGTGCTCTACCTCCATTACTCAATTAATCGACGCTAGCCCTAAAGCTATTTCGAGGAGAACCAGCTATCTCCGAGTTCGATTGGAATTTCTCCGCTATCCACAGCTCATCCCATGGTTTTTCAACACCAACGTGGTTCGGTCCTCCACGAGATTTTACTCTCGCTTCAACCTGGCCATGGATAGGTCACCCGGTTTCGGGTCTACGACATGCAACTTTGCGCCCTATTCAGACTCGGTTTCCCTTCGGCTCCGTACCTTAAGTACTTAACCTTGCTACATATCGTAACTCGTTGGCTCGTTCTACAAAAAGCACATCGTCACACATATAAAGTGCTTCGATCGGTTGTAGGCACAGGGTTTCAGGTTCTATTTCACTCCCCTCCCGGGGTTCTTTTCACCTTTCCCTCACGGTACTTCTCCACTATCGGTCACTAGGTAGTATTTAGCCTTGGGAGGTGGTCCTCCCTGCTTCCCACAAGGTTTCACGTGTCTCGTGGTACTCTGGATCAGAACTTAAGGTCTTCTCGTTTCACTTACAGGTCTATTACCTTCTACGGAGTAGCTTTCCAGCTATCTTCAGTTACAATAGCCACCTCTTTTATGTTCTGTCCTCAACCCCCAAGCCAAAGGCTTAGGTTTGGGCTCTTTCCCTTTCGCTCGCCGCTACTTAGGAAATCGATTTTTCTTTCTCTTCCTCCGGGTACTTAGATGTTTCAGTTCCCCGGGTTTACCTCTATATACCTATGTATTCAGCATATAGTACATGGCGTAGCCATGTAGGTTTCCCCATTCGGAAATCTTTGGATCACAGACTATTTGCGTCTACCCAAAGCTTATCGCAGCTTATCACGTCCTTCTTCGGCTCCTAGTGCCAAGGCATTCACCCTGCGCCCTTTGTAGCTTGACCTATCTAAAAATCAATATAAACTTTGTATTACTTCGTCAACTTCAGTCACTGCGGTGCTCATTTACATTAGTAAACTCTGCTCCTCGTTCCTTCGTTTCCTTGTACTACTCGTTTCTATTGCTTTTTTTAAAATTGTCTTATACAAATTCGCATAAATAGAATTCAAAAACTTTGTTTTTAAACTTATTTCTGTTTGTCTTGACGAAATTGTTTATTTATCTTTTAAATTTAAAGGATATTTAAACAAATATTTTCACTGTGCAATTTTCAAAGAACAATTGAGCTTTTCCTCTGTCCCGTAGGACCTTGGTCGCTCAAAATTAAACAGAGATAGTACCAGTTTTCGTAGTAGAGTTACCAACTACGTCGACTCCCTAGAAAGGAGGTGATCCAGCCGCAGGTTCTCCTACGGCTACCTTGTTACGACTTCACCCCAATCACTAATCCCACCTTCGGCCGCTGGCTCCTTGCGGTTACCTCACGGACTTCGGGTGTTACCAGCTCTCATGGTGTGACGGGCGGTGTGTACAAGGCCCGGGAACGTATTCACCGCGACATGCTGATTCGCGATTACTAGCAACTCCCGCTTCATGTAGGCGAGTTTCAGCCTACAATCCGAACTGGGATTGGTTTTTAAGTTTAGCTCCACCTCACGGTCTTGCATCTTGTTGTACCAACCATTGTAGCACGTGTGTAGCCCTAGACATAAGGGGCATGATGATTTGACGTCATCCCCACCTTCCTCCCGGTTAACCCGGGCAGTCTCACTAGAGTGCTCAACTTAATGGTAGCAACTAATGATAAGGGTTGCGCTCGTTGCGGGACTTAACCCAACATCTCACGACACGAGCTGACGACAACCATGCACCACCTGTCTCCCTGCCCCGAAGGGCTTCCCTCATTACAGGTAATTCAGGGGATGTCAAGTCTAGGTAAGGTTCTTCGCGTTGCTTCGAATTAAACCACATGCTCCGCTGCTTGTGCGGGCCCCCGTCAATTCCTTTGAGTTTTAATCTTGCGATCGTACTCCCCAGGCGGAATACTTATTGTGTTAACTGCGGCACAGAAGGGGTCGATACCTCCTACACCTAGTATTCATCGTTTACGGCGTGGACTACCAGGGTATCTAATCCTGTTTGCTCCCCACGCTTTCATGCCTCAGCGTCAGTTACAGTCCAGAAAGCCGCCTTCGCCACTGGTGTTCTTCCTAATCTCTACGCATTTCACCGCTACACTAGGAATTCCGCTTTCCTCTCCTGCACTCTAGACACCCAGTTTCAAATGCAGCACCCAAGTTGAGCCCGGGTATTTCACATCTGACTTAAATGTCCGCCTACGCATCCTTTACGCCCAGTAAATCCGGACAACGCTTGCCACCTACGTATTACCGCGGCTGCTGGCACGTAGTTAGCCGTGGCTTCCTCATATGGTACCGTCATTATCTTCCCATATGACAGAACTTTACAACCCTAAGGCCTTCTTCATTCACGCGGCGTTGCTGCGTCAGGGTTTCCCCCATTGCGCAATATTCCCCACTGCTGCCTCCCGTAGGAGTCTGGACCGTGTCTCAGTTCCAATGTGGCCGATCACCCTCTCAGGTCGGCTACGCATCGTCGCCTTGGTGAGCCGTTACCTCACCAACTAGCTAATGCGCCGCGGGTCCATCTCATAGCAGATTGCTCCTTTGGTATAAAAGTCATGCGACCTTCATACTTTATGCGGTATTAATCTCCCTTTCGGGAGGCTATTCCCCTCTATGAGGCAGGTTACCCACGTGTTACTCACCCGTCCGCCGCTAATCCACTCCCGAAGGAGCTTCATCGCTCGACTTGCATGTGTTAGGCACGCCGCCAGCGTTCGTCCTGAGCCAGGATCAAACTCTCAATTTAAAAGTTTGAATCTTGATCATTTCTTAAAGAAATTTGCTCAAGTAAAGTTTGCTGACTGTAATAGTCATTTTAAGTTTCTTTCGAAACTCAATGAATTAACTGGTTTTACCTATTTCTCTGTTTAATTTTCAAAGACCAAATTATTTAGTAATTTTTACCGTCGTTTTCCGACTGCTTAATTAGTTTATCACTTAATTTTTTTCTTGTCAACAACTTTTTTTATTTTTTTAAAATTATTTAAAATGTCATTAAAAAGTTAATTAAAAAGAAAATTTTAAGCTATTCTATATGCCTCAGTTCCCATGTGGAATTGCGACTTTTACATGATATCATAGGATATATATACTTCTCATCTAAAAATATATCATAATATAAATTTATTTTTTTATTTCTTCTATTATCTTTATTTTTCTTCGTATTTTACATAGAGATACACGAGGAATTGTTTATAGACTTAATATAAAGTTATAACCTATTTGTAGCTTCATATTGGATTTATAATGTTATAAATTTAATTTTATAATTTTTATTACATATAAACAAAATCCCATAGCATTCACTATGGGATTCTAAATTATTTCATTTCTACTGAATAGATACCTTTTAATTTTTCAACTAATGCTAAAAACTCTTTATTTTGTTTTTCATGTAATAAATTAGTTGTTATCATAGGTTTAACTTCTTCTAATGGTTTTATTGAAGGTTGTTTCTTATCCTCAACTTTTATAATATGAAATCCAAATTGAGACTTAACTGGCTCACTAATTACCCCTACTTCTAATTCAAAAGCAGCCTCTTCAAATTCAGGTACCATTCTTCCTCTTCCAAATTCCCCTAAATTTCCACCTTGTGCTTTAGATGGGCATTTTGAATATTCTGTAGCAGCATCTTCAAATGACTTGCCGTTTTCTATTTCTTCTATTATTTGTTTAGCTTGTTCTTCTGAATCAGTTAGTATGTGTCTAGCTACTACTGTTTCCTCTGTTTTAAACGTCTCTTGATTGTTATTGTAAAACTCTTCTATTTCATCATCACTAACTTTAACCTTATTGAAAGTTTTTGTTACTTCAATTTGTATTAATAGGTCTCTTTTAAGAAGTTCTAATTGTTTTTTGTACTCATCTTCATTTTCTACATTATTATCTTTAGCATAATTGTATATTAATTCATAATTAACAATTTGATCTAATAGTTGCTTTCTGCCTTCTTCTGTTTGGAAATAACTTTGATTTTGCTCTGGGAATCTAGCTATTGAAAAATCTAAATCCATCTGAGTTATTTCATTTCCATTAACTACGGCTAAAACTTTATTTTCCATAATACGTCTCCTTTATTACCTTATTGAATTATCCTATTCTCCTATCATAACATAGCCTATGCAAAAACGAAATAATTTTCTAGAAATGACAGGAATTATATACTTATATATAGTAATTATATTAGACTAAAATCTTTTCATGAATGATTTTATTATAAAACACAAAATTTTTTATTGAATTGGAGGTTAAAATCATGAATTCTAATATTGTGCATAGTCCTAACTATATTAATATAGATGACACTCTAAGATTAAGGACTATAATAGAAGAAGATTATAAACTAGCACTACCATGGTATAGAAATCCTAAAATACTTTATTATTCTGAAGGGGTAACTAATAGATCATATGATTTAGAAATTATAAATAAAATGTATAGCTACTAAAAAACATTGGTGAGGTCTATTTTATAGAAATACTTGAAAATAATACTTGGAAAGCAATCGGTGATGCTGCACTATCAGAACAAAATATGCCTATAGTTATTGGAGAAGAAATTTATTGGGGTACTGGTATAGGTACTAAGATCATAGCAACTTTGATTAAAAGAGCAAAATATTTAAATTTGCAGAAAATATCTATATCAATATATAAGTATAATGAAAGATCTAAAAATTTATTTACTTCTTTTGGATTTGTTAAAACTTATGAAGATCATGAATTAAATTATTATGAGTTAAAATTGAACTAGTTTTAGGAGGAATTGACTGTGAAATTTTTATTACTAGTATTTATTGTATTTATAATATTTTCTTTAGTATTATGCTTAAAATCATTTAAAAGACATAAAATAGTGAAATTAAATAAACCCATACTAATATTACTATTATTCTCAATAATAATTACTATTTCTCTTGGGGTAAATTATGTAGGTGTTTATAACAATATAGAACATACCGTTGATATTAATAATTTTTTATCATATTTAATAATAGGTAAAAATACTCCTTCTTTAGAATTATTTAAAAATTATTTTAATAAATCAATACTTGTAAATATTGTTCTGCTTGTAGGATACGCTTTCTGTCTTATATTTGAGACATAAAATGAAATCATATACTCTTTAGTTATTCTTTAATTACAGAATATTTCATTTATTCAGGTAAAAATTTTCTTGCTATATGCTATAATCATTTTATACTTCTATAAGTACAAAATAAAGGAGTGCAATGATTATGAGAAAATCTTTGGTTGTTAAGATAATAAGTTTTTTTATTCTCATATGCATAGTACCATTTACACTATTTACTCTTTTCTTTGTTCAAGAAAGTAGAACTATAGAAGAGAAAAATATGAAGGAAAATCTAGGTGCACTTGCTAAAGAAAAAGCAGATGTTATTTCAAAAGACTTAAATCAAGTGGAAAGAGAAGTGGAAAATTTATCTCAATGGACAGAGTATATCTTAAATGAAAAGCAAAGTGGAAAATCTATTCCAGATCACTATTCTTTCGATAGTAGAGGAGTGTTAGAAAGACAAATAAAGAAAGAAACATCTTTAAGCAATATTTCAAATATATATGTACCTAATAATATTGAATTTACTGAAGAAGTAATAAATGATCTTATTAATACGGAAAAATTAGATAATGTTTTCAAGAAAATAAAAGAAAGTAACTCTTCTATAGAATACATATATATGGTTTCAAATAATGGATTTATTAGAGTATATCCTTATTTGTCCAATTTGACCTTTTCTCCAGATCATGATCAAAGAAAAGACCCATTTTATACCTTAGTAGCACAGGAAAATAATAATAAGTCTAAAGCAATATGGACTAAACCTTACTATGATTATGGTGGAAAAGGATGGGTGATTACTTGTTCTCATCCTATTTATATAAATGGAAATTTTAAAGGGATTGTATGCATAGATGTTTCTTTAAACAAAATTAAAAAGACGCTTGCAGATTTTAATTTAAGCGATTCAGGATTTGCCTTTATAATAGATCAGGAAGGAAGTGTTATTTATCATCCAGAGTATATGAGGACAAGTCCTATACAAGGTGAGTTGCTTAATACTAATATCTTTAAACAACAAATTAGTGAAGATTATGAAAAAATACTATCTAGTATGACATATGGTGAAAAGGGACTCCTGTTATATGATAAAGGCTCAGAGGAACATATCATTTCTTTCGAACCAATTAATAACTTAGGATGGAGCATAGGTATAGAAGTTAATAAGAGTGACTATGTAGTTGGTTTTAAAAATTTAGCATCAAAGTTTTGGTTAGCTATAGCACTCATTATATTTATGCTTTTACTTATGGGAGTTCATCTTTCTTTAAAAATAACAAATCCTATTTTAATCCTTACTCAAGATGCTAAAAAAATAGCTGATGGAAAATTTGGTGAGACTGTAAAAGTAAACTCTAAAGATGAAATAGGTATTTTAGCTGAGTCCTTCAATACCATGAGTAGAAAAATTGAGGAATATACAGAAAATATAATTAGAAATAAGAATCAGTTAGAAACTCTTTTTAATAGTTTTAGTGGAATAATGATGATTTTAGGACCAAATTATCAAATTAGAAGAATTAATTATAAAGGTTTAAATATAGCTAAAAAAACTTTTAAAGATGACAATATTATAGGTATGTTTTGTTACCAAGTTTTCAATCAGTCAAATTGCCCTTGTGAAGATTGTCCTATAATAAATACATTAGAAACTAGATCTGAATATAAAAGCGAAATTTTAAGAGACTCAGATGTATATCATCTTTGGTCATTTCCTGTATATGATAGTTTAGGTAATATTGATGAAATAGTTGTACATAGTAGAAAAGTAACGGAACAAGTTATGCTTGAAAAAGAACTTATTCAAGCTGAAAAAATGGCTGCAATTGGGCAAATGTCTGCGGGAATTACTCATGAATTAAAAAATCCTTTAGCTGTAATAAAAGGTGCTTCATACTTACTTAATTCTTGTTGTAATATCCATGAAGATGAAATAGCTACAGAGGCAATTGAAGAAATAGATACTAACATCATAAGAGCTGAGAAAATTATTTATAATCTTTTAAATTTCTCTCGTCCTTCAGATGAAAAAATAAAAAAAATAGAAGCTAGAAATCTTCTTGAGCAAGTGCTTCTTTTAGAGAAAACATCTATCATTAAAGGAAATATTGATGTAATTATAAACTTACCTAATGAACCACTATATGTATTTGGTAAATCTAGTTCTATAAAACATGTATTTTTGAATCTCATTACTAATTCAGTTCAAGCAATGCCTAAAGGAGGGAAACTAAATATTAACGGAAAAAACTTAAATAATGAAAAAATAGAGATATGTTTTTCTGATACAGGTTTAGGAATACCAGAAGAAAATCTAGACAAAATATTCAAACCTTTCTTTACTACAAAAGAAACAGGTAAAGGTACAGGACTAGGACTATGGATTGTTAATAAAGAGATTGAAAAACATGGAGGGGAAATTCAAGTACAAAGTAAATATAAACATGGGACAACCTTTGTGATTATACTCCCTTCTAAAGAAAGGTGTGATACAAATGCCTAATAAACTAAATAAAATTTTAATGATAGATGATGATGAAAGTTTTTTAAAAATTCATTGTAGAATTTTACAGTCTAAAGGATATGATGTTAATACAGCTATTAATGGAGAGTATGCTCTTACTATGCTTAAAAATGAACCTTATGCGGTAGTTATATGTGATATTGTAATGCCAGGTATTGGTGGTATTGATGTATTAAATAAAATTAAAAATGAATATATTGATATTCAAGTAATCATGCTTACAGGTGAAGCTTCAATCTCAGGTGCAGTTGAAGCTATGACCTTTGGTGCTTATACTTATCTTGTAAAACCTTTAAATATAGAAGAATTTCTTTTAAATGTGGAGAGAGCGCTAAACTTTTATAATCTAAATACTGAGAATAGAATCCTAAAAAATAGAATTGAAGCAATGGAAAAAAAAGTACAGCTATTAGGTAATAGCATTGAAATTAAAGAAATTAAAAGAAACATTAATATTGTTGCGTCTACAAATTCCACCGTATTAATTACTGGTGAAAGTGGTACAGGAAAAGAAATTGTTGCTAATCTCTTACATCAAAATAGCTCTTGTAGTGATGGTACTTTAGTAAAAGTAAATTGTGCAGCCTTGTCAGAGAGTATTCTAGAAAGTGAATTATTTGGTCATGAAAGAGGAGCTTTTACAGGAGCAATATCAACGAAATTTGGACGATTTGAAATGGCAAATGGTGGAACTCTTTTTCTTGATGAAATTGGTGAAATTTCTCTAAAACTTCAAAGTAAACTTCTTAGGGTGTTGCAAGAGAAGGAATTTGAGCGTGTAGGAGGCACTAAAATTATTAAAGCTAATTTTCGCTTAATATCAGCTACTAATAAAAACTTATCTGAAGAAGTAGCTAAAGGTAATTTTAGAGAAGATCTTTTTTATAGAATAAATGTAGTTCCTATTCATATGCCGCCATTAAAAGATAGGCTTGAAGATATTCCTATACTTCTTAATTATTTTCTGCAGTATTTTTGTAGTGAAATGCGTAAACCTTTCATGGCTTTTTCTGACAAAGCATTAAAAATTCTTATGGAGTATAGTTGGCCTGGAAATGTCCGTGAACTAAGAAATCTAGTAGAGAGGTTAGTAGTCTTTTCTTCTAGCACAATAATTCATACTCATGATTTACCAAAAGAAATAAAAAATGAGGAAATAACTAAAATTAAAGATGATAAAATGCCTTTTCTTGAAGCGAAAAAAATTTTTGAAAAAAACTACATAACTCAAGCCTTAAAAAGAAATAACTGGAACATTTCCGCTACTGCAAAGCAAATAAATATTGCTAGAAAAAATCTACAACTGAAAATTAAACAGCTAGATTTATCAAAAGATGATACAAAAATGTAACACCATGTAACTAAAAGGTATCATATAAAAAAGAAGATATTTAGTAAAAGCACGAAAATTCTCACTTTTTTTGATACCTTATAGTATCAGTTCTAAAAAACTACATAAAATTACTATACAGAAAGCAAGAAAATTAGTAGATTTTCTTGCTTTTTTAGTTGGCATGCCACTTGCTTTATATTGATATACGTGTAGGAAATCACATTTATAATAATCATATAATTTTAGGAGGTCTCATTATGAGTAACATTATTCAACAATCAAAAGCAGGAAGGATGTTTAATGACATCAAGAAATTAGCAGCGCTTGGAAATAGATTTGCAGGCTCAGAAGTAGAATATATGGCTGCAAAGCTAGTGACAGATTCCTTTAAAAATTCAGGAATTCAAGTAATAGAAGAGGACTTCCCTATTAAAACCTTTAATGAAGAATATTCTTTTATAAAAGTAAACAATGAAATAAAAATTCCTTCAAGAGCTATGTTCTTCTCTGAAGCAACCTGCGATGATGGGCTAAATGGGGAATTAATTTATGTAAATAAAGGATTGGAGGAAGATTATGAAGGAAAAGATGTTAAAGGAAAAATAGTTGTTTTTGAAAGAGATAAAGAAACAATGAAAGATCAATTTTGGCCTGAAATATGTAATGCAGCAAAAAATGGTGCAATAGGAGCAATTCTTATCAATTTTGATCCTTGGATATTTATCACTACTTTAGAAACTGGATATTTTGAAAGTGAAAGAAGATTTCTTCCAATTGATCCGCAGCCAATTCCAGCTGTAGTTATAGATTGTATTGAAGGTGATAAACTCTTAAAACTTATGAATAATGGAATAGTATCAGGAAATCTTGTAGTAAAAACTAAAAATGAAGATGGATATTCAGTTAATATTAGAGGAATTAAAAAAGGTAGCAAATTTCCTGAAGAAAAGATTATCATTTATGGGCATAGAGATTCTGCTGGAACACCAGGTGCAAACGATAATGGTTCTGGTACAGCAATTATTATGGAACTTGCAAGAATATTACAAGATAAAAAGCTTAATCGTACAGTGGAATTTATATCACTAGGTGCTGAAGAACAACTTGGCTCAGCAGGCTCAGATGCCTATATTAAAAAACATAAAGATGACTTAGAAAGTGTTAAAGCAGGTATTGAAGTAGATATGGTAGGTGCAGGCAGCGAGCTTTGGGTAATGAAAGGTGGAAATTGGCCAGGTAGACAAATTCATTTTCCAGAAAAGCTATGTAATTATGTAGTAGATGTAGCTGATGAAATGGGATATTATCTAGAGCAAGATTATTGTGTATTAGGCACACCTGATAGTGGAAGATTTACTGAAGCAGGTGTTCCAACTACATGGATTTGGGGGCCTGGAGATAAACATTACCATAGCCCAGAGGATAAACCAGAGAGAGTAGATCCAAATAAATTAAAAGCTTTAGCTGACATATTAGCAACAGTCATTTGTAGACTTGCAAATGCAGAAGAAATTAAATGGTAAAGCTTGTACTAAAAGATAGGAGGATATTTAATTGAATACAGAAGTTGAAAGCGTAAAAAAAACAAATTCACAAAATGGAAACTCCGGTTATAAAGATGAGTTAAAAAGAGTTTTAACATTAAAAGACTTAACTATATATGGAATTGCTTTTATGACTCCTATTGCACCAGCATATATCTATGGTACAGCATCACAATTAACAGGTGGAATGCTAGCACTGGCTTATCTTTGTGCAATGATAGCAATGCTATTTACAGCTTATAGCTATGGTCGTATGGCAGCGGCTTTTCCAGTGGCTGGATCCACCTACACATATACTCAGCGTGCTATTAGCCCCTATCTTGGTTTCTTAGCTGGATGGTGTATGTTTATGAGCTATGTTTTAGTTCCATTGGTGGTATTCATGGTGGGTGCAGCTTATGCTAATGTAGCAATACCCTCCATTCCTTATTGGGCATGGGTACTTATTATAGGTGGAGTAACTACTGTTGTAAATTATTTTGGTGTAGAGATTGCTGCCAAGGCAAATCTTTATTTAGTAGGATTAATGGGTGCCATTGTAGTAATATTTATATTTATCTGCGGAAAGTCGCTCTTAAGCGGAGTTGGTGAAGGAACATTATTATCAATTAAACCGTTCTATAATGAAAATACTTTTTCAGTTTCAACTCTTATAGCTGGTGGTGCAATTGCTTGTTTCTCTTTTCTTGGTTTTGATTCTATAACTACTATGGCAGAAGAAGCAGTAAAACCAGAAAAAGATATTGGAAAAGCTGCCCTTATTTCCTGTATTGTAGGTGGATTAATCTTTATAGTTCAAGCCTATGTTATACAATTAGTATGGCCTGATTATTCAAGCTTTGCATCTTCAGATACTGCTTTATTTGAAGTGGCTAAACTTGCAGGTGGAGCATTCTTAGCAGGGCTTTATACTTTTGCAGTTGTTATTTCTACTCTTACTGCAGGGCTTACAGGACAATCTAGTGCTGCACGTTTGCTTTTTGGTATGGGAAGAGATGAAGTATTGCCAAAAAAGTTCTTTACTCATTTGCATCCAAAATATAAAACTCCAACTTATAATATTTTTATAATGTGTACTATAGGAATTATAGGTGCACTTACTCTTAATATATCCTTAGTAACAGAACTATTAAACTTTGGCGGACTTGTTGGGTTCATGTGTGTAAATCTTTCTGTAATTGTATATTACTTTATTAAAAAGAAAGAGAGAAAAATTCTTTCTAATCTAATAATTCCAGCTTTAGGGTTTATTGTATGTTTCTATTTATGGATTAATTTATCAACCTTTGCATTAACTGTAGGTTTTACTTGGCTTTCTTTAGGTATAGTCTATGGAATTATACTTTCAAAGACATCTAAAAAGAAATTACCAATGATAAGTAATATGTAATAAGGATTTATAACAATGAGTTTTTCTTATTAAAATTATAATACCAATATCCATTGAGGATATTGGTATTATTTAACTCTAATTTTTCATTGCTTTATCTCATTTTATTCTTAATATATAATGAATTATCTTTTGCATAAGATTACTTCTTTTAGAAACTAGTTCTTTAAATTCCTTCTGTTCCTCAACTTTGTATGTATTTATTATTAATCTTATACATTTATAATCTATCATCTATAATTAATATATATTAATTATAAAAAACATTCCCAAAAATAAAAACTCTTACTTTAAAAGTAAGAGTTATGGTGACTCCTAGGGGAATCGAACCCCTGTTACCACCGTGAAAGGGTGGTGTCTTAACCGCTTGACCAAGGAGCCAAAGCTTTGGTGGCTCACCGGGGGATCGAACCCCGGACACCATGATTAAAAGTCATGTGCTCTACCGACTGAGCTAGTGAACCATTTGGCTGGGATAGCAGGATTTGAACCTACGAATGCCAGAGTCAAAGTCTGGTGCCTTACCGCTTGGCGATATCCCAATATATGGTGCGTTTTAAGGGATTCGAACCCCTGGCCCACGCCTTAGAAGGGCGTTGCTCTATCCAGCTGAGCTAAAAACGCATATTTTGGAGCGGGTGAAGGGAATCGAACCCTCGTAACTAGCTTGGAAGGCTAGCACTCTACCATTGAGTTACACCCGCAAGTGGTGCAGATGAAGGGAGTCGAACCCCCACGCCGTAAAGCGCTAGATCCTAAGTCTAGTGCGTCTGCCAATTCCGCCACATCTGCATATTCTATGGTGACTCCTAGGGGAATCGAACCCCTGTTACCACCGTGAAAGGGTGGTGTCTTAACCGCTTGACCAAGGAGCCAATTGAGTTAAGCGTAGCTTAAGCTACCTGGCAACAACCTACCCTCCCACAGGGTCTCCCCTGCAGTACTCTCGGCGTCCT